>CAYNUE010000068.1:17896-18675 GCA_964400325.1 uncultured Sangeribacter sp. | reverse complement strand
TTTGGATCTTGACACTTTCAAGGAGTATCTTCTGAAACGCTTTGAGAATCCTTTAAAGAAAAGCGGTATTGAACCGGCCGACTACGATAAGAAGAGTCTTACTGAGATTATCTCAGCAATCTCTCGCAATATATCTTTGGAGCGGTTACTTATGAATCTCCGTCTTATGCGTCCTGACGGTCATCTAACATTGGCCGGCCTCATCTTATTTGGCAAGGCTCCCCAGTTGGTTCGTCCGACACTTACGGCCAAGTGTATTTCTTTCTACGGAAATAGCCTTGGAGGAAGCCTATTCAGAGATAAGATAAATGATGCTGATATGGAGGGAAATCTATTATATCAATATGAGACAATAATGGCTTTCTTCCGTAGGAATTTGAGGTACATTCAACCCGGTGATGAGTTTAATACCCAAGGAGTATTAGAGGTTTCCTACCGTGCCTTGTCAGAGTTGGTCATGAATGCTCTAATACATAGGTCACTTGTGCGCCCTGCACCGATTCGCATCTTCATACTCGATAATCGGATAGAGATTCATAGTCCCGGCAATTTGCCCCAAGGATTAGTAGTTGATGACATAGAAAAAGGTACATCTATGCCGCGTAATGAGCAGCTGTTCTATCATGCCAACTTCCTGCTTCCTTACTCAGGTGCCGGGACCGGCCTACTGCGTGCCATTGATGAAGGTGTTGAGATGAAATTTGATAATGACGAAAAAACAAAGGAATTTATCATTACCATTCCGAGAAAGACGTCAAATGAACCGGTAAAAAATCAAG
>CAYNUE010000068.1:0-17796 GCA_964400325.1 uncultured Sangeribacter sp. | reverse complement strand
CGGAGGAACCAAGTAGCCCAGAAAAGGAACTAAGTAAGGGTAAAAGTAACCAAGCGGAGGAACCAAGTAGCCCAGAAAAGGAACTAAGTAAGGGTAAAAGTAACCAAGCAACGAATCAAGTGACTTCCAAGGGGCTTTCAAAAAAGGACTTGACGGGAAAGCAAATAGATATTATTAATTTCTGTTCAGTACCTCGTTCAGCTGCTGAAATTATGGAGAGGCTTGGTATAACTAATCAAACTCGTCACAAGATTAAGTATATCTTACCTTTAGTTGAAGCAGGTTTTTTGAAATTAACTCATCCAGAATCAGCTACTGCTCCCAATCAAAAATATGTAAAGGCCAAGAAGAGATGAGTACGTTTAACATAAGGGTTCATTCGGAGAATATCTGAAGGCTGGTAAGGAGATTATAATCGAAGGGGAGAGGTGTGTAAACATCAACTGCGTCTCAGCCGAGGTGGGTGAGACGCAGTTGATGTTTAGAGAGTATGGTTAGGCGGTTAAGGGAGCTTCTGTGGGTATGGCTCTTTTCCATTTCATGAAGAGGTAGGTGCAGAGGGTCATTGCTACCAGGCCGACACCTTCACTGTAGTGGAGTGGTAAGCCTATGCCTTCTACGTATGAGCCCATGGGAGCATAGCAGATAAAGGTGACGCATAGGGCTGTCATAAACATTGCCGGAATCATCGTGAGGAGATAGGCTTTGCTGGTAGGATTGTTTCGAGTGAGATAAACACTGCAAGCCCAGAGTGTGAAGATGGATAGTGTCTGGTTGCACCAAGCGAAATATCTCCAGAGAATGTCAAAATTGACGTTTATAAGGAGATAGCTGAAGCCTACGATGGGTAGGGTTACAAGCAGACGTTTCATAAATTTCTTTTGTTGCAACCCTATGGAATCTGCAATTATCAGTCGCAGACTGCGCATTGCTGTGTCGCCAGTGGTGATGGGAGCAGCAATTACACCAAGGATTGCCAGAATACCTCCAAAGGTACCGAGCCACTTCACACAAACTTCGTGTACGAGAATACCTGCGTCCTGTCCGTGTGAAGCCATATAGTCGGCGAGTTTTCCGTAGCCTCCAGTAAAAGCAATAGCGGCAGCTGCCCAAATCAGAGCTACGATACCCTCAGAGACCATAGCACCATAGAACACCATGCGGCCGTGTTTCTCATTTTTAAGACAGCGGGCCATCATAGGACTTTGGGTGGCGTGGAAGCCAGAAATAGCTCCACAGGCTATCGAAATGCACATCATCGGGAATATTGGTGCAGCTTCGCCTGATGGGTGACGATTGAATAATCCTTCTGAAAAACCATCAGGTATAGCAACTCCATTGAAAATCATGTAGCTCATGATACCCACGGCCATAAAAAGAAGAGCGAAGCCAAACAAAGGGTAGAGGTTACCAATGAGCTTGTCAACAGGCAGTAGTGTAGCAAGAATATAATAGAAGAAAATGCAGACTGCCCAGAAGGTTGCATTAAGATGCTCGGGTGTCAGAGTAGCAAGTAGATTGGCAGGTGTCCTTACGAATACAGCTATCACCATCACAAGTAGAATACAAGTAAAGACACTCATCACTATCTTGATTTTCTTTCCAAGCTCACTTCCTACAATCTCCGGAAGTGATTTGCCTCCGAGACGAAGTGAAATCATACCGGACATGAAGTCATGAACTGCGCCGGCAAAAATTGTGCCGAGTACAATCCATAGGAAAGCAGCGGGACCATACATAACGCCCATTATAGCTCCGAAAATCGGTCCTACACCGGCAATATTAAGGAATTGGATAAGATAGACTTTCCAAGTTGGCATAGCTACATAATCAATGCCATCAGCCATTGTTGAAGCTGGAGTAGGGCGATTGGGGTCTGTCTTAAACACACGTTCCACAAGACCACCATATATGAAGTAGCCCAAGACAAGAGCTACTAACGCAATTATGAATGAAATCATGATGTAAAAGTTATGGTAATTCGTTTAAATTTAGTAATTGTGTTTCTCCCATACCAAAAATATTTTTTGTATGGGAGAAACACAATTAGATAACGGCTGTTGTTGAGCCAAAGTATTTATTAGATATAGTTCCAGCGATTTTTACGTAGCATCGGCCCATCTGAAGTCATTTTCCATATATCTTTGAAATCAAAGCCATTATACTGATATTCCACAGTAAAGAGGTCAGATGATAATTTCTTGGCACTCGGCCATCCGCTTCCTGTGCCCTCAAGGTAGTACAGGTAGTCATGATAGAAGATAGAACCGCTTTTGTGGGTACCAATCATAGCATTGCCGTGCTCTACCTTTCCTTTGTTGACACAACGGTAGATGTTGGTCAGATGATCCACACATCCTACGATACCACCGCTATCATGATCTTGATTAGGAACAATCCTACCATGATTTACGCAATTATTCACATTGCTCAGGTTGCCTTCTTCTTGATAGCCGAGTATGCCACCGACAAATGAAGAGCGTGCGCCAGCATTAATAGAAGCTGTATTGAGACATTCTTCCAGAAGAACATTAAGATATTGAGTTACTAAACCAGCGCCAGTGGGGTCTTCGCCCATACTTCCGGCGATTCCTCCGATGCCATGACAAGCGTTATGTCCATACACTTCTCCATGATTAGCACATTGTGCCACACGGGTGAGATAATTAGAGAAGCCAAGAATACCACCAACGGCTGAGCTTGAAGATGAACCTCCTTCAGCATATATCGAGGCAGTGTTGACACAAGAGTAAATTGAAATTGTAGCCTCCTTGACCTGTCCTGAGCTGGAATAACAATCTTCCTCCTGTGATTTTCCCACAATTCCGCCGACATGCATGAGGCCATTGATTTTTCCTACGTTAGCACACCACATCACTTGAAGTACCTTAACATTAGTAGGCGCTGTTTTGGATATATACCCTATGATTCCAGCAGTTCCTCCTTCAGAGTCGCCACCTGTTATATTAGAGTAATTTACACAATCATGTACCTTACCTTGACCTACTGACCTATAATGGCCTACGATACCACCTACTTTATCAGCTTCTGAACAATCAAGGATGCCATTGAAGGTACAGTCTTCCACATTTGAGCTGTTGTAGGCGTCATCTTCCATTTTTCCTACTATTCCTCCTACTTCAGCTGTTCCGGTAATATGGGCAGTTGAGAAAGCTCCACGTATTTCAGCTATCAGACCATAACCTACTAAACCACCGACAGCCTCAGTACCTGTTACTACGCCATCGAAAGCAGTATGAAATTGATCTACTTTGGGAATCTTAGCGTTATCTCCTTCAACTGCAAAATCAAAAGTCGAATTGGAAGTTAAGGTTGACTTCCATAAACGGCCAACAATTCCGCCGACTTCCTTCTTACCGGAAATATGGAGAGTATTTGCACCTGAACCTCCAGAGCCAATAAGAAAACGAGTAGCATCAACCGAACTGTTATAGACACCTCCAAATGCACCTCCGGCAGCAGAACCCGAGGAAATTATAGGTGCGTTGATTTTAATTTGAGGTTCAATGCTGAGATTACCTTCCCACCATCCGGCGAAGCCGCCTACGTAGTCTACACCAGATACTTTAGCGTCAGCATCGTCTACTGCAATTCGTGTGGAGAAATCTTCTCCCGAAATGAAGAGACCGGGTGAAAGTAAAGGCATAGTTGCCTTTCCTATAAGACCACCTACATAAGTCTTGCCAGCTATAACAGAGTAGATACGACAATTGGTAATGTGCATCTCTTTGCCTTCCACATTACCTACAAGACCTCCTACGCTATTGGCATCATTACCTCCCAACGGACACAAAACATAACAGTCGGAGAAAATTATATTTTTAGTATTGTTAGGTACCGATCCGATGAGACCGCCTATACCATCGCCTTTACCGGAAATAATGCGGATATCTGAATCTTCATCTGAAACCTTATGTTCGATTCTTATATTGTTAAAAGATGCAGACGCACCATTCTCGCCAATTAAGCCGCCTACATGATTATGTCCTGCCACAGAGAAATGATAATCAGGTGTCGTTACGTTGGATATTGTAATCCCTGCACCGTTGTTAACCTTTCCTATAAGCCCACCGATATTATCATTACCGCTTACGGTTGCCGAAAATCGAACATTATCTATTGTAAGATTTCCTCCAAACACTATACCGGCGAGGGTGCCTATTGAAGACCCACCTTCGATATTACCTGATAGAGAAATATTCCTGAAAACTACATCACCGGAAACAGAACCTGCAATCATTCCTGATTCTTTATACAGACCAGTGACACTAACACCTGTCAATGAAAGATTCTCGATTGTAGAAGAACCAAGAAGTTTTTGAAAGATGCCAAATCCTGAGTCAGAATTTTCACGATTATTGCCATGATAATAGAGATTTGTAATGGCGTGGCCTCCGCCATCGTATATTCCGGCAAAAGGAGCACCCCAATAGCCTCTTCCTGTAATCAGGGGACTTTGGTCAGGTGCCACCACATCAGCTGTCTGACTGAACTTAAGACCTGCACCGAAACTCTCGGTATCATCAGCCAGATTGATAAGAAACGTCTCAAAATCGCTATTGTTGGCAATGATATAAGGGTCGTCCTCAGTGCCTGAGCCGGAAAGCATGTAGGTAGGCAAAATAATATTGACCGAAGTAAGGGCTTCATTCTCAAACGAACATGAAACTCTACCGGCTATACATTCCCCATTTTCATGACGCATTGTCATGATATATCTACCGTTGGAAATAGAAATATCAGAAGGAATGGACATGCGGAAGCTTAAATCACCGTCCTTCTTTTCGACTATAGCATTAAACACTTGGGTCAGACCGTCGGTAGAGATAAGTGATACAATCACTGGAGTAGGGGTGCTACCAAACGTGAAGTGATCGGAGGGAAGACTGAAAGAGATGAATCTTAATTGGTCTTCATCATCGGGTACAGTAGAAGTGTCCTGTGTCGGTTCGTCATGACATGAGGTGAGGAGAGGTGTGACACCCAACATCGTTGTGGCAGTTAATAGATAACTGAAATATCTGACAACGTGATTACCGAATTTATTATGTCTCATAGTTTAAGTTATTTCTGCATTTCTGATTTTGCCGGGATAGGGAAAGCTTGGTCGCCAGAAGCAATCATCCATGGGCAGTTAGCGTCTCCTACCTTCCAATTCTTATGAATGGAAGAATAAGTCTTTGGATTGATTACCTCTTCGTGACTCTTAAGAAGAGTTATTCCACTTAAATTATTATGGATTATATCATCATCTGAGGCATTAGGCCACCATATTGCAACTCCATCATACATTGGCGGGTAGTGCATGTCGCCCCATGAGTTATGGTCAGCTAAAGAAAGAAGACGACGCATTTCGACATCATTACCTTTATTTGCTACAAAAGGATCACCATGGCCATTGCTGTTACCGGTATTCAGACAATCTCGCAAAATGCTCTTGTCTTCGAGTCGAGCCACAAGCCCGGCTGCTTGACTACCTGAAGGAGAAGAGATATTACCGGTGTTGACACACTGTGAAATAATTACGGCATTATCCTCAAATTCGAGCGCCGTCTTGGTAATGGCATTCAGGCCTCCGGCAAGAGATGCAGTAGCTCCAGCAATTACGAAAGGAGCTGCCGCGCCACCTGAGGCTACCAAGCCACCGATAGTGGCTGCAGTACCAACAACGATGCAAACACCCGCAATCACCTGATGAACGGTTTCGTTGGTTTCGTGAACACGTTCAAGATATTCAGCTCTTTCTTCGCGAGCCAAATTGATTTCTTCATTAAACTTCTCCGCTCCGTCCTCGCTCTCATAATAATCCAAAGCTGAGGTAAGGCAATTATTGTAGCCTGAAGTCAGACATGATATGTCAAAGTCTGTCACTACAAGATGTCCCTGCTTACGGAGATTGGCCATATCATCTTTTAGCTGATTATTTATTTCGCCTACAGCATTAGAAAGTTCAGAAGAATTTTCCTCAAGTTCTTCAGCTTCAAGCATCTCGCCGAGTCCTATAGCCCATAAAACTGAATCGCTAAAAAGTAGAGCGCTGTCAGTTGCCACCTCCGAAATGTGTAGAAATACCTCCAGTACCTCACTCAGAGCTGCAATTGAATGTTCGCTTATAGCCATCAAGGGTCCGACAAAGGCTATGGCCATTTCCATAGTGCCTATGATACACTCAGCAGTGTTCATAGCGGTCCATTTACGCGGATCACCTATTTCACCGACCAGGCCACCTATTGGACCTGAGCCTGTTGAAGTAATATTACCATAGTTGTTGCAGTAATGTATAATTGTGTTATTACCTGCAAGGGCAGTGATACCACCGGTATATGACCCTGAGGCTTCAAGCTCTCCATAATTCTGATCCAAAGCAAGAGAGCCAAACTGAGTCTTACCTACAATTCCGGCTGTGTAATCTGTTCCTTTTATCTTGCCTACATTTATCGCATTATGAATCACAGCTATAGAAGTGCATCCTGCAATGCCTCCGACATAGCGTTCTCCGCTTATTTCGCTGAGGTTATAGACAGCATACGTACCAGCCTGTGCTTCTCCGACGAGGCCGCCTACACATTCTGTGCCTTTAACTGGAGCAATATTGTTACAATAACGGAACAACACATTATTATAGAGATATGCTTCTGAGTCGCTTCCTTTTACGCGAGAGCTACCCACGAGACCTCCTACACCTGCATATCCTGAAATATCGCCGGAGTTGGTGCAAGCTGATACTGAAGCATTTCCAACTCCTCCTGCGATACCTCCCGTACCTATGCCGGAGTTGTTTTTATCACCAGCTCTATACCGCATGGCACCTTGGATTCTACCAGCATTCGAACAGGCTGCAGCTTGAATAGTGTCACAAGTACCAATAAGACCTCCTGCACCAGAATAATCAGAACTTATAGGAGAGAAGTTAGAGCAGTCGCTGAATATTACTGAAGAATAGAGTCCTGCACCTCCAGCTATACCTCCGACGTTGTAACTGCCTGATATGGTATTGGAAGTTGTAGTGCAGTTATGGAAATAAGCCTTTGACTGCATATCAATCATACCGAGCAAGCCACCAATACCAACTGAACCATCGCTACCTGTCAGTTCACATGCTGATACACTACAATCAGTAAGCGAAATCAATCCGCGTTCAGTACCTGACATCATAGAAGCGCCGACAATTCCGCCTACGGCAAAATTACCCGAAATCGCAGAATTGGTAAGTATGACATTGTCTATTGCGGTATTATATACATAACCAAACAGACCTACCGCAGCCGAATTTGGACGATCAATGATAAGAGTAGATATTTCTCCACCATGATAATGTCCACGGAAGGGCAGAGCAGAATTTGCCCCGATTGGGAGCCAACCGTAGCGACGATCAATCTCTCTCGATGCTTGATACATATCTATCTTTCCAGTTTGATGGAAATGAGTATCTTCAGTGATGAGATTGTTCTTTTCCTCACTGTTTACAATTTGTGCGAGCTTTATAAGGCTATTATAGGAGGAAATCTCGTATGGTTCGTCAGCTGTACCTTTACCGGGGAATCCTATCTCTTCATCAAAACTGTCAAGAATGGTGACTGTTCCGTTCCGGACTTCAATCCGACTGCCGAGACCGAACTGCGTGGTTGAAAAAGTATCGGTCAAGTCGGCCAGCTGAGGATTATCAGCGATAGGGTATTCAAAATAAAGTAATCTATATTCACCGTCGGCAAGACCGGTTGAAAGGGTGAGAATTGATTTCAGGTCATGTCGAAGATGCGAGCCGTCGCGAGTAATGATACTTCCGTCGGGCGCTTCAAGTGTGAGAGTAAATGAAGCGGAATTAAATCCGTTGGCTTCCGGACCAAGAATCATTTCACGTGTAGCACCAATATATTTGTCAGGTGCATCTTCGTCCGATGGGTTGATGGGACCATCGTTGTCATTACAGCCCGAAATAAGCAAAGCTATTCCAGTGAAGGCGTAGGCCGGAAATTTGGTTAACGCCTTCCTCCAGACAGGGAAGCAATCTGTTCCTTGTCGTGCATTTATTTTAAAGTAATCTTTTAAGGACATAGGTTAAGTTATAGTATGGAAATACTTATAGAAATAGATAGCGCCTAATTTTTAAGCGCTACTTTCTACTTACAAAAATAGTATTCTTTGGAGTAAAGAATACTGTTTAAGATGCGACAAAATTACTGAATGAATGCGACATTTTTCAACCTATTCATTTTCAGAGGACTTGATTTCTCTTGACGCTTCCCTATATTGAGTAGGAGACATATCGTAACGTTCTTTAAATGCTCGCTGAAGTGTGCGTGCTGTACCTAAACCAATCTTCGCAGCAATCTCAGCTATCCCTTCGTTAGAGTCTGAACCGAGTATTCGGCGTGCTTCTTCGAGGCGGAAAGAATTGATATAAGTGCGTACGGAAATTCCCTTTTCATTCTTTATGAGTTTACCTATGGCATCTTGTGTTGTTCCCGCGAATTCGGAAAGTTCTTTGCGGCTTAGCATAGGGTTAGTGTAGGGCCGTTTTGTAAACATATATCGGTCCAGACGGTCAAGAACAGACATATCTTCGGTAACCTCTGTTTGCTCTATATGGTAGACGGTTTCGGTGGCACGATCAAGTTCTTTTAAACGTTCCACAAGAAGCCGAACTCGTTTTTTCTCTCTCATAGCGTGGAGAAGAGCAATTATAAGTAAAATAAGAAGCAAGAGTATAACTGAACCAAAAGCAAACATACGGAACTTATCAGCCCTTTTTTGCTCTTGGTTAATCTCACTTCGGTAAAGAACGGTTAAATCATGAAGACGTTTATCTGTGATTTTATTTGATAGGGAGTCGTGAAATGCAATATATTCCGAATAGGTTTTGGCACTTTCTTCATGTTGGCCAGCCATATTCAATATTTCTGCTTTGAGAAGAAGGTCTTTGAGATAAAACCAAGGGAAATCCTTATGTGTTTTGAGCAGGGTGTCAACATCTGCAATTGCACCCACCCAATTGGAGGAGGCGGCCCTTACCTTACATCTAACTTCATAAAGATGTTCGTAAGCTCTTGATGGAAGAGTGGGTAGAACTTTAGTAACGGCACTATCTAATAATTCTCTTGCTAACTGTATATTCCCCTTTGAAAAAGAATCTTCTGCTTTAAAGGCCAATGCGCTTACCGGATAATGCCCTGTCGAATCAATCCAATTGTTTATTTTTCTTGTTTCATCAACTAATTGGGCATAGTAGAGACCAGCCTTATTCATCATTAGAGTATCATGGAGGTCACGAGCGATAATCCATAACCATTCCTGATTGCTTGTAGCTGTTCCAAAGTCAGAACAGGAACGGTAAGGATTGGAAATGTAGCTGTCGGCAGACTTGAGTTCTTGGAAGGCTCTTGAGGGCTGCGACAACTTATAAAACATCTGAGCTCTCACTCTTTTTGCCATAGCCATTGAGATAGAGTCGCTATCTTCGAAAGCTTCCTCTTTCATTCTGACGGCCAAGGAATCTGCCTCAGCAAAACGCCCATCGGAAAACAGACGGTCGATTAAGATATTGACAGCCGCAAAATAATAGGGATTGCGTCCGGCATTTCTCATGCTGTCGATTACAGCTGTTATTTGTGGTACAATATCTTCGCTGGGATGATTATTATAGAGAGATTGAACGTAAAGTACACGCCTTAACGCTTCACTATCGTCAGCGATTTTATCAGAGTCAGTTTTTTTACATGAGAAAAAAACTGAGAAAGATAGAATAAATACTGTCACAAATATCGAATAGAGTAGAGGTAGCCAATTATACCTTATGCTGTGTTTCATGACAGTTTTTCTTAAATGGTTTACAAAGTCAATAACGAACGATTGATTGTAAAATTGCTTATTGATAAAATCTATAAATCTTTTTTCTGAGTGCGCTCACCATACCAATAAAGTCAGTGAGACATTCAAAATTGTCGTATTAGATTAAAAAAAATGTTGCATAAAAGAAGGGTATGGAACAATTGTCGCAGTGGAAAGGTAAAATTGTCGCATGTGAAAATGAGTTATAATAGCTAAAGGTTATTAATTTTGTAAATGATTAGCTCATTAAAAATGAACAAACATAAACGCCATAATAATATGAACAAGAACAGAACAAAAGAACCTTATGTAAAACCAGAAGCTGAGATTGTAAACCTTGAACTGGAACAGCCGATTCTTGTCAGTTCAGGAGATTATGATTTTGGTAATGGAGGGTTCTGGGGATAAGCTTCCGTAGATTTAAATATAAGTTTTAAGGATATTGAAATGAAGATAACGACGATTATAACGGCGCTACCGTTACTGCTGATATTGTTTTCCTGTCAGTCAGAAGTGTCTCAAGAAGACTTTGTACCTGAAACTGTGCTTACCGTGACTGCTTCGCTTCCCAGCGGTAATGATACGCGGGCATTGATTTCTTATGGTAATGATGATAAAAACAGAGAAGTATTCCAGTGGAGTGATGATGAGCGTGATCGTGATTGTATTACCCTATTTAACATCTCAAAATTCAAAGAATTTCATCTTACCTATACAGCACCATTATTATTTATAGGTAAGATAGATGGAATAAAGGCAGAATTTAATCTTAAGCCAGATAATGATGATGAAAAGGCTGCCGGTGAAGAGTTTTACAGGATTATGGAGCCTGGAGATGTAATTTTTGCTATTCTCCGTAGTGCTGGCTCATGCGATCTTGCCGATGCGCAAGGTGCGGATAATTTAATTTCTTATTTTGCTGGTAGTACCTTTTTTGATCAAAAGATTGTAGAAAATCCTACTACAACAACAGCATTACGTCATGTAAACCAAATGATGCGTATGTATGATATTGTGACGGTAGAAGAAAAGGGTAAACTCCCGGAGTTACAGTTTAAGCATTTGTCAGCTATTATGAGAGTTTCACTGCGAAATGAAACCGGAGGTCCATTGTTTACAAAACCCTCGGATCTGACATTTGACTATCCCACAGGAAATGAAGGTACCTTTGTTTATGGATTTAGTAAAATCAGCGTAGAAGGAAATGAGACAGAAGGCTACCATTTGAAGGAGAATTTTAAAAATGTGGTTGACAGACATCCGCTTAATCCAACACCACCTGACTCAATAGTTGTCTATTCGAGCAAGGCTACACATAAAGTGAATGAGATGTCTCAGACGTATACACTTGCAGATGGTGACACATACGAGCTTTATGCTGTTGTGGCTCCAAGGATAGGAAAAACACTTACAGGAGATAGCTTTACCATTAGTCTTTATGATGGTGTGGAAAGTGGTTTTGGTAAATACGATGATTGCAAAAGATATTCAATTACAATTAATAACTTCAATATACCGATTGAGGCAGGTAAACGCTATTGGTTTAGTTTAACAGCTGTTAAGGAGGATGATGGTGAGACTAAACTGATGTTTACTTCAGAATGGAAAGCACTACATCCTGAGAAGGAAGAGAACCAAGAGATGTAGTGATATACCTGAAAAATTGATGGTTAATTGTAAAATCTATGAAGTAGGCGGACATCTGTTCGCACTTGATATACCGAAAGGTTTTCTGTCTGAAAAGGAGCTGTAGCATACGCTCCTTTTCAGACAGACTATTATATAAACATTAAACCTCTTTTTACCTCCTGATGGCAAGGCGGCACGTCTCTGTTGGAAAGAGCTAAAAGCAAAAAGTGAAAATAAGGATAATAGGAGATGAAGTAGCATGAAAAGAAGAATTGCAAATGAGGTTCTGCTTGGGGAGGTATGTAAATCTCTTATTGATGGTAAGAAGGTAAGACTTCGTGCTAAAGGTCACAGTATGCACCCATTTATTCTGGGTGAAAGAGATACTTTAGTAATCAAACCGGTAACAATCCTACATAAACTGGATGTTGTTTTAGCAAAGATTGACGAGAACCGCTATGTGATTCATAGAGTCATCGACATAGGAAATGGAAATGTAGTTCTGATGGGAGATGGTAATTTATTTGGTAAGGAGAAATGTCGTAAGGAAGACATTTTTGGAATTGTAGAGAAAGTGATTCGCAATGGAAAAGAAAGAAATCTTATTTCTCTTAAATCCCGATTATATGCTTTTGTCTGGCGTGTACTGTTGCCGGTACGGCGATTTTATAGAAGGTACCTTGTTAGAGTACTTTCTTAAATCATATTAAAGAGAATAAGTTGGTATAAGATGGTTTAAGTTTACTTTTGTATGATTTAGAATATTAAATATGAAGAAGATAGAAGGATTTGTATTGAGAAAGCTTGGAAATGAAGCTGTAATAGTGGCTGAAAGTCTTGAGTTAATTAATTTTGACAAGCTTGTGTCGCTCAACGCTTCAGCTGCCTACGTCTGGGAGGCACTTCCAACTTCAGATTTTGATGTGGCAACCGTCGTGAGTCTCTTGATAAATCGTTATGATGTAGATGAAGATACTGCACGTAAAGATGCGAGGGAATTAATTGATGTATGGAAAGAAGCTGGAATATTAGAAGATAAATCCTAAAAGATGCGCTGGTGTTTATGGTTGTCTTGAAACATACTTGAGGAAGGAAATTTCGGAAGGGTGCGACAAAAGAAAATTAAGCGTTCTAAAAATTATTTGGTAGGGAAAGCAGATTCCTGTAGGCTGCACACCATTCGAGTTTTTTATAGGTTTTGGATAGGGCCAAATATAATTTTAAGGTGTTAAGGCAGTTATTTAATTAAAGGGATTAAAGATAGTAATAAAGGAGGATATTATAGGTAAATGATTCGATATATTTTAAAATTGTCGCGTGGCTTCCGTTTACGTATAGCTGTAAGTGCATTAGCAGGAGTTATAAGAGTAGTTATTGGATTAGGTTTTGTTGCCCTCAGTAAGCGTGCCGTTGACATTGCTACCGGTGTTACAGAGGGAAATATTGTGATTTGTGTAGCAGGCCTTATTGGAGCGGTTGTTATTGAGCTTATATGTTCTTCGGTTGGAAACCGAACTACTGATTTGGCCGAAGCAGACATGAAGAATAACATACAGAAGCTTCTTTTTAGCCGCATACTGAATGCTGAGTGGGACGGACGAGAAACGTTTCATTCGGGTGATGTGTTGTCTCGACTCACCGAAGACAGCCGAGTGGCTGCGGAGTGTCTCTGTAGAACGCTTCCGACTGTAATTATTGCCCTCTGTCAGTTTGTTGGAGCTTTTATATTTCTTTGCTACTTCAGTCCGTTGCTGGCCATAATTCTTACGGTTATCGTGCCACTATTTATCTTTTCTGGCAAAATATTCTTTCGGAAGACCGAGATATTGACTCGTCGAATACGCGGTATAGAGAGTCGTCTTCATGAAAGGATGCAAGAAAGCCTGCATCATCGTATTCTGCTTCTGACATGCAACTATACAGCACGTCTTATGGAAACCATATCTTCTTTACTTCAAGCCAGATATTCCGTAATTCGTAAACGCTCCAATCTTACGGTATTTTCTCGTACAGCTGTGATAGCAGGATTTCAATCAGGTTATCTTGCAGCGTTTCTATGGGGAATAGCAGGTCTACGTAATGGCACAATCTCATTCGGTATGATGACAGCATATCTACAACTTGCCGCTCAGATACAACGACCATTGGCGGAGTTGGCTCGATTGATGCCTGGATTGATACAATCTCATACTGCATTTTCGCGCCTTGCTGAAATCGAGAAAATACCGTCTGAAAGCCAACAGTCTGAACTGACACAGGCAGTAGACAAGACACCTATGGGAATAGAATTTAGAAATGTATCATTCTCTTATCCAAAAAATGGAAAAATCATCTTTGATAACTTCAATTATACTTTCCCTGCGGGAAGTTCTACTGCAATAATAGGAGAGACGGGTGCTGGTAAAAGTACCCTTTTACGTCTGATACTTGGTCTTCTTAAACCACAAGAGGGAGATATTGATTTGTTTCGCTTAGAAGGTGAGAAAAAAGATTTTATTCCTGTCTCTATAGCTACTCGCAACAATATTGTGTATGTGCCTCAAGGAAACAGTCTGCTAAGCGGTTCCATAAGACGAAATCTGTTGATTGGTAAACCAGACGCTACGGAAGAAGAAATGAAGGATGCTCTACATGCAGCTGCCGCTGATTTTGTTTTTGACTTGAAATTTGGCTTGGAGACTACATGCGGTGAGCATGGCGATGGACTCAGCGAAGGACAAGCACAACGTATAGCAATAGCCCGTGGACTTCTTAGGCCTGGTGCTATTTTGCTGCTTGACGAAATAAGTGCCTCGCTTGATGAGACTACCGAAACGCTTCTTATGCAACGTCTTGCCAAGAGACAGGGTACACATACCATACTGATGGTTACGCATCGGACAAGTGTACTTCCATATTGTAACAACATTCTGCGTCTACCTCCGAAAAGTACAGTTGTGTGAGAATTTCTACATTATTGGATTAAAAGCCTCAAAACCTAATAGCGGTAGTGAGGCTCTTAACTTTTTGCTTAAATATGTAGGAGAGACTCAGCTGTGATGTGACTGAATTTTTCTTTGTCTGAGTCGGAAAGAGGCGCGTTGTCTACAAAAGAGCGAGCGTCTGTCATTGGAACGTATGGCCAATCTGCTGAGAATACCAATTGGTCGATTCCAAGTTTATTGACACAGAACTGGAGTGCATCAGTGTCATACACACCACTGGGTGAAATCCACACATGTTTCTTGTAGATATTGGTAATTGTATCTGATAGCCTAGTAACCTCAGGTTTGAACATCTGGTCAAGTCGTGGTAGGAAATAAGGCACCATTTCACCCCAATGACCTGACAAGACTTTCAGTGTTGGGAATTTCTCAAATACACCGGCAAGAATCATTCTGATGACTTGTATACCTGCTTCATAATGCCAACCATAGCCGTAGGCACTCAGTATAGTGTCAAACTGTGGATTCAGTCCAGAGTAATAAGCGTTGCACGCATCGATAGATGTATAGTTGGGATGAATGTACACAGGGAGGTCAAGTTCTGTAAGTGCTTCCCACATCGGGTAGTACATCTTGTCATCAAGAAAGACATTGCCAGTCTGGGGACGGCCGGATATGAGTGTACCTACAAAGCCAAGTTCGTTTACAGTACGTTTTAACTCATCAACTGCAGCAGTAGGGTTGTTCCAAGGCAAAGTGGCAAATGCTCGGAAGCGTTCAGGATAGGGCTTTATATTTTGATAGAGAGCGTCATTGGCTTGCTTTGCAAGTGTCACAGCTTCATCACCTGTAAGCCATTGTGTGGGATTAGTATAGGACACTACTTCCATATCTATGCCGGCTTTATCAAGTTCGGCGATACGTCTTTCGCCTAATTCAAATAAGTCCGGAGTACTGGGTGCATCGGCTGGTGCCGGATGAAGGAATTGTTGTGCGTATGGATACGCTTCTTGAATTGTCTTAGCCACAGCAGCTCCAATTGATTTGCTTACCATGTGTTCTTCTAATGCAATTATTTTCATAATCAGTCTTTGATAAAATTGTTTTCTGAGACTTAAACAATCATAGTCTCAATATTGTTGATATATCAACAAAAATAATTAAAAATATAGTATGAAAGTATTGGTAACATCATCGACCGGTCTTACTGGTAAGGCTGTTGTTAAGGCTATGGCAGTAAAGGATATCGAAGTACGCGCTATGGTTCATTCTTCTGATAAAGCAGACGAAATGCGCCGCTTAGGAGCGTCTGAGATTTTTATAGGCGATATTGCTTCCTATAGTGATTTACTCTCTGCCTTAGACGGAGTGGATATTATCTATTACATTTGTCCAACGGCAAGAGAAGATGAAGCTGAGATTGGTAAAATGGCAATTTCAGCAGCGAAAAAAGCAGGAATACGGAGATTTGTTTATCAGTCAGTTCTTCATTCTATTGAATCGGACCTGCCACACCATCGTCAGAAACTCGAAGTCGAGAGAAGCCTTATTGACTCAGGTTTGTGTTACTCCATAGTTCAGCCGGCACCATTTATGCAGAATATTCTAAACGCTAAAGACGCCTTGCTCAATAATAAAATATTTGTACAGAAGTTCTTCACTGGTACAGACTGCACCAATCTTATCAATCTGATTGATGCAGATGATTTCGGGCAGTGTGTGGCAGAAATAGTTGAAAGGAGTCAATATGAATATGCTACCTTGGAACTTTGTGGCCCGCAAAATCTTTCAGTTTCGGAAATGATGTCTGCTATGGAAAAAGTCTTGGGAGAGAAAGTCATTCTCAAGTATATTTCTGACGATGACCTTAGAAAATCTATGTCAGTACGAAAGGCCTCAGAGTATTCTATTGATACCTTACTGCGTATGTTCCATCATTATAATAGTGGAGATTTCTGCGGCAGTGACTTTGTAACTTCCTCCATTCTCAAAAGTAAGCCTGGAACTATTTTGGAATTTCTTAACAGAACACTGAGATGAGCCACGTTGAGTATGATTTATTAGGAGTGTATCTGGATTTTGCATTCAATTCGCTTGTAGTTGAACTTAACCGTTCGCTACATAGTGTAGGCTTGCCGCTCAATCATGCACAGTTTGTAATAATTCAGAATCTTTTTCTTAAGGACGGTCAAAGTCAAAGTGATATTGCAAGACGTGTTGGGAAAGACCGAGCTGGTATAAGCCGTTCGCTTAATACTCTGGAAGAAAACGGTTTTATTAGACGACAATCGCTCTCTGGTACTAAAAATGGTGTGTTCTTAACTGAGAAAGCTATCGAAAGTCGTACTAAGATAGCAGAAGCTATAAATTTAGCGATTCGTAAAGCGCGAGCAGGGATGAGTGAAGCAGAATACGAAAATGGAATAAGTTTCCTTAAAAAGATACATGCAAATCTGTTGGGTGTAAGTGGCTCGTAGAAAGTGATACATCAAGTAGTATATTTGATACGCGAGTCAGAAATTACGTTGATAAATTTGCAATCAGAATAATTCGTGATAAAATATTTATGAAAAAGACAAATATTGGGAGCAAATTAGCACTTTATCCAATGCCAGTCACCGTGATAGGAACAATGGACGGTGAAAAACCTGAATGGCTTCAGGTTGACCATGTAGGTATTATAGGACATAATAGAATTCTTATAAGCATGTTTAGTAAGCATCATACCAACCCAGCAATAAGAGCTTCTAAAAAACTTTCTGTCAATCTTGTGGACCGTACTCTTCTCTCAAAAGCTGATTATGTTGGTAGTGTGAGTGGTGAAAAAGTTGATAAGTCTGAAGTATTCAATTTCCATATCGGAGAAGGCGGAACACCGGTAATTGAAGATTCTCCTCTTACTATGGAATGTGATGTTGTGGAAATGTTTGAGATGGAAGGCTTCGATAACTTCATCTGCTCCATATCCAATACATACGTCACTGACTCAGCCTTAGATGAGAATGGCCATATCGACTACACTAAACTTAACTTGGTCCTCTTCGAGATGCCGACCTATTCGTATCTCGAAATGGGTCCCGTGATTGGCAAATGCACAAAAATGCATTGAGTATTTAAAAATAACTTACTTAACTGAAAAGCGTAGGAAGGAATGAATTATCTAATATTCACTCCTGCGCTTGAACTGAATATTGCTCTTTAATAGGTTGTTAATCAATATTTTATAATCATTGTTGGGACATTTTGTGCCCAAATAGTTCCCCATGTTTTGATTTTGAAAACATAAAGTTGGAAGAATGATGAGTTAAAACAATTCAGGATATAAAAAGAGAGGCACCGAGTATCACTACTCAGTGCCTCTTCTTACTAATATGTGGGGTTTGGTGGAATATGG
>CAYNUE010000067.1:0-18841 GCA_964400325.1 uncultured Sangeribacter sp. | reverse complement strand
GCAGTGGCTGTATGGCGAATGTGTTCGCGTATTTGTTCGAGGGTAAGATTACTGTTTGTCATTGCTGAATGGTAAATTCGCCCAAAGCGAAATAAGCCGGTGTGTTCATACCCCACTGGCCTGTATCCGATGAGCTAAGTGTGAAATATATCTCTCTTACTTCGCCGAGTGGAGTAAGATCAAAATAAGTCCAGTGGTCTACTATTCCTTCAACAGCTTTCTTTGAAGTACAGTAAGCCAGGAAGAAATCCGCTGTCTTTTCGGTTCCATCAGACTGAATGCCATGTGCAGTGAGTTTAAACCAGTCACCATTAGAGAAGGGTGAGGTAAAATCATTACCCTTTTCCATAGCAGAATAGGCGTAAGTTGTATTAGTAATCAGACAGTGGTCGGGTGAAAAAGACTTGCCGTCCGTACGGGTTACTGTACATGAGCGTTCAGCAAATGTTTCTCCTTCACGACTTGACCAGAACCCTACCAGATATGGACTGCCCTCCCCTTTAGGTCCTTCGCCAGTTATGAGCCTATATGGGTCTGTATAATTTGCTTCTCCTATACCACTCTGGCAGGCGGGAGTAAATCCTTCGACAGTATCCCATTCCGACAGGGAGTGTGAGAAGACGAAATCTTCTATCGTTACACGTTTATCTGTTTCATTATCGACCCACACATTGTCTGAGTTAAAAGTCAGGCCAGTCAGAGAGATAGTGACAGTTTCGGGTTGCTCAGGGAGGGGTTCGTCTGATTTGTTATCTCCGCAGGCACTAAGAAGGATAACTGCCGGCAGAAAGAATGCATATACTGAAGTATAACGCTTTTTCATGTCAATGGTAGAAAAATTCTGTTTGATGAGAAAAATAAAAAAGAATAACTGCCTCTTAATCACCGCATACACATATATCTACACGTTCGGCATTGACGGTGCGTTCCATGAATATGGAGGCTAAACTTTCAAACTTACGAGGATTTTCGGAAGTAAGAAATGTAGTGACCCCACCTTTTGAGCAATACCGTTCAAGCTCCGGATGACGCTTAAGATACAGTGCCAGTGAGTCAGCTACTATATTTCCTTGCCCCATAATACGTACATTAGAAGGCGTGTAGCGACGTATTTTCTGATAGAGCAAAGGATAATGGGTACAGCCCAATACTATAAGGTCTATCAATGGGTCGGCTTTAAGAAGCTCCTCCACATATTTTTTTACGAAATAATCGGCACCGGGGCCGTCGGCCTCACCGTTTTCTACAAGCGGTACCCACATTGGTGCTGAATGTTCGGTGACGTGCATATCCGGAAACAGTTTAGCTATTTCCATAGAATAGGAATGGCTTTGCACGGTGCCTTGTGTAGCAAGTAGGCCTATATGACCGCTACGTGAGTATTCACCGATACTCTCTACTGTCGGCCGTATGACTCCCAGTACTCGTTTGTGTGGGTCGATGAGCGGCAAATCATTCTGTTGGATAGTACGCAATGCTTTAGCTGAGGCGGTATTGCAAGCCAGTACAACCAGATTGCAGCCTAAACTGAACAGTTTGCGTACACAGCTCAGAGTAAAATCGTAGACTACATCGAATGAGCGTGTGCCATACGGAGCACGGGCATTGTCTCCCAAGTATATATAGTCATACTGAGGAAGTCTGCGTTCTATATCATGCAGTATTGTCAGACCACCATAGCCTGAGTCGAATATTCCTATCGGTGCCTCTGTCATGTGGGCATATTGTCACGGTTTCGTTTTAAGAGACCGATACTGAAAATAAATGTGAGATTATAATATTAAGCAAAGCGGAGAGCGTCGATAACGACGCCACTCCGCTTTGTAGTTCTGTTATGTAAAAGGCGGAGGGTTATTATTTTATACCCAATTTTGCCTTGACGTCATTGGTGATGTCTACTGTAGGAGCAGCCATATAGAGTACCAGCTGTGGAGAATAGGTCTGTACCAGTGAGAATCCACCCTCCATACCTACTGCTTCGATAGCTGTGCGTATTTTCTGCATGATAGGCTGCATGAGGTCATTCTGGAGTTTCTGCAGGTCCTGGGTAGCTGACTGCTGGAACTGGTCGATTTTCTGCTGATATTCATTGAAATCGCGTGTTTTGCGTTCACGTATACCGGCCGGTGTGCTTTCGTCGAGATTAGCCAGTTCATCATACATGCGCTTCATCTCTTCGAAGAGTTTGCGGTTTTCCTCGTCATACTTAGTTGACACTTCCTGCAGCTTGTTGTTAGCCTCAGTAGTTTCTGGCATGGCGGCCAGAATGGCGTCAACATCAGCCAGACCGAGTTTAAAGGTCTGAGCAGAGGCCAGCATGGGCAGGACCATGGCGGCCATAAGAAGTATTTTCTTGAACATTACGGTTATAGAGTGTTTGATTTGTTATTACACGCTTTGACAGGTTGGTTTATGTATCTGTAGATTGTACACTTTGACTGTCAGAGTGCAAAATTACTCAAATTATTTGGAATAACCCAATTTTGCCAGTACTTCGTTACTTACATCTATACGTGGCGAGGCAAAAACTATACTTTGAGACGATGCACGGTCAAAGATTGTTTGATACCCTTTTTCCTCAGCTACTGCTTTGACAGCATTATAGACATCTTCCTGTATAGGTTTCATCAGAGACTGACGTTTCTTATATAGCTCACCTTCAGGGCCGAAATACTTGTAACGTGCATCTGTAACTTCTTTTTCTTTAGCTACAATTTCTTCTTCACGCTTTTTCTTTTGGTCATCGGTAAGAAATACCATTTCAGCCTGATAGTTCTTATACATGGTTTCAGCTTCTTTGGCTAATTCGTTTACTTCTTTTTCCCAACGTAGCGATACTTGATTAAGCTGTTCGTTAGCCATTTCATACGAAGGCACGTTGCGCAGTATGTAATCCATATCGACAAGAGCGAATTTCTGAGCTGATGCGCCTCCTATGGCACTTAGGGCTACGATGAGACCCATTATAAGTTTCTTCATTTGTAAGAGTTGTTTTGTTTTTGCTATAACGGCTTATAGCGACACAGACTTTTTATTGTTGTGTCGCTATCTGCATAGACCTCTATGGAGGTTAAGGGTTTAAGCTATTTACTGATATTAATTTATATTAAGACTCAAAGAGTGCTTACCATTCAAAACTTATACTACCGCCTAAAGCGCTTATAGCTACATTACGATTCCACGAATCCCAGTAGTTATTGGTCAACAGTTGGTAAGAGACACCTATATCAACAGCCTGTTTAGGATTTTGTGAGCTTACAGGTATACGTACTCCTATAGAGGGTCGTAGATAGAAGTATTCATTACCATTGATATAGCCGTTGTTGATACGCAGATAGTTGCTTCCTACAAGGAAAGAGGCTCCAACACGTATGTCAGCAAAGAAGGCAGCTCCTGTCGTACCTCCTATATTGAAGCGGAAATCAGTATATAACGGTATCATTACACCATTGGTCGCTGTGCCGTGAGCTACGTAACCGGCTGGCCAATTCTGACTCCAGTTGTCAGCAGGAGTGGTATGTACATACTGTACTCCCAAACCAGCACCCATGAAGAACCAGTTGGAATAACGGAAACCCTGCGTCGTTGATAACCCAACAAAGCTACAGTTATATTCACCCAGTCCATGCAAATATTCAGCTTCGACAAAACCTTTGTAATTCAGGCCTCCCGACAGTGCAGGGCGTATAAGTGACGGGATAGAGTTGGCTATCTCATAGTATTGTGCATTTGCGGCACCTACACCAGCTGTAAGCATGACAGCAGTGAGCATAAAGGATTTCCTTGACATGACGATTGATGTTGTAATTCGTAACCTTGACAGTCAGACAGAAGTCCGGCTGTATTTTATATAGATATAACACTGTAACCTATCACATGTTCGTAAGACTTTGTGTGGTTATAAATTAAATATGATAAGTAGCTCTTAAAAATGTCCGGAGACCCTAAATTTAAGGTCTCCGGACATTTTTATATCAGTGGAGATAAAGTCTATTAGAATTCCTGACCTAAGATGAAGTGAAGCTGACTACCTCCTCGGCGTCCCCATACTTCGTCAAAGCCATATCCCCAGTCGATACCAAGCATACCGAGCATCGAGAGGAATACACGTACACCGACACCGGCACTGCGTTTCAGATTAAATGGTGCGAAGTCTCGTACTTCTGTCCAACAGTTACCAGCTTCAGCGAAAGCAAGAGCATAGATTGTAGTAGCTGGTTGAAGTAGGAATGGGAAGTGAAGTTCGACACCAAAACGGCCGTATGCATAACCTTCATAACCGAAGGGAGTAAATTGACCATTTTCATAACCACGCATCGCTACAGTCTCTGTGGCATAAGTGTAGGAACCTGTCATACCGTCACCACCAAAGTAGAATGTTTCGAAGGGTGATTTAACATTCTTGTTATATGAGCCTAACAGTGCGAAGTCGGCACGTGTCATAAGCACAAGGGTCCAGTTACCCTCCGGGTCAGTAAGTGGTGTGTAAGTACGGCTCTTCCAACGCAGCTTCCAGTATTCTATCCAACGATAAAGCTCTTTACGCGCTTGTGGGTCGCGCAAGGTGACAGCTTCGTAAGACAGTTTTGCCCAATCTTTGTGTGGGCTGAACAGTGAGGCTGGGGGAGTAAAGGTAGCTTCTACTGAGAATGTTGAACCTCGACGTGTATAAAGTGGATTGTCGATACTTGAACGTGACAGGGTAAGACCCAAGGTCAGAGAGTTAGAAGTACCGGTATTCATGTAGTACATGTAATCCCAGTTCTTCAGATAATACCAGCGGTAGGCCAGGGTAGCCTGGAACTGGAAATAATCATCTGGCCATGTAAGGCGTGTACCAAAACCCAATGAAACACCAGCCATCTGGAGTACCTTATTGGGGTCGTAAGCGTTCTGGTAGTAATAATTGCTGTAATTCGAACCGTATGAACCTTGATAGTAGAGTGCGTTGGCTATTGAATTATAGTAATTATTGCTATAATAGTCGTAGTTTACACCTGTAGCACGGCTGTAATCGAGTGAAACTGAGAAAGCGTTAGGTCTCTTACCTCCGAACCACGGATCATAAAACGAAATATTATAGCTCTGATAATATTTGGCGTTAGTCTGTGCTGAGATGGAGAATGTCTGTCCTTCACCGCGAGGGATAATACCCTTGTAGGCAGATGGGTTGAACAGATTCTTCATTGAGAAGTTTGAGAAAGACAGTGCTAACTGACCGGTGACACCTGTTTGACCCCAACCGAAAGATAACTGAACCTTATCGTTGGCCTTTGATTCAAGATTGAGTACTATATCAACACTACCGTCTGCATCATTAGGTTCGGGGTGTATGTCTATTGTTTCCGGATTAAAATGCTCAGAAGCTGCTATCTCACGATATGAACGTATAAGATCCTGTTTCGAGAACAAGTCGCCGGGACGCATGTTGAGGCTACGTCGTATCACCTTCTCATACAGCTGGTCATTACCATTAATGATGACACGATTTATTTTTGCCGGCTGTCCCTCATAGACTCGTAATTGCAGTGAGATACTATCGCCCTTGACATTCTGTTCAATAGGTACTATCGACGAGAAGAGATAACCTTGGTCCAGATAGACGTTGTGGACGGCATCATCATCAAGTTCCAGACGTTTGTTGAGAAGTTTCTGATTGTAGACATCACCGGGGTATATGCCTAACAGAGCCTGAAGATTATCACTGGGATATACAGTATTACCTACCCATGTTATGTCATTGAGATAATATTTGTTACCCTCATCTACAGTAAGGAAAACATCTACTGTCTTATCATCGTAGCGTGCTACAGAATCATGGGTTATGATGGCATCACGATAGCCTAATTCATTGTACTTTTCGATAATACGTTTTTTATCGTCAGCATAGTCAGAGTCGACAAATTTTTTCTGCTTGAAGAGATTGAGAAGATTACCATTCTCATTTGTCTTCTTCATAGCCGACTTAATCTTATTGTCGGACAAAACTTCGTTGCCGTCAATGTAGATTTTGTGGACCTTGACTTTGTTATGACGGTCGACATCTACATCAAGAATGACCTGGTTCTCATTTGAGATGTCTGGCACTTGGGTGATTGTGACCGAAGCATTTTTAAAACCTTTATCGGCATAATATTTCTGAATCACCTGCTTCATGCGGGCTACGATGTTAGGCGTAATCTGTTGGCCTGGCACCATAGCAAGGCGTTCATCTATATCTTTCTTTTCACCTCCTTTGGTACCTTGATAACGTATCTCCGACATACGAGGCTGTTGTCGTAAGGAGATTTCAAGCCAAGCCTTATCTCCGGCTATTTTTTCGACTTTAATCTGCACTTTTGAATACAGACCTTGACGGTAGAAACGCTTCACGGCGTTGGTGATGGCATCACCCGGTAGCTCTATACGGTCGCCTACGGCCAGACCCGAATAACCAGTGATGACATAATCCTCGACATTGGGTACACCTGTTACCTTGATACCGGCAATTTCGTATGTGCGCGGCATCGGTGAGTAGATGATGTCGGGATTATATATTGTGTCGACCGGTAACGGCGTCATGACGTCACCGGGGTCCTGTGCCTTTAGTGACAATGGCAGTAGTGAGGCTGCTGCCATGCCCAAGGGCAGATATGTTCTATATATGCGGTTCATGTCGTGGTTAGACTCCGTGCGCGGCCTGTGGCAGCGCGACGTGATATTGTATATGGCTTTGGGAAAGATTATATTGTAGCGCCTCTGTTCTATGAAAGGACGTTGTCACGATATATCTGGCGTCTGCTGTACCTGTTCGCTGGTTTTGCCGAAACGACGCTCTCGTTGTTGATAGTCAATTATGGCACGTGCGTATGCTTCCTTACCGAAGTCGGGCCATAGAGTAGGGGTGAAATAGAGTTCGCTGTAGGCTATCTGCCATAACAGATAGTTGGATATACGGTGTTCACCACCTGTGCGTATTAGCAGGTCTGGGTCAGGTACACCTGCCGTAGCCAAATGGTCGGCAAATACTGTTTCGTCGATGTCATCAGGATTTAGTTTTCCTTCTACGGCAGCACGTGCAAGACGTCTTGCGGTATCGGCTATCTCCCAACGTGATGAGTAACTCAGACACATATATAGCTGGAGTCCTGTGCAGTGTGCAGTAGCCTGACGACAATCGAAAAGACGTTTACGCGGTCCTTCTGGTATGCGTTCCATGTCGCCTATCAGATGAATACGCACATTGTTACGCAATAGCTCAGGCAATTCGCGTTCTATAGCCCAGCCTATGAGGTACATCAGTGTCTCCACCTCTTCGGTTGGGCGGTTCCAGTTCTCGGTCGAAAAGGCGTAGAGTGTCAGATACTTTATGCCGAGATCGGACGAAAACTCCGTGACGTTATGTACGCTGGTAATACCTGCGTAGTGGCCGTCAGAGCGCTGCTGTGAGCGATTCTTGGCCCAGCGTCCGTTACCGTCCATGATCATTGCCACATGTTGTGGCAGTCGTGTCATGTCGATTTGTGCAAGCAGTTGGTCGAGATTGTGTTCCTCCATATCGCTTATACGTGGTTGTGTCAGTCTTTATAGTTGCATACAGCACAGCGTTTGCTGAACTCGTAGCTTATGGTGAGCGTCAGTGTAGAATACCAGTCGGTGTTCTTCATCATGGAGCTCTTAAAGGCGTATGGGTCATTGAGAATTGGACCGTCAAGACGGTCAGTGAAGGTCTTCTTCATCAGAAATTCCAGACCCAAATTCCAGCGGCGCGAAAGTTTATATTTTACTCCTACGCCAAATGGTATGGTAAATGCGGCACCGAAGCCTGAAGAGTCCCAAGCTGTAACGCCTAAACCACCGCATATATACGGTGTCCAGCGTTTCAGTTTGCGATAGCTTTCGCCCATACCGTAGTTGAAAAAATTGAATTCAAACAGTTCGGATAGCTCGAAGAATGTGGTCGAGAATTTTAATGGCTGAGCCTCAGAAGGCAGCACATTTACTATTGACGAAGAGTCTCCGCTTAGTCCTCCGACAAATAAATTTGTCTTGAAACTTATGCGGGGATTGGCTATGTATCTTAGCATAGCCTCTACGTCCCAACCTGGATGTGAATAGAGATTACCGTCGTTGGCATCTCCGAGATAGCCGGTCATGCCTACGCCACCGCCTATGTCAAATCTGAAATCTTCTTGTGCCTTTACTGTCGTTCCTGTGATTAGGAATAATATCAATGCTGCCGTCACTTTCATCCAGAATGTAGATTTATGTGACTGGCTATATGATTTTTTGCTCATTACATCAGTGGAGTATATGTAAGACGTGCCAGCACACCGCGCCAAATTATATTGTTGAGTGTTCCGGTTGTATCATAACCTCCGAACAGATAGATATATGGACATTCCCATTTTATCTGATAGCCGTCTATGTCGTAAACTATGCGCATAGGCCCACGTAACGAGGGATTGGCGCGAGTTGTCCATGCGTCAGCAAGATTGGCTTCGCGTGGTGAACTCATAACTATGCCGTTAGCATCATAACCAGGTTGCATAAAGTCTGGTAACTGCATCAAATCTGGAGCTTTATTCCAATTTACTCCATTGGTATAGCTGACATATACTGACCGGTTGAGACTGCCATCACTTAAGCGACCGCCTAAGAGTAACCATACATCAAACTCGGTCTGTATCCATGCTGTCGAAGTCTGGCGGTAAATGTAATAAGGTACTACCAGCGCTCCTTCGAGAGCGGGTGGCGATGTTACGTCAAGTCGTGTCCATGTTTCGCCATCAAAGCCCCATGTGGCCGCTGTCAGGGTGCCGTTTGCCAGACGTCCACCTGTCATCAGCCCTATAGGACGGGCTGCCCAATCGGAAGTCACAGCAGCAAAAGCCGAATAACCTTCAATTGGGAAATCATTTTCAATTGGTGTCTCAGGCAGATTGGCAGCCGGATAGTGTACATGATACAAACCTCTGACCGCATTACCTCCTATGCCTAAAAGCACATCACCGTATGCGCCTATTGTATTGACCCATGTTTCACCTGTTGACTGCCAGTTAAGAGCATCAGATGAGGTAAGGAGGCTACCATCTTCAGTAAGTATGTATAATGCTGTCGGGGTAGCTTGTAAGGTAGATACACGCATTCTTTCCTCCGTGGTGAGCTGTGTGCTGGTCCAATGGGCCTCCATAAGGTCATCGGTAGTGGCTATGGTATACGAGCCGTCTTCCTCTTCTATCATGCTGAGTACGGTATCGTGCCATTTGATGGTCTTTTGTGCTGTTGGATGCTCAAGACGTGAAGGCAGTGCAGTAGTGGCTATACGGTCCCATATCACCGAGTCAGGGTCATTGGTATGTACATTTACCTTTATGGTGTACACACTTTTTGTTACCCCGTCACCTGCGGTGAGAGTAAGCTGTACTGGTCGCGTAAAATCAATCGAGTCTGTAGGACTGCTTTTGTAGTCGAATGTTTTGACTTCTGTGCCGTCATCTACCTTCAGTTCTGCTGCCGAAACATCGGCCGGATAGGTGATGACAGGTATTAGCTTGCTGACTTTGGTGCCTACCGGCAGCGAGTCGGCATTGAAGATGACTCCATGCGCGAGGTCGATAGAGAAGAACACCTGGTCGAGGTTGTCCATCACCTTCTTGTCGGCTGTAAGAGTGAAGTTGGTCACTGCCACGCTGACAGCTGTTTCATACTCCGTGATGGAGTTATTGCTGTCCTTATTACATGACGCTGCACCTCCCAGCATGACGGCTGTGAGGGTTAGGGGCAGTATGTGGCGTACGATTAAATCTCTGTTCACGTGCTGTGTTAGCTGCTTTTGGTTTATGTCTCATCGTGTGGCGGAACACGCCTGTAGAAGGGTGCAAGACGACACCGATGTCAGTTACAACTTGCAAAATTAGCATTTCTCGGAAAAAAAGAAGCTATAAAAAACGTGCTTTTTGAACTTGACACGTTTTTTATAGCTTTTTAACAAGTCTTTGCTATCTTAGCAACTACAATTTTAATTCGCTTTGTAGCTTGTTTTAATGTCTTCCCTCGATACTGTCGGTGCCTTAATACCAGCTCCAAGCATTGTTTCGGAAGTTTCTACACGGATACGGTCATAAAGACCGAGGTCGATGAATGATTGCAGCAGAGTTGGGCCTCCTTCGACTATTAGTGAAGATATACCGTAGTCAGTCCAGAGTGAACGCATGTTGTCAGCTAAGGGTCGTGCAGGGTCGAGAAGGATAGGGTCTCGTTGCATTACTGTGGCGTCTTTGAGTAGTCTTTCAGAAACGAACAGGACAGGACGAGGTGAACGTCCCGGCCATAAGCGTGTGTCAAGGCGGGGATTGTCAGTAAGAATAGTGTTGGTGCCCACCATTATAGCATCACTTACGGAACGTAGCCGATGTACGTCGAAGGCAGTCACAGAAGTTGACAGTTTGACCGGATACGGCTTGCCATCGGTGTCAATAGCTGCCATATAACCATCTGCACTTTGAGCCCATTTCAGAGTAATGTGCGGACGTCCAAGTTTTTGAGCTGTCATAAAGCGTGAGTTGAGTGCATAGCACTCATCAGCTAATACGCCTTCAGTCACTTCAATACCAGCTTCACGCAACATTCTGACACCTCTTCCACTTACCAGTGGGTTAGGGTCAGAGGCACCTACTACTACTCTCCGAAGGCGATTGTCTATTAGCAGTTTTGCACACGGAGGGGTTTTGCCATAGTGTGAACACGGCTCAAGAGTAACATAAATGGTTGACTCCGGCAACAGATGACGGTCGGCGTCACTAACCGAGGCAACAGCGTTGACCTCAGCGTGGCCCGAACCGTAACGGCGGTGCCAACCTTCGCCAATGATACGACCGTCAGGGGCAGTAATAACGGCGCCGACCATGGGATTCGGAGACACATGGCCGGCGCCGAGACGTGCCAGCTGCAGAGCGCGGTGCATCATTGCGCTATCAGTGGCTGTTACGGACATAGTATGTTTTTATTTCTTTTTAGATTTCTTTGAACCCTTGGCGGCTTGTTTCTCTTCAAAGCCACGCAGACGCAGCAGAGCGTGTACATCGGGTTCATGACCACGGAAACGTTTGAAGAGTACCATAGCGTCTTCAGTGTCGCCACTTTCAAGTATGTTTTTCTTGAACGAAGCTGCTGTCTTGGGGTCAAACACACCATTTTCTTCAAACATTTCCCAGCCGTCAGCTTCGAGCACCTGTGCCCACAGATAAGTGTAATAACCTGCTGCATATCCGTCATCACCGAATATATGCTTGAAGTAAGGCGAACGATAACGGAAGGTTATCTCCTCAGGCATACCGATGCGTTTAGCTATCTTCTCTTCGAAGCTGGCAACATCAGTATCGGTACCATCATTTTCACCCCAGTACATGTCAAGAAGGGCAGCTCCAGCCAACTCGGTGGTGGTAAAGCCCTGATTGAATTTGCCTGAAGCTTCGAGCTTGGCTATAAGTTCGTCGGGTATGATCTCACCTGTTTTATAGTGACGTGCATACTCTTTGAGCAGTTCAGGTGTGAAAGCCCAATGCTCATTTATTTGAGAACAGAGTTCTACATAGTCACGGTCTACGTTTGTACCAGCAATGCTCTTGTAAGGCGCCTGGCTCAGCATACCCTGCAGAGCATGGCCAAACTCGTGGAAAGTAGTTTCCACTTCATCTATAGTCAACAGAGCTGGTGTGTCACCGGCAGGACGTGTGAAGTTGCCGATGTTGTAAACGATAGGACGTTTCATGGTGCCGTCACCATAGAGACCGGCACTCTGCATCTGCTCCATCCATGCACCCTGGCGTTTGGAGTCACGTGGGAAATAATCGGTCATGAAGACTGAGATGTGTTCGCCTGTCTTGGCATCTTGAACGTCATAGACAGTTACTTCGTCCATATATTTGGGAGCGTCGGGCAGTTCGACCATCTTGATGCCATACAGACGTTCAGCTGCAAGGAACAGACCTTTGAGTACATTATCGAGAGCGAAGTAGGGACGTACGTCATTTTCATCAAGGTCAAATTTCTGTTTTTTAACCTTGGCTGCGTAATAGTAGTAATCCCATGGAGCTATCTTGATGCCTGCACCTTCAGCGTCGGCCAATGCTTGCATATCAGCTACCTCTTCAGCTGAACGCTTTACAGCCGGTTCGAATACCTGAAGCAGAAGTTGTTCGGCTGCTTCGGGAGTCTTGGCCATTACACGTGAAGTCATCATCTGGGCAAAGTTGTCGAAGCCCATGATACGTGCTTTCTCAGCACGCAGCTTAACTATCTGCTCGATGACTGGATAATTATTGTTTACACCGTACGAAGCAAGAGTTGTGTAGCCCTTATAAATAGCTTCGCGCAGACCGCGATTATCGGCGCTTTGTAGCACAGGAAGTCGGCTGGGAGCGTGCAGAGTAAATACCCACAGACCATCAAGACCACGGGCTTTAGCGTCCTCGGCGGCTTGTGCTATAGAAGATTCCGGCAGACCTGCAAGGTCAGCTTTGTCGTAAACAGTTACGAAGAAAGAGTTTGTAGCGTTCAGAAGATTTTTATTGAACTGGATGAAGAGTTTTGACAGTTCATCATTGACACGTACAAGTTCAGCCTTCTTGTCAGCAGGCAGGGCGGCACCCTGTTCAGCAAACTGACGGTAGTACTTCTCGACTACACGCTTCTGTACTGGTGTCAGGCCAAGGCGGTCACGGCTGTCATAGACCTGTTTGATACGCTGGAAGAGCATATCGTCCAGTATAAGCTGATTCTGGGCTTCATTAAGCAGAGGGATAGCCTCTTCAGCCATTGTCGCAAACTCATCTGTAGAGAGCGCACTGTCGTAGTGATAGAATACCGCAGCCACACGCTCCAAGATAGGACTCAGATTTTCGAGTGGCAGAATGGTATTGTCGAAATCAGGCACAGCACGGTTGCGCACTATGTTGAAGATGTTCTGCTTCTGTTCTTCTATACCAGCCTTGATTGCAGGTATGAAGTCAGAAGTCTTGATTTCGCTGAAAGGCGGAATCTCGAACTGCGTGTTGTAGGGCTGCAGAAACGGGTTTGTGTCAGCCATGGCATTCGTAATTGGGGCCGCCAGCATCAGGGCTGATGCGGCCAAGGTGAGCAAACTTTTTTTAGTCATATCATTTTGTTAGGTGAAGTCGGAATTCAGTCTGTAAAGGCAAAATGCCCCATCAATGGATAATGGTCAGAAGCATCGAATGAGTTGCGTTTTACCTTCAGTGCCTCGATAGGCCCACGATAAAGCATCTGGTCGATATGGAATAGGAACAGGTGCTCATTGTAGGTATAAGTGGGGCCAAGGTTGGTTTCGGCGTATGCGTCTCGCAAATCTTCCCCACGTATGGTACGATACGCCCATGATTCTGGTACATCGTTAAAGTCTCCGCACACTATCAACGGCCCTTTAATGGTGTCAATCCATTCACGTATGATAGAAGCACGTTCGGCACGTTTGCGGAATGACTCCGATAGTTTACCGCGTATAGAACCTTTGAGCTCAGCCAGACTGCGTTTGGCTGATTGTACTCCACGTATTTCGGTAACTACCTCGCGCTCGTCATCAGAGAGTTGATAGGAGTCGAGGTGTACATTGATGATGTGTAGAGTATGGCCCTTTATGTTGACCCTGTAGAGTTCCAATCTGGCTCGTCCTCCCGAATCGTATGCTCCTCTTCCTACCAAACTGACGGGATATTTTGAGATGACCTTTAAGTCTTCTCCTGCACGTTCTTCTCCTGCCCGGTAGGGATAGACATTGAACAGCTTGTCGCGTAGTTCAGAGGTAAAATTAGGGAGCTCGCGTTCGTTCCAACGTTCTAATTCTTGCATACATATTATATCTGCCTCCGAATCGATAAGGAAGTTTATCGAACGATTGCCTGGAGCATCAGGCTGACGGGTATCGTATGTATGTAGTATATTGAATGTCATTACTGAGAATGTGACGCTTCCTTCAGGGGCTTCTTTGGCCGAACCTATAGGGAAAGCATGACTCAGTGGACTCAGACAGGCCAGTATCGTTAGTACTCCTAAGGCAGTGAATACGAAGCGTGAGGCTATAGCCCACAAAATTGTACAGATTATAGTGGCTCCGGCAAAATAGGGGAGTGCCAAAGTCAGTATCGAAGGCCCAGCCAAATAGCGCGGATTAATGTGGCCGCCGTAAGCTGACACTATGGTCAACAGAAACAAGGCCACCGACAGTATACGCAAGGCCATGCGTATGAGAGGACTTATTATAGGTAGTTTCATAGTTTTTTCAGAAATATCCTCCTCGAAGTATACCTTTCTTTCGCCAGTAGAGAAGTATGATAAGACCAAATATCAAACCTCCTAAATGAGCGAAATGCGCTACTGTATCGGCTGAGCGTGTCACACCGAGGAAAAATTCGAGTACACCGTAGCCCAATACCATATATTTAGCTTTGATTGGTATCGGGATAAAGAAAAGATACATGGGCATGTTCGGAAATACGAATGCAAATCCTAACAGAAGTCCGAATACCGCACCTGAGGCACCTATGGTGACCAACATGTTCTGATATTGCTCCATACCATTTTGGAAGTGGGCCATGTTCATGTTCACTGCCTCGCGCATGTTATCATAGCTCAGACCGTTCAGAAGTGCTATACCGGATATGTAATCATGTTCCCATGTTAGTGCCCATACCGCTTCTTGCACGATAGCCGCACCCACACCACACACCATGTAGTAAATCAAAAAACGTTTGGAACCCCATACCTGTTCAAGGATACGTCCGAACATCCATAGAGTGAACATATTAAACAGTATGTGGGTCAGTGTACTACGTGAATGCATAAACATATACGTTATTAACTGGGCCGGGTTGAAATCGGAAGCCCCGATATAATGAAGTCCAGCATAACGCATAAGGGTGTTGCTGAAGCCCGGCAGACATATTTCGAGCAGCCACACCAGAAAATTGATTATAATCAGATTTTTTGTAACTGGGGGTATTGAACTCCACCAGCTGTTGGATGATTGTCTAAACATGGCGCAAATTTAACAAAAACACTTTGTATGACCCATAATCTTGAAAGGAAATAAGTATTTTTTTACTTCTCTTTAGGAATATTCGCCTGTTTCGTTTGTTGTTCTATTAACATAGGGTTTATCAGAGGTACGACTTTAAGCTCTACTGTATGCAGGCTGTGCCGTAAGCATGATGGAACCATGTATATTAATTATAAATTTCCCCTATATTTAGGATTGTAATTATGAATAAAACAGATCTTGTAAATGAAATCGCCGCTAAAGCCGGCATTAACAAAGTAGCTGCCAAAGCAGCTTTGGATGCAACTCTTGAATCGATAGAGCAGGCACTTGCTAACAACGATAAGGTTCAGCTTATCGGTTTCGGTACATTCTCTGTACAGGAGAAGGAAGCCCGTACAGGTGTCAATCCCCGTACTAAGGAACAGATTCAGATACCGGCTCGCAAGGTAATCAAGTTCAAGCCTGCTGATCAGCTGGCTAAGTAAGAGCCTATACAGACACAGGTAGTTAATACTTGTAGAAACGCGCACAGGTGGCCTTTAAAGTGGCTGCCTGTGCGCGTTTTATAGGATATAAAGCGTTGAGGTGTACGGTATTTTTATTAACTTTGCAGTTTAAAACAATTAGCTGGTATTTTTTCTCAGCACATTTATCATCAGATGGCAATAGAACATATCATAGCACAGGGCGTAGCTGACGCCCTGAAGGCTCTGTATGGTGTTGAGGTCAATCCTGATACTGTACAGGTACAGCCTACTCGTAAAGAGTTTGAAGGCAATCTCACTGTTGTGGTATTTCCTTATCTCAAAGCTTCTCACAAAGGGCCGGAACCTACAGCGGTCGAAATAGGCGAATGGCTTGTGAATAATGTTGAGGCAGTTTCGGCTTTTAATGCCGTGAAAGGTTTTCTCAACATTACCATTAATCCGGTTTTCTGGCTCGGGTATCTTAATACGATAGCCGATAATCCAAATTTTGGCTTTAAGCCTGTCACCGATGAGTCTCCACTTGTGATGGTAGAGTACTCTTCACCCAATACCAATAAGCCACTTCACTTAGGTCACGTGCGTAACAATCTGTTGGGTTATTCTCTGGCCTCTATATTGGCTGCTGACGGTAAGCGTGTGGTCAAGACCAATATAGTTAATGACCGTGGCATTCATATCTGCAAGTCGATGCTTGCATGGCAGAAATGGGGCGATGGCCTCACTCCTGAGAAAGCCGGCAAGAAGGGTGACCACCTGATTGGTGACTTTTATGTGCTTTTTGATAAAAAGTACAAGGAACAGGTATTGCAGCTCATGACGCAGGGCATGAGTGAAGAGGAGGCAAAAGCTGAGGCTCCTCTTATTAAAGAAGCCCGTGAAATGCTGCGTGCATGGGAAGCCGGAGACCCTGAGGTGCGTCGTCTGTGGGAGATGATGAACTCATGGGTATATGCCGGTTTTGATGAGACTTATCGTCGCCTGGGTGTCAATTTCGATAAGATATATTATGAGTCGGATACTTACCTTGAAGGTAAAGACCTTGTGCTCAAAGGGCTTGAAGAGGGTAAGATGTACCGTAAAGAAGATGGCTCCGTATGGGCTGACCTCACCGGCGATGGGCTTGACCATAAACTATTGCTTCGTGCCGATGGTACATCAGTCTATATGACACAAGACATAGGTACTGCCAAGTTGCGTTACCGTGATTATCCTGACATAAGCAAAATGATATACGTGGTAGGTAACGAACAAAATTATCATTTCCAGGTATTGTCACTGCTTCTTGATCGTCTTGGCTTCGAGTGGGGCAAAGGTCTGACACATTTCTCTTACGGTATGGTCGAATTACCTGAAGGTAAGATGAAGAGCCGTGAGGGAACAGTAGTTGATGCTGATGACCTTATGGACACCATGATAGCTGATGCTGCTGAGACTTCTGCCGAACGCTATGCTGATATGGACGCCGCAGAAGCCGCCGAGATTGCACGTAAAGTAGGTATGGGAGCCTTGAAGTATTTCCTGCTTAAAGTTGACCCCCGTAAGAATATGCTCTTTAATCCCAAGGAGTCGATAGATTTCAATGGTAACACTGGGCCATTCCTACAATATACTTATGCACGTATCCAATCTGTGTTGCGTCGTGCAGAGGATTTTGACATGAATCATCGTCCGGAGGCCATACCCTGTGAGAAGGAATCGGTACTCATACAGAAGATAGCAGATTTCCCATCGGTAGTTGATGAGGCTGCGCGCAATTACTCTCCCGCCGTCATAGCTAACTATTGCTATGATTTGGCTAAAGAGTATAACCAATTCTATCATGACTATCCTATCCTGAAAGAAGAGAATAAAAATACACGCGATATGCGTCTGCTTCTTTCAGCTGTGGTAGCACGTACTCTCAAGGCCGCCGCCGGTCTGCTCGGCATAGAAATGCCGGAGCGTATGTAATGTGATCTGGCAGATTAGCTACTTACAACTGGCATAGGTGTATGAATAAACCAAGCGCCTATGTCAGTTGTCTTATATATAGATTAGACAGAATTTTTTCCACACACAATAATCACTATGGATTTTAGAAACTCAAACATGACTACACCTCCGCCTTACTATGGTGAGCGTTCTGTGAGTCAGCTTAACTCAGTGATGAAGCGCGTATATGTACGCATGTTCATCGGTCTTCTCATTTCGGCCTTCTGTGCTCTTGGCGTGGCAAGTAGTCCTGCCGCCATGCAGTTTATTTTTGGCAACCAGATAGTGTTCTGGGGTATGCTTATCGCTATGCTGGCTATGGCTTTCATAATTCCGACACGTCTTGCCAAGATGTCGAGTGCTACGGTACTGATTCTATTCTGCGTCTATGCCGCTCTGATGGGATGTTGGCTTTCATCTATCTTCTATGCTTATCGCATGGGTACGATTGTGACCACATTCTTTATTACTGCCGGTACTTTTGGCGCTATGTCAGTCTACGGTTACTTTACCAAGTCTAACCTTGCCAAGATGGGTAGCTACCTGATAATGGCTCTTATTGGTCTGTTTATTGCCATGATAGTCAATATCTTCCTCAAGAGTACAGCTCTGGAATGGATTGTATCAATAGTTGGTGTGCTTATTTTTGTAGGTCTCACTGCTTGGGATACTCAGCAAATCAAACAGCTGGCAGCAGCCAACTTTGAACCTGAGATGACTGATAAGTTGGCCACAATGGGTGCGATGAACCTTTACCTTGACTTCATCAACCTGTTCCTCTTTATACTCCGCATCTTCGGTGGTGGTCGCGATTGATTCTTATCATTCTCATTATAAAAGGCAACTCAGAACTACGCTGGGTTGCCTTATTTTTTCCCATTTTATTTCGTTTAGAAAAGTAGATTGATTTTATAAGAGCTACGTAACTATTATTATATTTTAAATTAAGCTACCTTGCTGATTATATTATTTATAGGTGGGAAGGGATTAAAAGTGTTTTAACAATATTTAAGGGTTAAGTGCAAACTTGTGGCAGGCATAAAAGGTAACTTTGTAATGTAATAAACGACCAGCAGTAAGTGTCGCCAAAACAAAATTTTTAAGATTTATTTCGTCAGTAATAAATTTAATAACTATGAACAATTCCACTTCCGGTGTGAAAAACACTATGCAGCGGCTTAGCGGGTTTATGGTAAGAAACCGAGGTCCGTTAGCAATCTATCTTCTTGGTGCCATTATGGCTTGGCTTCAGTTGCGCTCAATGCGTTGACTTCTATCCGTTCCGTCATTTTCAGATTAATTGTAAAATGGTAGGATAAAAAAGACCATTCATTTCCTAATTGTA
>CAYNUE010000066.1:0-19567 GCA_964400325.1 uncultured Sangeribacter sp. | reverse complement strand
CCCGACGTTGCTTCATTATATCTTTTAGCTCCATAGTATGACATAATAAACTTTTTCGCAAAGTTAATAATAAAATCTGAGCTAAATCAAATAAAAGTACAATAAAACATACTTTTATTACCTAATTTTGAATGCAAGATAAATTTAGAAGTAAAAGTTTCAGTAGTTTATATGGTTCAGACCACGAAGAGTACTATTAGACTTGAAAATACAAGTATGAAATTAGCAGTGGCATACGTGACGGTATAGCCAACCATCGGCACAGTGCTACCAATAGAATCCTGGATAGCTCCTATTGCAGCTACACCACAACGTCCACCGGCCACACAGCCCAATGTCTCCGGACCTGAAAATTTGAATACTTTATTGCCCAGGAAGATACAGATTATCATAGGTATCATGGTACACACAGCACCTACCAGCACCAGGGTAACGCCAACACTCTTTACGGCCGGAATAAACGCTGGCCCAGCAGTAAGTCCTATAACAGCAATAAAGACATTCAGACCTAAATTATCAAGAAACCAGACTACCGAAGACGGTATGTAACCGAATTTTGGCTTACGGTTACGATACCAGCCTAAGAATAGACCCATAAGTAATGCTCCACCTGTTGTGCTGAGAGAAATAGGAATACTTTTAAGCCTAATAGACATAGCCCCTATAAAACAACCTACGGCTATACCCAGACCGATGAAGACCATATCAGTAGTTTCTATTTGTTCAGAGATAACTGGCTGTTTATTTTCGTTAGCTTCAAGAGCCTTATCCGATTCTGAAGCTTTCTCTATAGCTGCTGCCTCAGCCTGTACTTTTTTCAATCCGCCAAGCATCTTTGGCCCCATCATCGACAAAAACCATGCAGAACCTATAGCACCAAAAACATAAGTCACCGCATAACACGCAGGAATTATCTGTTCAAGATATTCCTTTTCCGGTTCAGGTACTGTAAGCCCACGTACCGTATCACTGATTACTCCTAAAGCAGCAGAACAAGTCTGTGAACCTGCAAACAATCCTACCCCTTCGCCAGTGCTATAGTTCATGATTTTAGCAGCTGCCACTACCGTACCAGCACATATCAGGGCCTCCACGGCAGCAAATCCAACCTGTTTCCATCCATGACCACGCAAGGCATGGAAAAACTGAGGACCTACACTGTATCCTATCGAAAAAAGAAACAATATAAAGAACAAAGATTTCACAACAGCTGGTATAGGTATATCAAGTTGACCCACTATAATGCCAACAAGTAATGTGGCAGCTACTGAACCGAGCGAGAAGGAGCCATATCTCAGTTTGCCAAGCCAAAAGCCGACTCCAAGTGTAAAGAAAATAGGTATGACAGGATAATGACGCAATATGTCGATAAACCAATCCATAAGTACATTTGAATTTAAGTAGAATTGAGATTTGGAATTTCAGTTAAAGAAGCGGAAAGAGAAAGACTCCTGAAAGATGTTGCGTAAACAATACATCTTCCAAGAGTCTTAACGTTTCAAAGTGTGCTGTAGGTTCACTCTTTTTCTAAGAGCTGCTTATATAGAACGAATAGCAAGCACTGGAGCAATGTCATCGGTATGTTCAGCCGGAAGGGAGACATGAAGTCCATCACTATCTTGTACAAACTGTACAGTTCCGTGGCCAAGTACTTCAACTTCACTGACTCTACCGACTTCAGAGGATGTAGCCCATGCACGAAGAGTCACCTGCGGTGTATCAGGCCACATCATGATTGTAGCATACACTGTCCCATCTTTTTGTACATAGCGTATGTCGTCAGCTGTGTATTTCTGCCCTTCATTGAAACCTTGAGCTTTCATAGGATTTGCTGCTTCTGCTAACGGGCCTTCTCCGAAAACAGTCCATGTACGTGTACCGTATACTGATTCGCCATTTATATCTAACCAAGCTTTGATTCCAGCCAATACCTTGCATTCCTTATCATCTATAGTGCCATCACCACGAATAGGCACACTAAGCAATAGATTGCCATTCTTACTGACCACATCGACGAGCATACGAATTACTGTTGCAGCCGACTTATAACGGTCTTTCTTATAGGTAGACTGGTTGTAGTGCCAGTCACCTATGCAAGTACACGTTTGCCAGTATTGTTGCTGCATACGGTCAGGAATACCACGCTCTACGTCCCACATCATGGCACCCTTAAGTGAGTCAGGCAACTGCTTTCCGGTAACTACTACCTGAGCCTTTCCATTATTGGCTGCTGCACTATGATTATAATAAGAAGCTAAAAATTGAGGACCCCAGTCATCATCACAACCATAAAATGGTAAAACTGTATCATCAAAATATACTATATCCGGCCGATAGTCGTAAACAAGTTGCAGAGTTCGGTTCATCAGTTTACGTCGATATACTTCATCAGGTATAGAAGCACCGTTTTGCCAGTCCCACTGGCTATGAATACGCCCTACATCTTCCCAGCCTTCAGCCGGAGCATGACCTTGTGCATAGAGCTGTTGTGGATCAAGACCTTTCCACCATTTTTCGCTACCATCCGGATTAAGAGTATAACCGTCGTCTTTTGTCAGATTGCCATCAAAGGCCTGAGCTCCTTCAAGCCATAACCATGCATGACTGGCATGTACGCTCACCCCAAGCGGTAGCCCTGCTACCCGAGCTGCTTCAGCCCATTCTCCTACAAGGTCTCTATGCGGACCGACATTCATAGAGTTCCATTCCTGATAAGGACTATCCCATAAATCAAGATTATCGTGGTGATTAGCCAATACCATAAAAAAACGGGCACCTACACTTTTATAAAGTTCGACAAGTTCAGTTGGATTCCAATGCTCAGCCTTCCATTCATTACACAAATCTTTCAGACCAAATTCAGATGGATTACCATAATGTTCAAGATGAAACTGATACTGCCCAGTTGAAGGATAATACATATTACGTGCATACCAGTCACCAGCTTCAGCCTCACACTGTGGTCCCCAGTGAGCCCATATACCAAACTTAGCGTCTTTAAACCATTCTGGACACTCCCATTGGTTGAGACTTTCCCATTCAGCAGTATAAGGCCCCTCCTGCATCTTTACTTCAGGAGGTGAATAGGTCTGAGCCAAACCTTTGGGAAACACACCAACAGTTATAATAGCAAATGTAAGAAACAATCGTTTCAGCATGATTTAGAATAAAATTAGATAATTAATTTTATAAATTGGAATATTCTTTCTAAATTTGTAACAGAAATTTATGTATTAATGCGAATAATTACCGAAGAACCACTAAAAAAATACATAGAACGCTTTCCTGACACCCGTACAGCATTACAGGATTGGGTAAAAACAGTAAATGAAGTCCAATATCGTTGGGCACTTCAGAGAGTTGAGGAGCTTCTTCCACTTGTCACAGATGATACCCCCCTTACAGATCCTAACAGTATAGAGTTAGACCTGTTATCAGGGCTGGTAGCAGATTATTCAGACCAACATTTCACAATAGGTACACCTTCTCTGATTGAAGTAATAAAACTTCGTATGTATGAAATGGGTCTTAATCAGGCTGCCTTAGCTAAACTACTTGGAATAAGTACTTCACGTATAAGTGAATACCTTTCGGGTAAAAAAGAGCCTACACTCCAGCAGGGGCGTATCATCAGTAAAAAATTAAATATTGATGCCTCAATTGTTTTAGGAGTTTGATAAAATTATTTCCGGAAAAGAAATGTCAGGTATTGATGGAGTTCTATCAATACCTGACATTTCTGAATCTAAAAATCACTCAGTGATTGTGACAAGTTTGTACTCCTTAGAGCCAACGCCTATAGCAGCAGCATGATCAACGGTATGTGTACCGTGACGTGAGTTAATACGTTCTATAAGCTCATCTTTACCGGGGTCAGTGCTGTTAAACACCATATCCAGACATGCCTGGTCAAGAGCAACCGGGTCGAGAGATGCCAACACACCTATGTCAGCCATGTGAGGTTCGGCAGGATTGCCGTTACAATCACAATCTACCGACAGACGGTTAGCCACATTAATATAGAGTATATTCTCACCGTAATGGTCTGCAACTGCCTTAGCTGCCTCAGCCATAGATTCGCAGAAAGCATCTTGTTTAGCTACTTTGCTCCATACTGTATCAGGGCTATCGGTAGTTCCGGCAGAGTGAATCCACGATTTACCGTCAGCAGAAGCTATACCGATTGAAATATTCTTGAGAGCGCCACCGAAGCCAGCCATCTGATGACCTTTGAAATGTGAGAGTACTACAACAAAATCATAATTATTGATGTGCTTACCCACATAATTTTTATTTTTAAGATGACCTTCAGGTATACCTACGGTCAGTACTGTATCCCCGTCGGCATCCATTATATCCACACCGGCAAGGTCAACGAAGCCATGTTCTTTGGCAGTCTGGTAATGCTTCTCAGTCGAATTACGATTACCGTTGTAGGCAGTGTTACATTCGATGAAGGTACCATTTACCAAACGTACAAGGTCAGCTATAAGAGCTGTGTCAAGATGATTTGACTTATTCGACTCGCCGGTAGAAATCTTAATGCCTATATTCTTACCTTCTGCCTTACGGCCAAGAGCCTCGTAAACTTTTACCAAACTCTGAGGATTGATGTCTTTGATGTAGTAAACAGTCGGAATAGAATCGGCTGTTGTCTCAGCAGTAGCTTGAGCTGTTTTGTTGCCTGAGCAGGAAGCAGCTAAACCGAAGACACCGGCTGCCAACATACCGAGCATTGCAGAACGTAGTTTCATAATGTGAATGGTTTTATATTTGAAAATATGTAATTTTGGTACTAAATAAAGTATTTTTGGTAAGTATCAGCTAACCAATATTTTGAGAGGTTATAATAGTTACCCTTACAACTGCAAAGTTAATTAAAAATTTGGATTCAGGACCACATTTTATCATTTTAGCTCTCAACTATACTTCAGCAATAATAAGGTATTTCAGTATTAGATTAAGAGAATTAAAATACATTAAATAGATTAAGGCAGCATTTTATCATAAATAAAAATATTTATAAATTTGCAAAAATTATCATTTATTCCAGAGATAGCTCTTAATTTAAGAGCTATTTAACCAATTGGTATATTTCCAACCTTCCATGAAAATTAAATTAACTAATATTTTATTGATTGCAGTTGGTCTCATTCTAATTATAATCGGTATCGTGGGTATGAACAGACAGGCTCATTCTGCCCAAGAGACTACTCTTATATCCAATTCCGATATAGTATACAGTGGTAATCAAACACAAAAAGAAAATCTTCTCACTAACAGTGAGAAGGGAAAACTATTTGAAGACTATATTGCCAATTGTTTTAATGATTCAGATAAATTCAACTTAATAAGAGAGAATCAATCGACAATGTCTAATGATACTATTGCCACAACGAGCAATAGAAATCCAGACTTTAAAATCACACAAAGATTCAGTGATGATTTTTATGTGACCTATTGGGTAGAATGTACCTATAGGACTAAACCCAGTAATGTAGAGGTAGAACTTAAAGATTATCAACTTCAACGTTATCGACGTGTACAGCGTGATACACATTTCAAAGTCATGCTGGCTATTGGTACTGGTGGCACGCCCAACGTCCCAGATGAGGTATTTGTGATACCTCTTGATTCTGTCAATAATAATATAATCCTACTCGAACCACTCCAATCGTTTCGCTTATCTAACCCTACAACAGATTTCAGTAATTACATGAAAAGTTATTTTTCTAATCATGTATTCAAAAAGAAAAAGTAATTGTTTAACACTCCCTATGGTTTCTAATAATAGAAACAATAAATAATTACTATGTAATATTATATAAATATAACCTTCTAATCGCTTAATTTAAATGTATATTGCTTTAATCGTTATCGGTATTTTTATAATCGTACTCGGTATTATAAAAAGTATTAATGATGCAAAAAAACAACAAAAAACAAATATTTCAGTAGACTGTACCCGTACCTCTACAAACCGCCAAGAAAATACGGTCACTTCTACATCATCAACCCGTTCTACTCGCTCAGAGGATTCAACACAAAAAACAATTCATAAGAAAGAAGCCCAAAGTGCCTATGATTATAGACGCGATACACTGACTAACAACGATACCGATAAAAAACAAAATACTTCTTCCTCCTATCTGCAAGGTGCTTATATACCACCAGAACTTCCAGTGCCAGATGAAGAAGAGCCAGTGCTCACGAACAAGGAGAAAGGCAATCAATTTGAGGACTACATAGCTAATTGCTTCAAAAACCGTAATATCTTTACTGTACTTGAATGGCATCAAGGTATCACATCAAGCGAAGGTGTTTATGGTATTGACAGTTTGAATCCGGATTTTAAAATCAGACACAAATTCCGCCCCAACTTTAATGTGGTATATTGGATAGAATGTAAATATCGTAGTGCAGCACCAATAATATTTAATGAGTATCAGCTGAAGCGCTATCATAAAATACAACATGATACACATTTAAAAATAATAATCGTTATTGGAATAGGAGGTATTTCTAATTCACCAGAAGAAGTGTTTGTGGTACCTCTTGACGCAATAAGTAGCAATGTAATGTCATCTGAACAATTAAAGACTTTTAAATTGGCTAATCCCCAAGTTACTTTTGCAGCACATATCAAAGACTATTTTTATACCCAAGTTTTTAGAAAATAAAACTCTTATATGAGAGTGTGGTTAATCCTATAAATCTAATTATATCTTATACCAGGATTTACGGTTTGTAAATTTGAGATAAAGGTAGAACGGTCTTTTGGAGAGATTTCCAGAGGGAAATTGCTTTTTAGAATTTTCCGGTCGGAAAATATGATTGCCACACGCTGTGTTGACAGAGCAGCAGAGCTCAGCATACTGGTTACCTTTTTGACTTCGCTAATCTTATCAATAGGGAACCACTGCCAGCGATAAAACATTCTAATTCCAAGTTCATTTCCCCGTATGGCATATTTTACAGAAGTAAACGTAAAAATTTCAATACCTACCAACAAGCCTGCTAAGAGTATTCCGAACAAGTAATCATCAGAAGTTATTAATGGCCCTACCATACAACATACCACTGTGAATAATACAACAGCGTATATCCACCAATCAACTCTTGAACTAAAGTAAGCAGTCTTCATAGTTTAAGCAATGGAAGTTAAAATTAAACCTATGGGGTAATTGATTTCCAAAGTTAACAAAAAATTTAATAATATCAACCTCTTGGAATTTGAAAAACACCACTCGTCAGAACCTTAAGAGTCAAAAAGAAGCATTTATAATTAAGAAGATAGATAAAATTACGCCTGTGGGAAGAAATCTTCCCACAGGCGTAATTTTATTATGCATTTCTATCCTTATATCAGTCCATCAACTTGCGATAACGGATACGATGAGGAGTAGCATTAGCTCCATCACGTTTCTTACGATACTCTTCATAGTCAGAGTAAGAGCCTTCATAGAAGGTAACACGACTGTCACCTTCAAAAGCCAGAATGTGAGTAGCAATGCGGTCAAGGAACCAACGGTCATGGCTAACAACTACTGCACAACCGGCAAAGTTCTCCAGACCTTCTTCAAGAGCACGCAGGGTATTGACATCAATATCATTGGTTGGCTCGTCAAGCAACAGCACATTGCCTTCTTCCTTAAGAGCCATGGCCAAATGCAGACGATTACGCTCACCTCCGGATAGCACGCCAATCTTCTTCTCCTGATCGGCACCAGAGAAATTAAACTTAGACAGATAAGCACGTGCGTTCATATCACGTCCACCCATACGAAATGATTCAACACCCTGTGATATGACTTCATATACTGTCTTATCTGGGTGAAGGTCTTTATGAGTCTGGTCTACGTATGCAACCTTAACTGTCTCGCCTACTTCAAAATCACCGCGATCCTGATTCTCCAGACCCATAATAAGTCGGAACAAAGTTGTCTTACCGGCACCATTAGGACCGATTACACCTACGATACCATTAGGCGGAAGCATGAAATTTAGGTCATCAAACAGTACCTTGTCACCGTAAGCTTTTGCGAGATGTTGCGCTTCAATAACCTTATTACCAAGGCGTGGACCATTGGGTATAAAAATCTCCAATTTCTCCTCACGCTGCTTTTGGTCTTCGTTAAGCAGACGGTCATACGATGCCAGACGGGCTTTACCCTTAGCCTGACGAGCCTTCGGAGCCATGCGTACCCATTCCAACTCACGTTCGAGGGTCTTGCGGCGTTTGCTGGCCTGTTTCTCCTCCTGAGCCATACGTTTGGTCTTCTGGTCAAGCCATGACGAATAGTTACCCTTCCAAGGAATACCTTCTCCACGGTCAAGTTCAAGAATCCAACCAGCCACATGGTCGAGGAAGTAACGGTCGTGAGTTACAGCTATCACAGTACCGGGATACTGCTGCAGATGCTGTTCAAGCCAATCAATTGACTCAGCGTCCAAGTGGTTGGTAGGCTCGTCGAGCAACAAAATATCAGGCTGCTGCAACAACAGACGACACAAAGCCACACGACGGCGTTCCCCACCTGACAGAGTAGATATTTTCTGGTCATCTGGCGGACAACGAAGTGCGTCCATCGCACGTTCGAGTTTATTGTCAAGGTTCCATGCATCGCAAGCATCAAGTTTATCCTGCAAGTCAGCCTGACGATTCATCAGGGCTTCCATTTTAGCAGGGTCTTCAAGTACCTCGGGATCACAGAAAGCATTATTGACTTCCTCATATTCGGCAAGAAGGTCCAGAACAGGCTGCATACCCTCCTGCACTACTTCTTTGACAGTTTTATTTGGATCAAGTTTCGGGTCTTGCTCCAGATAGCCGACACTATAACCGGGAGAGAATACAACATTACCTTGATATTCTTTATCTATACCTGCTATAATTTTGAGCAGTGTCGATTTACCTGAACCGTTAAGACCAATAATGCCTATCTTGGCACCATAAAAAAATGACAGATATATATTCTTAAGAATCTGTCGCTGGGGCGGGATAATCTTGCTGACTCCCACCATCGAAAAAATTACTTTTTTGTCGTCAGCCATAACTTATGGAGAATAGTTACTTCTCAGTTTAAACATTATTTTCTTGCCTTGACACGGTAATCACAGTGTACCTTGCCCTTAGCAATGTTAGATAATTTGGTTTTGATGAGTTGTTTACGTATAGGATTTACACGGTCGGTATAGACGGTGCCGAGTAAGTGGTCATACTCATGTTGTATAATGCGTGAAAGGAAACCGGTAAATTCCTTTTCATGCTGTACAAAATTTTCGTCATACCAGTTGAGACGCACATGCTCATGACGCTTGACACCTTCGCTGAGACCTGGCAGGCTGAGACAGCCTTCGTCACGAGTCACAGGCTCACCATCTTCAATTATTTCAAGATCAGGGTTGATGATAACCATCTTGGAGTCGGCACATTCTGGAAAAGTATCAGCCAACACACTGCCGTCAAGGACAATAAGGCTTATGGCACGACCAATCTGGGGAGCTGCCAGACCGACGCCTTCGCTGTGGTACATAGTCTCCCACATATCGGCTATCAGTTTCTGCAACTCAGGGTAATCGGGCGTTATATCTTCGGCCTCTTCGCGGAGTACCGGTTGCCCGTACAGATAAATCGGTAGAATCATGTTTATTTGGAAAAATATCTCACAAAATTAATAAAAAAACCTCTCTTTCTATTGTCTTTTAGCTGGAGTGGCCTTAAAATCTGTCGGAATTTGCATAAACTGATTAAGTTGAGTATATTTGCACTAGTGAAGTGGTCTAAGATTTAGCCACGTCGCCAGTACAATTTAGATTAACTATCTTAGGACTACAACTGTAACTACATAATTATAATGGGACGAATAATGGCTATTGACTATGGACGGCGACGTTGTGGCGTAGCAGTGACAGATATACTACAGATAGCTGCTAATGGTCTGCCTACAGTACGTACATGCAATCTTATGGCCTTTATAAAGGAGTATATAACACGCGAACCTGTAGAACGAATTATTGTGGGTCTACCTACACGAATGGACGGTACTGAATCAGAAAGCATGACTTATATACGTCCGTTTGTGACTCGTCTACGCAAGGAACTTCCGAATATGCCTATAGAAATGAGCGATGAACGTTTTACCTCAACAATAGCCCACCGCGAAATGCTTGCTGGCGGTTTTAAACGTAAACAACGTGCCCAGAAAGAACGGGCCGACGAGATGGCTGCCGTAATCATACTCACTGATTGGCTTCAAGCACGTGATTTTCGCTCATAATATTGTCTTAAGCCATACACAGAACTATTCATACAGACATACAATCCTATTAGAGTTTCGTTGGGCCGAAAGATTTTTCTTCACTCGATGAAACTATTTTTATATTCGCTCGACTAATCTTATGTCTTATGTAATCATATCGATTCAATTATCTTTTAACCTTACCCCTCCCCTCATCTGTAATACATGCAGTTCAACTGTAACACCCTCACCATACCTTTTCTGCTACGCATAAGATTCTTCCTTATAGCAATCACAGGCCAGCGTGAAAAGGTTTCGCTCGAATCAGACTTTATAGCATTGGTAGAGCGCCAGCGTCAACTTATCGACCGTCTGTGCTTTGCCTACGCACGCTCAGTCACTGAGTTCGAAGATTTACGGCAAGACACACTTATTAATCTGTGGAAAGCTATGCCAGGATTTCGTCATCAAAGTTCTGAACAGACTTGGATATATCGTATCACGCTTAATACATGTATCTCAGCCCTACGATTACGCAGTCGGCAGGCACCCACAACATCTTTGCAAAGTCTCTATGACGTAATAGACGAACCTGACGAGAAGGCAGCTGTCATACAACAGTTACATGAAGCAATAAGTACTCTTTCACCTCTTGACAAGTCTATTATACTGATGTGGCTCGACGAAGTATCATACGATGAAATAGCACGTGTTACAGGGCTGCCACGCAATACAGTGGCTACGCGTTTACGACGTGGAAAACAAAGACTCAAACATATCCTCGAACCTGAAGTAATATAAATCCCCTATACATAAACCTACCCTATGGATAATAACATTCACAACTGCTGGCGTGATTTACGTTTCCGCTATACTCCCGATAATAACGAGATAAACGACATAACCGATGGACGCCGCCGAAGTTCACTACAATCGCTGGCACGACGCTATCGCTGGTTCTCCAACATGGCTCTGTTCATGATTCTATGGCCAATAATCACATGGGCAAATCCTTCAATAGTTATACCACATAAAACGGTTATATTGATAGTCATGTGTGTTTACTTTGCCGTTTGTTCAATTATGGACCACTGGCTTTATTGCGGCATAAAATCTATTGACTGTGCTACAATGACAGTATCTGAAGTTGCACGTCTGGCACGTCTGTACCGACGTCGCCACTTACAGTTTATAGGCTTACTTCTACCTATAGCTATAGGTGTAATAGGAGTGATAATTTACTTCTCCACCAACATCTATACGACCGTCGGTGTAATAATGGGGGCTATTCTAGGTATTGTCATAGGTCTGCGTCAACTCATGGCCTTTCTCGCTGACTATCGTCAGCTGATGCAAGACGACTAAACAACTCATCAACTTTTTTATAAATCTTGGATAGATTATAAATTAGGAATTAGAAGCTTATGAATATAATTGAATATAACGACACATATAAGGACGAAGTAATCAACCTTATTCTTGATATTCAAAATAATGAAGCTGGAATTAATCTTTCACTTGATGAACAGCCCGATTTAAAGAATATCTTAGCTCATTATAACAGCAATGGCGGTAATTTTTGGCTTACTGTAGATGATGAAAATCACGTAATTGGCACAATTGCTCTGATGAGATTAAATGCGGACTGGGGCGTACTGAAGAAGTTTTTCGTAAAGTCAGACTATCGCTCTCAGAAAATCGGATTGATGTTGTATCAGACTCTTATTGAATTTGCAAGAATGAATAAATTCAAGTATATAATTCTTGACACACCTTCGGTAGCAGTAAAATCACATCAATTCTATAAGAAAGCAGGATTCAGGCAAATCTCCAAAGAAGATTTACAGATTCCATATCTTTTCCCCGATAGAGACTCTTTATTATTTCAATTAGACCTTTGAAATATTTTTATAATACCTCCATATCGGTGCTTAGCGCTACCGACATGGAGGTATTAATATTTGGGTTTCTGAAATATTGATTCTATTCTACTATCTTGATACGCTCAGGACGGCGAGGTTTTGTATGTGGTTGCGGACCATCGATATAACCCAGAATAACGAAACAGGTGGCAAGATAATTCTCAGGAATTCCCCAATCGCGCAGCATCTGTTGACCTTCAGGGCTTAGGAAAGTCTCTGGCGCACGTGATACAATACAGGATGCTATACCTAATTCAGTAGCTTGAAGCACCATATTTTCGGCACAACAAAAAGCATCTGCTTCACGAAACATAAAATTCGCCTGACCAAATACAATTATTACTGCTGGCGCACCGTAAAAACCGTTTATCATCTTCTTATCATCAATGACACTTGGCTGTTCACTCGAAACATGCCCACCTATCAGCTGCGAACGGTCGAAGCGTGCCATATTCATGATACCGATTTTTGTAGTCAGCTCTTTATTGAGGATACCGACCAAAACACTACGTTGACCACCTCCGGCATTGGGAGCATATTCACCAGCTATAAGTATTTTTTCCATATCCTCACGACTTATCTGTTGGTCAGTGTACTTACGAATAGAATGTCGCGCTTTTATTAAATCAATAAGCATAGTTATAATTGTGAGTTTTATATTTAAAATAAGGGGGTATGAGCTTAAAATATATAGCGTTTAATTCTTCCAGCATTGCGGATCGGGGGCATAAAAAGAACGATGATAACCGTAAGCTACCGCTGGACACCCCCTACAGAAACGTAATAGTTCGCAGGTAGAACACTTCTCAAATCGTTCATACTGCCTATAAGTGTCCATTTCCTTACTGTTCCAAAGTTCATGTATAGGTGTACGAAACATATTACCTACCACACTTTCAAATCGCCGACATGCCATTACACTACCGTCAGGCTGAATCGTAAAATGGCAATCACCACAATGACAACCATCATATATAGCGTCGGGATTACTATCTTCAGGAATCTGAAACAAACCCTTCTCATAGAGATAAAGGGTCCACAGATGGTCTTTAAGATTAAAAACAGTCCCTGCGTCCTTATGCTGTTCAAATTTCTTCCAGATAATATCAAGAAAATCCCGATACTCTTCAGGTGAGATATGAGTTGATTTTTCTTCTGAAGTCGGACAATAACGGCCAAAAGCAAAAACATTTACCCCCTTTTCGACCACAAGATCTATTATATCCGGAATCTCTTTTATATTGGTACCTGATACCGTAGTCATGACCGCTACCCGTATACCGTTTCTTCTAAGCACCTCAATCTTGCTGACAGTAGTATCAAATGAACCAGGTTTACGAATTGAATCATGGGTGTCTTTCATACCGTCTATAGAGAGTTGATACTTCTCACACCCAAGAGCCCAGAGTCTAAAACAAACCTCATCAGTAAGATGAAATGGATTGCCAAGAATCGTAAAAGGAATATCACGTTCTTTAAGCATCGAAAGTATATCCCAGAAATGACGATGAAGTATTGGGTCACCACCAGTGATATAAAAATATGGCAGGCGATTCATGCGCTGACACATTTCTACACATTGTACAATAACTTTCTCTGCTCTCTCCAAAGGCATTTCTATAAGATGTGGATGACCTTCGGAAAAAATATAGCAGTGTTCACAACGCTGGTCGCAGCTGTCAGTGATATGCCACTGAAAAGCGAAATAATCCATCTTAATTTAATCAGCTGGAGTAGAAAGCGGAGTGTCAATATCTCCAGCATAAAACATTATTAATACAGCATCTTCATCTCCACGGTTCTCTCCATGATGTATTTCTCCATCAGTTTCCACAAGTGCCTCACCTGCATGAAACTCACGTGAGGTACCGTCCTTATTGACTATCGTCAGAGTACCACTTAACACAACTCCACAGTTTATGACCGTATGATAGTGAGGATTAGTGACCGTATGAGGAGGAAAAATATATTTATAAATTGAGATAACAGGTCTTGACACTGGATAATCAGGTAGCGGACTACCATTCCAGGCCTCAGACGTTTCAACAAGTTTTACTGATATAATACCTGTATTTTCAAGTTCCGATTCATTAGTCATAAGTCAGCCAATTAAACACACGACTCCGATGTCTCTGCTGTCAAAGACATCGGAGTTGTGTTGGTTAAGGGTTGAAAAATCACTTTTCACCGCTACCGCAAGATGAACCGCAGGAAGCAGCTAGCTTGGGTTCGCTCTTCTCTTCTCCGGCACCACAAGATGAACCGCAAGAAGCAGCTGAATTACAAGAATCACCTTCAGCACACAGATAAGCCTGTGCAGTGTGCTTTACAGCACTTTCATTAAGACGTATCATAGTCGTATAATTTAAATTAATTTTATTTGAATCACACAAAGTTACCGATTTATTTTCGATATATCAAGAGGGCATTTTTTTATTATATGGTAACCTTTTTATTACTTTTACTGAAAAACAATCTATTGCTAAAACAAAAAAATCTAAGAAAAAGTTACATACTTCAATTTATAATAATATATCACAGAAAAACAATAACTTTGTCATACAAAAGACTAAACTATGAGAAAAAAAGAAGTTTATAACTCTATAATAGAGATATGCCCTATACGCAATGTCATAGCACGTTTCGGTAATAAATGGGCACTATTGGTACTGTTAGTAATCAGCGAGAACAATCCTGTACGTTTCAATGAACTTAGCCGACTGATTCCAGACATGTCAACACGAGTACTGTCTAATACCTTAAAGACTCTTGAGGCCGACGGTCTTATAATACGCACTGTGTATCCACAAGTACCTCCACGTGTAGAATACTCTATAACTACTACTGGTGCCTCACTTATACCCATAATACAACAACTCACTGCATGGGCAACAGAAAATATGAAAACCGTGATGGAACACCGAAAGAAATTTGAAGAAAACACATAAAACAAAAAAAGGACAATGCAGCGCACTGTCCTCTTTCTTAATAATTGACCGTACTACGAAGCACGGAATGTTGTCATTTACTTCTTGTCACCGAAATAGCGCTGATACAGACCGTAGAAACCACGGCCATGACGAGCCTCGTCCTTAGCCATCTCATGAACTGTATCATGGATTGCATCCTGATTGTTGGCCTTAGCATTCTTAGCGATACGCATCTTGTCGGCATTAGCACCTGCTTCAGCATGCATACGTTTTTCAAGATTTGTCTTGGTATCCCATACCATATCGCCAAGCAGTTCAGCAAATTTAGCGGCATGTTCAGCCTCTTCCCAAGCATAACGCTTGAAAGCATCAGCAACCTCGGGATATCCTTCGCGGTCAGCCTGACGTGACATAGCAAGATACATACCTACCTCAGTACATTCACCAAGGAAGTGAGTATTGAGGTCTTTCTTCATCTCCTCATCGGCATCCTTAGCTATACCAATCTCATGCTCAGTTACGAAAGCAAGCAGCTCTTCCTTATTAAGCTCACGGAACTTAGAAGCAGGAGCCTTACACTGTGGGCACTGTGCAGGGGGGTTCTCACCTTCGGCTACATAACCGCATACGGTACAAATCCATTCTTTTGCCATAATAAAATATTCTGTTTTTTAGAGTTAGATACTTTACTGATTTATTAACTTACCCCAAAAGATAAAATCACCTCTCAAGGGTATATCTTATTAACCATACAAAACCTATTTAGTTTATTCAATAGATTACTTTTTACACCTATCTTACTCCCTGGACAGGGCTAAAATATAACCAATAAGCTTGTATAATGATATAAATATTATATGATTCAAACCTCTTCCTTCAATATCTATAGACTATTTTTTACAAATATTAATTTTAAAATTAAAACATTAATTATTAGCCATATATATTTATATGTTATAATAGTATAGCATGTAAAAAATTTTTGGTGTAATTATTTTACGCCTTTAAAATTTGCTTTTCTTTTACAAAAGTTTGAAATTTGCAGTCAGGCAAACCAAATTTGTCCAATCATACTTTTAAATTACTACATTATGAACAAAATTTACCCAACCTCTCTGTTATCTCTGTTGATAGCGACTCTTTGTCCTATCAACGCTCACGCTGAATGGGGCACACCTGAAGAGCCACACGCCCTAATGACCGTTGACAACAATGAAGTGGCTGCTATGAAAACAGCACGCACTGCCGACGGCAAAACCTTCGTATCATGGCTCACTTACGGTAACCATTCTAACTGGGGTTATGAGTTACGCTTACAACTTCTCGACACTGACGGTAATCCTATGTGGGGGCCCGAAGGTATACAAGTCGAGGACATACGTAACTGTTCATGGACAGCCGATTATTGGATGGTGGTTAGTCCCGAAGGTGATGCTATAATATCATGGGCAGACGCACGTGATCAGGAACAGCTTGAGACCCCTCTCAGTCATGTCTCAGTGCTTTATAAAGTCAGTCAGAATCAGGAAATGCTCTGGGGAGACAGAGGTATAGAGCTTGGTGAACAATATAAGTATCCAGCCACCTTATACCAATTTGGCGATGATACTTACTGTCTAATGCAAAGTGCCCAAGATGGAGGCACACCACAGATAACACGACTGAGCAACGAAGGTACCTTTGAATTTGAACCAAAGGATTTCTTCGGTCAGCTCATACAAAGCGAAGACTCTGACTTCATATCCGTCTATGGTGACAGTGAAGGCACAGTAGCCATGCGCTATACCCGCGACATCGAACCTGTATGGGATAAGCCTGCACTATTATCAACATATAAATATAATGGATATGCCCGTGAACCTTACTGCATGGTTTCAGATGGTAACGGAGGTGCAGTTGTTTCTTTCTCACGTGATATGGGTATATTCTCACATCTCCCAGTAGTAGCTTATGTAACAGCCTATGGCGAAGCTGTATTCGGCGAGTCAGCTGATGTAATAGTTACTGAGTCAAATGACCATAATTATGCTAAACTCGGTGTTAATACCGAAGAAGAAACTATTCTGATAACCTGGCAGATGTCCTATGGTATCTATGCACTCGGTGGTCAGTTGATGGATTACTACGGAGAACGCATGTGGGGTGATGATGGTAAATTATTAGCTACAAAAGATAGTCCTTCTGGCTATTCGTATGGTCCTATAGCTGTATATCCGCTCGAAGATAATAAATGGTTGGTAGTCTATGCAGATGAACTATGGTGGGCACACAGTCAGTTAAATTACAGCATCTATGATTCTGAGGGTAATGTACTGAGTAACCGTCAGGGTATAGATGAAACCAGCGTAACGGATTATTCCACTTATATGGAAGGAAAAGACTTCTATATGTTTTTCGTAAACGAATATACAGATGATAACTGGGACGACCACGTATCTATAATGACTGTTAGGATAGACGACCTCCTTACCGGTATCAAGAATATCAGTAACACTGATAATACCACTATGGGTCAGTCCGAATATTATAACCTGTCAGGTATGCGTATTTCTAAGCCTTTGCCAGGTCTTAACATTGTACGCCATAAGGACGGAACAACACAAAAAGTGTTAATGAAGTAAAGAATAATGAATTTAAAATTCATTCTGTCCGTTGCAATAGTTCTTATAGGATGTCTGACTACTGAGGCACAAGAGGTATCAGGTTATCCCATAGGCTATTGCAACGGTCAGATGGCCACATCAGCAACAGTAAAATACAATGAGCGTGAGACTACTCTGAGCGCAGCTCTACGTATACCGGCCAATTATGCACGTACTGTTGAAGGTAACCGTATAGAGAGTCTTAGAATCGCAATATGCTCTACTCACAATGTCGATTCTCTACGTGTATGGATACGCACAGCTCTCGATGGACCTGATTTAGCCTCTGGCATAGCTACTCCTGGCTCATACGCGCAAGGATGGAACACTATAGATTTTGATATACCCTACGATATTCCTGAAGGCACCGAAGGATTTTATATGGGCTATTCCTATTACCAGAAAGCCAAAAGTGGAGCTATATCATCACTTCCAGAGGGACATTCAGAGTCACTGTGGGTACAATGCGGACAAGACGGAGAATGGACTGACCGTTCTGATGAAGGAACACTCTGTATTGAAGGTATGGTATTCGGCAATCATCTGCCTCGACTTAATCTACAATTGCTTAATGTTACGACAGATAAAGTATTTATTATAAGTAATGGTACTTTAAATGGTGTAGCAGAAGTGCATAATATAGCTACCCAAACTATAACAGGTTTTGATTTCGAAGCTGTTATAGAGGGGATAGACACGCCCTGCACTACTCATGTAGATTGTGAATTACCTTATGGTAATACTCAAAGACTCGCCTTCCAGATGTATCCGAATGTAACTACTTCCCTTCCCGAAGTAGTGGAAGTGACATTTAAGATAACGAGTCTTGATGAAGGAGATGATGAAGATTTGACAGATAACGAGGCTGCCACATCGTTTAGAGTTTTGGAACATGCTTATCTTCGCACAGTACTTGTAGAAGAATTTACTACTGAAAACTGTCCTAACTGCCCGAGAGTAAGCAATTATCTGCACCAACTTACTGAGGATCCAGCATATAAAGACCGTTTTGAAACCGTCTGTCACCATTCAGGTTATTATTACGACCTCCTTACAACACCTTTTGATATCGAATACGAATGGTTTTATAATGCCAATGGGGCTACATACGCTCCCGGTATTATGGTAGACCGTTGTCTTTATAATGAAAACTCAGCGGTATTTTGTCCTTCAAGTGTAGAACAATTAGCGGAGGCTATCAACAATCGTCTGGCTGAACCATCTTTAGTATCAATAAGTGTTGAATCGGAATACCTGTTTACCTCTGAAGGGAAATGTATACTGAATACAGTAGTAGACTGTAACCGTTGTCAATCTGATGTGCTAAACGACGGAAATGCGCATATCACGGTTTACTTGGTAGAAAATAATATCCCTGCTTTACATCAAGCTGGAGCTGGTAAAGATTATGTGCATCAGCATGTAAACCGTGCAGTAAACTCTACATGGGGTGAGCCAGTAGAATGGATTGAAGATTGCTTTTCTTATGCCTGGCAATGCGAACTTGACCCGGCATGGAAAGATAACGACCTACAGATTATTGCTGTTATAGGTACCTACATATCTGATAATCCTACAGAATGTAGAGTGGAAAATACAGCTACTTGTGATGTCGACATAAGTTACATAGACAGTATTTTGACAGACCAACACAAACCGAAAATCGAAGCTGTCTATACTCCCGAAGGAATCCGTATTCCTGCACCTACACAAGGCTTGAATATTATACGCTATACAGATGGCACAACGCGCAAGATACACATAGATTAATTCTAATTTTGTAATATTTACTCTTTTAAACGTGACGTTCGGTCAGTCCAAAAAATGGACTG
>CAYNUE010000065.1:0-19618 GCA_964400325.1 uncultured Sangeribacter sp. | reverse complement strand
GTTGGCGACAGGTCGAGGGTGACCTCCCTGACAGTCCTGCGTCTGCTCAACCCTACCTTCTCCAGTATGGCCGTCATCGTGTCCGAATCGGTGCCCCTTATCATGGCAATCAGTGTCCCGTGTTCACCATGTCCGGCCGGATTGGTGACCACCGTATAGAGTTCATCACAGCTCAAGGCTGTCTCGTCGATGCATACGACTGGCCAGAGATTGTGTTCATACAGAATCCTTTCTAATGTACTCCTTCTCCAGCTCCAGTTGGGTGAATCCTTTTTCACTATCATATCATGCTTTCGCAAGGTTTAGCTTGGTCTTGACCCAAGATTTTAAATTTTTTCTACTCATTATCTTTAAATAGTCTAAATCATAAAGTCAAACTATCTCAAGACAATACAAATTCACCTGGTGACAGCAAACCAAAATAACCCTAGAGTTTTTTGAGTTGATTCATCATCTCCCTACGGTGGCTATCTCAACAAGTTAATTTTACTGAATTTATTGAACTTATAATCGAATTTTAATCAATCTTGAAAATCCTAGGAGAAATGTATCAATTCCGATTCTTACCTTATCATCAGAGTAGATTATTTACTGAAATTCCATACTTAATCTCTACTGTTTTCGTAATTTTGGATTATAGTTAATCATAGTGCCACAGTTTTGGCATACAGAGCGTTCAGTATTTGCTGGTAGAATAGTACCGCACTTGAAACAATAGAACTCTTTATGCTCAAGATGCCCAGCGTCTGATTCAATCTTATAAACTAAATCAGGAGGAATCCCACAACCAGCTTTAGAAAGTCGATTAGCCCTAAATCTAAACATCTCTGTACTACAACATGTTCCACAATCTTTACATATCACTAAACCATTCGGACATTTTGCAGTATCACGACTATCAATTACACCTCTACATTTTTGCGAATAGCAATGATTGAGATATATCTTGGTAGCATGTTGTATACATGAGTCATTTACACAGCAGAAGTTAGTGGCTCCATTGACAGAATAATTGGAATCTATAGGATATAGTAGTTCTCCACATTCTCTGCAATACAAGTGTTCAAGAAGACTATTGAATTTATTAATTGTAGTCATAAATAAAGCATATGAACCCTTTTTAAATTGCCCGTAAATATTTTCTTCTGAGACATCTAAATTGAATATACTGCAAAAATCCAAAAGGGTGTATTTTTCCCAATCATATGAGTGATGCATAATCATTGCACAATTCGCACATGGCAAATGACCGATACACCACCATGTACCTTCTTTCGACTTCTGAGATTCTCGACCCTCACAAATGAAATCATTAGGTGGTTGTTCAGTGGATTCTTTAAGGGTTGAAAGATGTACATTTTCCTCTTTCAAGCGCATGTTATCATATCCAACGAGTAGTGAAGCTAGGGGTTTCAATATGTCATTTACGGTAAAATTTGTTCTGAGTATCAAAAAATTGTTTCTTTTAGCAAAAGAAATTACTTCTTCTTCTGAACTCTTGGGTACGAACCATACTTTAAATTGAGGATGGTAACGGCGACTAGTAATGGATTTAATATCCATTACTAAACTGGCGTTATAAGCAAATTTTATGATATACCATACATTTCCTTTGGCATCAATTATTGGGAAAATGTACGATTCTTTTTTATGCATCTCCCAAGGATAATATCGATACTTTTTTTTTGTACATTTATCAAAAAAGGCTCTGATGCGAAATATTTCTTTTGAGTGCTTATTCGCATATTTGAATACCAACGAGAGAAGTTGCTTATCTGCAAGAAAACGTCCCTTGGTAGCGTAAGTTTGTAATGAATCTATAATTACGGATACTGATAAATTTATTTTGGGTTTTTCGAGTTCATTAAGATATTCACTGCTTGGATTACTCAATAAAGAAAGGTCTTCCAGAGAAAAATCTAATAGTCCCTCTTTTTTAGCCGCAAAGAATTTCTTGAATAGCCTAATCTGATAATCCTCGGGAAAAAGTGCAAACATTGAAAAGATATAGGATACGGTAAGTGTGGTGTCCAATTCCTTATCATGAGCCCATTTGAATAGTTTTGTTAAATTTGAGTCCAGACAATTCTCAAAAGACAGTTTCAATATATAAACGTAGAACTTGTAAATGAGATATGCTGTTCTAAATGCCTTTTGCGTATGAACATTTACGATGCTCTTGAAGGTCTTCAACAATATGTTTGAAAGTAGTTCTGTTTCTATTCTCCCTTTGGATATCCACGATTCAGCATACGAATACTTCAACTCAACGTCATCGAAATAATCATTGAGGTATCCGTTAGGAAGTATATTACATATTTCTTCCTGCCACAAATCCATATAATCAGGCTTCGAGAGAACAGAAATCATGTACTTTTCAAGATGAACCTTTACTTCGCCACCAATTTTATTAGCATATTCCATGCACCATTTTGAATTTCCAGTATTTTTATATAGTTGGATTAGCAATGAGTGGTAAAACTCATCGGGCATGGCTATGGCAAACTTATAGGAAAAAGAATTAGTATACTCGTATGTTACCCATTCTGGATGTAGAATGTGACAATTATTAACTATATCTTTAATTTTATTTCTGTATTCATTATTACAGGACGTAATTTGTCTAAGTAGAGGCTTAATATTATGTGTGACGTTTAAGTATCTGAGTGTAATTCCATATATAAAATCTTCCGTTAATTCTTTTTCGTAGTTGCCAAGAATTGATATAACTTCATCCAAATCTGGTAGACATCTATCAATTTGATCTTTGATGAAATCTATTATACTATCTTCATTTAGTCGAGGTGTTTCTTTTATGATAGATAGTACCTCTTTGATATGAATGTATCCGTTTATTTGAACATAATTTGTAAAAAAAGATTTTATATAATCATCAGAAAAATCTTCTGATTGACAAATCCTTTTAAAGTTGGAATCTTCTATTTGATGTATATTTTTAGTAAGATAGTCTTCATCAATACTCAGGCCGTCATTTAACATTAGCCATACAACATCTTCTACTGGTAGTTTCTTTTTTATGTAGGAAATAGTAACACCACGTAATATGTTTTTTGTCTTGGCAGAGAATATAGTTGGGAGCTGTAACAATCTGTTCAACTCTTTTTTTAAAGTATACTTATTACTATTAGTAAGAGAAATACACAATTCCTCCCATTTGCTCTTATGTTCAAAGACTGTTTTATTAATTAGACTTCTGTATTTCTCCTGAATATCAATATCAGATTGAGTTGCACAAAGAGCCTCGAATAATTCTTGAAGATTTCCACAAACGGATGACGAATAGTCGTCAAATTTTAATTCAAAATTAAAATTAGCGATGGCTCTATCAACTTTATTTGTTAAGATAAATAAAGTTTTCTCAGGTTCTATAGCTAATATTGATTTACATTCGTCTACTGTGATAGAGTCGATAAGCGAAAGACATTCATCTGTGGTAAAGAATGCTAACGACAGATTATGTTTTTTGAAACGCTCAATACGTTGCTCGAGTGATAACTGAGAAAGAACATACTCCCGCAGAAAATCAATGAATATGGAATTATTAACAGATTTACTAGCCGAAAGATAACATTCAAGGTCCGAAATTTCGAATATGGGATGCTCTAAATGCCATTCTTTAGCCGTAACTACAAAATTTTGCGCAGTTTCCTCATCCGATATCATAGTTATACATTTCTCAAGGACATCAGCCTTGGAATAATCTGATATATATGCTTTCGTATTATACAGTTTATGCTTATAAATTAACTGCCAGTGTTCTATTGAACACTTAAAGTTGTCACATTTTAAAGCCTCATACCCATCTCGTCTTTTCCGCTTTCGGATTTGGAATACAATGGGGTTAGAAGTACTGCAGAATTTACGTTTACCGCACCAGTTGGAGTGATGGAAGAAAACCTCCATATTATGGATTGATTCTGGCATGAGTGTTGAAATAACACCAAATCCCTTATCCTCGTCATACCATTTAATGAGGCCTATGTATAGTTGCCTTTCTTCATTCATATTCAATTTATTTAGTAAATAATAATAGTTTTACTAAGTGTATCTGAGATGAATTTACCTCAGATATATTCTCGGAAATACTAACGTAAGATCGCAGTGAAGTTGGAAGTTATTGTATTCACGTCTGTGTTTCTTATAAAGTTTTATTCCGGTGGTTAGCGTGTATAGAAGTCGATAAGTCGTGTCAGGGCTAATTGACATGCTGGACAAAAGTGAGTGGCGGTATTTGTCTTCATGCGACAGTCAGGGGTGGAGCGATAAACTCCTTTGGAGACGTATGCACCTCCTTCGTATGCTCCTGTGGGATTTATACCTTCTTCTGAGATAACGGTAGGTATCGGGGTGTCAGCTTCAATAAGGTTTTCCCATTTGCCTGTGAAATCGGTAAGTGTGGTGACATTCTTTTCCCAAGGTTCTACATTGAGAGGATATTCATTTGTATAGACTTCGTTTTCATGGAAGTATTCGTCGGCTAATCCTCCGAAACTGTGGCCGAATTCATGTGTCACTACAGGTTGGAAAGCATCGTGGCGTGAGGTGGTCAGAGTATAAGAGTTATAGATACCTCCGCCACCATATTGTGGTGTGTTAGCCAGAATTATAATATGTTCGTAGGGTATGCCACGCAGTGCGTCGTTGATAGCGAATACATTTGGCGAGGTAAGATAACGGTCAGAATAGAAGGTGCTGAAGTGGGAGTCGAATGCTGAGTCAATCCAGTCATTATCTTTAGGGTGACTGACATCAGAGGTGTCTGTTGTCGAAGCTACTGCAATAAAATTGAAGTCATCTTTACGGTCGGCAAATGGCTGATGACCCAGTATCGCCTCTACGGCTGTGAGAGCATCAGCATAGAAAAGTTCGAGTTGGTCGTGTGAGTAACCTTCGGCAAGTATAGCTACATCAATAGCTTTATCAGGTGTGTTACTTTGGTGTATGTACTGATGAGGTAGGGGAGTGGAAACTCTTCTGTCTATAAGTATATCGTCCGGTTTGACAGGATGAGACATCGTTACTGTTGGTTTACGATAAGGGTCAGTAAGAGTAAGAGTGATAATGACCTCTTCTTTAGGCATAGGTACAAGTACAGTATGTTCAAAGGCTTTTGGTGTTGAAGCAGACTCATCAGTGTCAAGCCATTCTGTAAAAAGAGAGCAGAAGGAAGTGCGATAGAGTGTATCTCCGCTTGCTGCTGAAGTCATGGTGAGCTGTCCTCGTCCTTCGAGTGGCAGCTCTGTGAGACGGTGTCGCCTTCCTGCCCATATAGAATCGGTCTTCATACCGGCTAAGAATATATGTTGAGCTGATTTGTCACCACATAACTGATAATCTATACGCAGCGTGCGGTCGGTAAATGTGTCATCAAAGGTTGGTGCTGTGGCCGCTGTTGCAGCTATTAGCAGGGCGAAAATCGGTGTCATTGGTTATCGGAGGTTATGATGTTGATAAGATATAAACTGTGTTGACTCGTAGAAGTTGCAGACGCAAATATAGTTTTTTTCTGCTTGATTGACAAATGAGCTAATTAAAAGAATGTGTTAATATTATGTTAAGAAGAAAAGAGTTCATAAGAGGGTCCTTAGAGTGTAAGTTACCCATTATCAGCTTGTAAAGGAGGTATAGAATAAAAATAAATAAAATATGGAAATTGTTAAGTGATGTTATATCGAAAAATGGGGTTAAACTTTTATCATTTGTTAGAGTCAATATGTCGTAGCAAGTGCAAAGACGCTGACAACTGCTAAGGTAAGTTAGATAAAGTGTGGCAGTAAATCTTGTGAATGCATCTTGTGCTTGCATATTGAAGATTGAATAATAATAAAATAAATAAACGTATACAGACATGAAGAAGATGATTTTTGGTATGGCTTTCGTAGCTGCAACTATATTCGCAACCGCAACCGCTAATGCTGCTCCTATGCGTTCTAATGACGAGACTAAGACCGAGCAGTGCTGCAAGGATAAGAAGCAGGGAGACCGTAAGGATAAAGACGGTAAGGAAAGAAAAGGCCACGGACACCATGCTGGTAAGAAAGATCATGGTCAGAAACCTGATATGTTTGCTGGTATCACATTGACTGCCGAGCAGCAGACTAAAATAGATGCTCTGCGTAGCGATATGAAGGCTCGTAAGAAAGCCGCAAAAGAAGCTACTAAGGCTGCTGAAAAGGCACGTACCGAGGAAGGTCGCGCACAGGCTCAGGCAGAACGTAAGGCTGCTATGGAGAAATTCGATAGCGAGGTAAAGCAGATTCTTACTCCCGAGCAGTATAAGATATTCGAGCAGAACCGTGAGGCTGCCAAAGCTAAGATGAGCAAGCGCATGGAAAAAGCTCAGACTGCAAAGCTTATGAAGAAAAAGCCAATGCGTGATACCAATGGTCAGGTTAAACTTCCAGTCAACCCTAAGGCTATCTATCCCAAGACTGCTAATTCATAAGACGTAAAGAGTAGACTTCCTTTTCAACATTATAATTTCACTGTCCAAATGATAAGGTTCCGCACCGGATTATCCGCTGCGGAACCTTATTATTTTGGTCTTATGTGTAAACACCTACTACGCTGTGTCTTAATAAATAAAATCTGTGTCGTTCTGTGTTTCAGTTCCCGTGTCGTTCTGTGTTCCAGACAGGTGCGACGTTCCAGCGAGCAAAGCGAGCCCAGTTCAGTGTCGTTCCCGTTCCCACAGATAAGGAATTAAGAAAATCTTATTTATATCTTCACTATTTGCCTGACTGATGAAAAAAATCCAAGCATCTTTAAATGAAAGCGCCGTGATGTAAAATAACAAATGCGGAAATGTCGTCACGACAGCTCCGCATTTTTCCTTAACTAACCTATCAATTTATTTTACTAACCTAATAAAATTTCAGGGGAAGCAACTGCCTCAACGGCAGGTGGCGCTTATAGTCAATAATCCTCTAAATATAACTTATCCTCTTGTCTAATCATTTAACAACGTTTCGACTCATAGACTCTATAATAGTTTAATCTATAAGTTGCTAATAACATTTGTTAACATTTTAGAAATATAGTTTATTTTACTTATCTATTTAGTAAACTACAGTTAACTATATGTTTAGAAATAATTAAAATTTTCTATAAGGTCAAAAACTTAACATATTTTTGCAGATTTTAATCTGTAAAAATATTGGCCTTATAAAAGAGTCATGGAATTTGGCTGATAGATTTATCCTATTTTGATGCCTGAGAATCCCATAAAAGCCATAGCTAATACACCAGCACAGATGAGTGCAATAGGTACTCCACGCATACCGCGTGGCATGGCTATAGTTAAATCAAGCTGCTCACGTATGCCGGCAAATACCCATAAAGCAAGAGTGAAACCTATTGAAGTTGACAGGCCATAAACCACTGATTCGAGAAGGTTGAAGTTTTTCTGTATTACCAGAATGGCTACACCTAACACTGCACAGTTGGTGGTGATAAGCGGTAGAAAGACTCCGAGGGCTTGGTATAAGGCCGGAGTAATTTTCTTCATCACTATTTCAAGCAACTGGACGAGGAAAGCTATGACCAGAATAAAAACTATGGTCTGCAAAAATTGCAGTCCTAATGGGTTTAGTACATAAGTCTGGAGCAGCCAAGCCACTACTGTAGCCAATGTGATAACAAATGTCACCGCTGCACCCATACCTAAGGCCGATGATATTTTTTTCGATACGCCTAAAAATGGACATATTCCCAGAAACTGGGCAAAGACGATGTTGTTGATAAAAATCGCCGTTACTATGATAGATAGATATGTCAGCATGATAAGAGTGGTTTTACAAGGGGTTATAGTTGCTTATGATACCTTGCGTATTTTGTTGACTATGGCTATAAGGTAGCCCAAAGCTATAAATGCTCCTGGTGCCAGTACGAACAGTAACATACCATAATCTTCAGGATATATCATTGCTCCGAATAGGCGTCCAGTACCTAAAAATTCGCGCGAAGCACCTAATAGTACTAAGGCAAAAGTGAAACCTATGCCAGTGCCCAGACCATCTATAAGTGAAGCGATGACGCCGTTTTTGCTTGCAAATGCTTCGGCACGTCCAAGAAGTATACAGTTAACCACAATAAGAGGTATAAAGATACCTAATGAAGCGTTAAGAGCAGGCATCCAAGCGTTAACCACTAATTGCAACACTGTTACGAAAGTAGCTATAACTACTATAAAGGCAGGGATACGTACTTTGTCGGGCACAAGATTCTTAATGAGCGATATTACAAGATTTGAGCATACAAGTACGGCAGCAGTGGCTACACCCATCATCAGACCGTTCATGGCTGACGAGGTTGTACCAAGAGTGGCACACATACCAAGAAGGAGCACAAATACCGGGTTGCCTGGTACGATGCCATTATAGAATATTTTCCAGTATTTTTCCATTTGATGCAAAAGTTGGGTTATCTATTTTCTTTATGGGAAAATTCCCTATGGCGGATTTTATCTTTTTTCTTGTGTTCCTTATTTTTCTCGTGGTGTTTCTCATGCTTGTCTTTATCATCGTGGCGTTGAGATGCACCACTATTAGCATCAGAAACTTTTTCACTATTTTCGGTTTCAGACACCTCTTTGGTCTCTTTATGTTGGCTTGATGCACCACTATTAGCGTCCGAACCTGAAGCCGTAGTCATATTGACTCCGTGAGTGGAAGCGTACTGACGATATGATTCGAAGGCTGTGCGTAAAATCTCAAGAAAAGCACGTGAAGATATGGTAGCAGCCGTAATGGCATCTATTTCGCCACCGGTATCTTTACTTACATAAAATGATGTAGTGGCTGGATTTTTACCTATTACGCTGCGAGCTCCAGTCGGGTCACGGAACCATTCCTGCATCTTGCTACCCAGACCAGGAGTCTCAGCTTGTGAGAGTACCTGATAGTCGCGTACTGTACCATCGGCGTCAAAACCGCACATTACTATGATTTCACCCGCGAATCCATTGAATGAGGCAGCCTTTACAGCCGCTCCTACAAGACGGTCGCCCATCATGGCAGGATAGACAGTCACAGGTACGCCGTTCACCTCAGTTTCCCAGCGGTCTGTTTCGGGATTATTATCAAATTTCGGTGCTACTGCACTGATAGCTTCCACCTGTTGCTGCATAGCCTGTTGTGCTATGGGTTCTTTTGTAACTGTATAAACCCAACCAAGCAGGGCACCGGCAGCTACTGTGATAGTTCCTAACGAAAGGAGCATGTTAGGGAGTGTCGACGCGAGTTTTTTCATTGTGCGGTCCTCCTTTCCATAGCTTTACGCTCGCGTGCTCCGAACACTGACGGGCGACAGTAGATATTAATGAGCGGTGTGAAGCTGTTCATCAGCAGGATTGCAAATGATACACCCTCCGGATAAGCGCCGAAACGTCGTATTATCATGGTTATAAGACCTATGAGGGCACCGTAAATGAGCTGTCCTTTAGGCGTCATAGGTGAGGTTACATAGTCAGTAGCCATGAAAGCGGCGCCCAGCAACATACCACCTGCAAAGATATCAAGTAGGGGATTGCCTCCGAATATCCACGAGAAGAGGGCAGCCGAGGCAAGCATTGATACTGGTATATGCCATGTCACTATTCGCATCATGAGCAAATAAGCCAGACCTATCAGAATGGCAATACCACCGACTTCACCGAGCGAACCGTTCATGTGGCCGATAGCCATATCAAGGAAATTGACTTCAGACACATCTACTGTATGGCCTGCCCACTTCAGCTGATGAAGCATTGTTGCGCCTGACCATGCGTCAGCCGAGGCATCAGCAGCACTGAATGCTGTCGGCACATCAACAGGCCAGGTAGTCATGGCAGCTGGGAAAGACAGCAACAGGAACACTCGGCCTACAAGAGCAGGATTCCAAATGTTGCAACCAAGACCGCCAAAACTCATTTTACCTATACCGATTGCTACCACGCCACCTATGATGACCATCCACCAAGGGAGTATACTCGGAAGATTGAACGCTAATAGCAGACCTGTAATAAAGGCCGAACCATTAGACAGCGTGAAAGGACGATGCAACATAAAACGGGTTATAAACCATTCTGTCAGCAGGCAGGTAGCCAAACTTATGAGTGTAACCCACAGAGCCGGTAGACCGAAAGTCACTACCGCCATTATAAAGGCCGGAATAAGTGCTATCACCACATGCCACATGGCACGTGCTGTGGTGTCGGCGGTATGTATGTGGGGCGAGAGCGAGACTATTAATTTGTTGTCCATAAGGGTTATAATTTTCGTATTTCCATTTTGTCAAGTCGTATATAGTCAAGCAGCGGACGCGAGGCAGGACAAGTGTACGAACAGCAGCCGCACTCCAGACAGTTGGCTGCACCGCGTGCTTTTGCCTCTTCCCAACGACCAAGTTCGCCTAAGGTCATAAGCAGATAAGGTTCGAGGCCCATAGGACACACCGATACACAGCGCGCACAGCGTATACACGGACCAGCTTGGGCACGCATACTCATATCACGTGGGAGAATCAGCACACCGCTGAGACCTTTTGTGGTTGGTGCTTCAAGATCGCACATAGCACGGCCCATCATCGGTCCACCTCCTATTACCTTTCCGGTGTCATCGGGAAGACCTCCTGCCAATTCTATAAGTGTACTTATAGGGGTACCGATGGGTACAAGGAAATTACCGGGTTTTTTAAGTGTCGGGCCAGTAACTGTGACTATGCGTGAAGTCAGCGGTATGTCGCGCAATACTGCATCAGCTATGGCAGCAGCTGTAGCTACATTGTCAACTATAGCTCCTGCATCTATAGGCAGACCACCAGCTGGCACAACACGGCCGGTAGTGGCTACAATAAGTTGTTTCTCGCTACCTTGTGGATATTTTTTAACTAATACTTCGACTGTTATCGATGGTATGTTGCGTACTGCTTTACGCATAGCTTCAATGGCAAGAGGTTTGTTTTCCTCAATACCGATTATGGCACGTGGACAATCGGTAGCTTTCATTATCAGCAGTGTACCATTGACTATTGCCTCAGGCTGTTCCTGCATCAAGCGGTCATCACACGTGAGATAAGGTTCGCACTCTGCCCCGTTGATGACTATTACTTCAGCTTTTTTACCAGCCGGTACACTGAGTTTGACACGAGTGGGGAATGTTGCACCGCCAAGGCCTACTATTCCAGCTTTGCCAACAATGTCAATAATCTCTTTGGGCGTTACTTCATCAATGGTACGTTGTGGACGCTGTGGCTCAGGCTGTTCATCTGTTTGGGATGTAGACGCTGTCTCTATTATTATAGCGTCTTGCCACATACCCTGAGGATTACGTACGGGTTCTATCTTTTTTACAGTACCGCTTATCGGGGTGTGTATAGGGGCACTCACAAAGCCACCGGCTTCGGCTACCATTTGACCGGCCGTTACACTATCACCGGGTTTTACTAATGGTTTGGCCGGAGCACCGATAGCCTGTGACAGCATAAGACGACATACAGTCGGAGCCTCTACAGGCATCGTTGGTATGTCAGCGGTGATTTTATCTGGATTGGGGTGGATACCTCCCTTATGGAATGTCTTCATGGATAAATGTCATGGTATAATTGGAGATGACTGACTCCGCGTGTTCTCACAACAGTTTAGTTGGACTGTGCAGTAGTACGCTTACGTTGGTTGGTTGCTATTGAATGACGCGGACACGGGTCTATACACTCACCACATCCTACACATTTAGATGAGTCTATATGAGCGAGGAACGAATTGATGGTTATAGCATCGTGCGTACATTTCTTTTTGCATATTCCGCAGCCGATACAAGCTACGGTACATTCCTTCATGGCGATAGGGCCACGGTCGCGGTTAGAACAAGCTACCCATACCATAGGACGTGCCGGGTCGTAGTCATACAGTTCTACTAAGTGACGCGGACAAGCTGCTACACATTTGCCGCAGCCTACGCATTTGCGCAAATCGACGGTAGGCAGTGAATCGCCAGGTTTTATCGACATGGCGTCGAATGGACATGCACGTACACAGTCGCCGCAACCCAGACAGCCATATACGCAGTCTGATTCGCCTTGATAGAGTGAGGCTTCAACAGCACATGAACGTATGCCGTCGTAGACATTACGAGGGTCACGCACCTCGCACGAAAGGCTACATTTGATTACTGCCTTACGTTTACGAGCAGGCGCAGCCTTCAGGCCCACTATTTCAGCTATACGGTTCATACCTGTTTCGTCGACGCCTGTACAGCTGAGTCCGTCAAGTGTGTCGGCAGTAGCTGCTTGGACTGCAAAAGCATGACATCCTGTCAGACCACAACCGCCGCAGTTGGCACCGGGCAAAAGTTCTTCGACCTCACCAATACGGGGGTCTTCATACACATGAAATTTCTTGGCTGCCACATACAGCAGTACACCGGCTATCAGACCGATGACGCCAAGTACGATGAGTGATGTTAGAATCGGTGGCATCAATAATTAAGGTTTTACTATGATGTGAAGGTTGATTATGGTTTTGATTTGTATTTGCATTTATTCGGAATCGCCCACAATAGTAAAGGTAAACTCGTGAGCTATTCGATTACGGGCCAAATAGAGTATGATGAAGAAAAGTGTCATCGCTCCGAGACCTGAAAGAGCTGCTACGCCTTGGTCAAAGGTAAGCAGGTAGACTATAAACATGACAGCTACCAAACAGATACAGGGTAATACAGTAGCCAACATGATGGCACGACGATGCATACGTTCGGTGCCTCTTACTATGACACGCTGTCCGGGGCTATAACGTTCAGCATCTCGGCTATATGCAGCTATTCCATCACGTCGAGTACCAGGATGACATATAGAAGCAGCCGCACACCCTTCACAGGTCCCTTTGTCGGTCAATGTCACTGTTACTGTGTTGTGTGCTGGGTCTACAGTCTTCACTGTGGCCTCATGGTCTATGTGGTCAGTAGAATTTGAATCTTGAATCATGAGTCAGGTTTTGCGGCCCTTTCCGCTAAGGCGTCCGGAGGTTAGGGCGATGTGGGTGCAAAGTTACAAAATTAAGCTTGCAATAACGCAAAAAGTAGGTGTAAAAAAGTGGCACTTTCTCTTATACCAGTTGCTATAAGAGAAAGTGCTGGAAGCAATTTATATAGAGGTACCTCTATTATACTATCATTACTGACAAAGTAACGACAAAAGCCATAACTACTAACAAGATAAGGAAGGTATATAGGTTTTGTGCGGTAGCCTCAGCGACATACCTCGATACCAATTTTTTGATTCTTGGATATCCGAAATAAGATACCGCTGAAAAGACCATTAATAACCAGAGCGGGGTAGCATTGGGGTTTTGTGTAAACATTGTTGATTTTATATGCTTATTTATATTTATATAACTCCGCTACTCAGGCAAATATTATGTGCGATACACCGTAAGTCGCGTTATTAGAAATTTAAGGCTTTCAGATAAAGGGTTGTGCCGCCACCTTCTCTTGGTGTCAATATGGCTTGACGCAAGGCTTCAAGATTAGTATCATCAATTTTACCTATCAAAGCCCCCGTGAAGCCTGCTCCGGCAGAATCAGACAAAATAAGAATCTGATTAGAATTTTTGGATAGTGGTTTGGCGAAGATGGCAAATATTGAACCGTAGGACATTCTGCCTTGTACCATTTCATCGACTGGCAGTTCACCAATCAATTTATAAATTTCGTTGCCGTACACTTCTGTCTCTTTATCAAAGTAAGTCTCTCCACTCCATACTATTAGCTGAGCATGGGTTATACCTAAGGCAATGAAATCATTGTCACCTGAAATCATCGTCTCGTCTACTCCTTTCATGTTGGGCATGGCCTTTATTGATTCAAATACGTCCTCATAGGTAATTGCCAGCGCACTGAATGCCATACAAAATGTCATGGCAATCAAAGAAAACAACTTTTTCATCATTGTCTGTTTAGTTTTAATCTTCGTTCCAGTTTCCAATTAAAAACTGGAGCGAATAGGGTTAATTTAGATTTTATTCCTGAGCAATACCGTGCATGTTGACCTGAATGCGGTTTTTACCGTTATATAAGGTCTTCATGAATGTATTAAAGTCTTCAAGAGTCAGGTCCTCAATAGCTGCACGCTGTTCAGTGATAAAGTCAATACCGAGCAACTCATATATCCGGATATTGTTGTGCCAATAGGAATTTGTGCGGATTGAGTTTTCATATTGTGAGAGCATAGCGTTTTTCATACGGTTGAACTGCTCTGGCGTTGCGCCGTCTTTCAGCAGGTTTACAAACAGCTCATCTGCAAGTTGAAGCATTCTTGCGGACTGCTCATCATTAGTTTGAAGAAAGTAAACAAGATTCCATTTGCCTGTGCCAACATTATAAGTTGAGCCGACCTGTGGACTATACACTCCGCCCTCTTTTTCACGCAGAATGTCATGATAGATGATGCCTAATATATCTCCTACAAGCGAAACTTTCACCTCATTCTGTATTGTGGCTTCAAGATTGTCATCACTGTAAAGTCCGTATAACCAATCTGCCGGTGCCGACATCTCGATGGTAAAGTTGTCAACAACCTGTCCTTGGGGGTTATCTATGGAAGTTAACGGTACACTTTTGGTCTGTTCCATAGTCTGTGGAAGTGAGGCTATGTACTGTTCTAACAAGGGCTTAAGAGAGTCAATATCTACATTACCAGTGAAAAGGAAAGTATAATCAGAAGGAGTCTTTACCGATTCCTGATAGAGTTGCAACATTCGATTATAGTCAGCTTTGCGCATTATCTCAGCATTGACTACTTGTGTCATTGGGTTATTTCCGTAGGTGACATTCTGCTTGTGTTGCTCAAAGATAAATTCAGGAGATTTTTCAGCGGTTTCATATTGCGGTATTATTCGCGCCATGAAGTTATTGTAGGCTTCTTCATTGGGATTGATATCGGTAAAAGCTGTATAAATCAGTTCCATCAATGTTGGAAGATCTTTTACGGTAGAAGAGCCTTGAAAATATGTAGAGAATTGTCCGAGACCATATCCAAGTCCGACATTTTTACCTGTCAGATAGCGATTAAGCATCTTTTGGTCAAATTTACCCATATTCGACAATTGGAAAGCATTTCCTATGAGCAGGACATTGTCGGCTTCACTTGTTGGGTAGGACGTAATTCCACCATTTTTGAATGCTTGAAATAATATTTCATCATCTTTATAATCAGTTGGCTTTACTATGACCTTAATATTGTTTGATAGCGTAAATTCAGTAGTACCGAATTTACCTTCCTTAATCTCCTTGATATTACCCTTGGTGGGTAAGCTCTCAATCAGTGGGTCGACAATCGTTTCATCTGTATAGGCTTCATATTGACGATCTATAACCTCTTCAACCACTGCAAGAGCTGTATCTTTATTTGGCAAAGATTTTCCATTTTTCTTCTGTTGCTGAATGAGAAGCACCTGATTGTTAGGTGTTATGACTTGTGAAATGGTCTGGTTATAAGCCTCGAGAGGTATTAGGTTGACAACATTATTGAAGAAATCTCTTTCAGCTTCAATCCCCATAGCCGGAGTGGAATCCTTAAATGCTTTGACAAGTTCTTGGGCAACAACAGAGGTATTAGTATGATTCCTTTCGTTGTACCGCTTATCATATTGTGATTGTATTTCGGCAATAGCACGATCTAATTCTGATTGGGTAAATCCAGTGCGACATGCACGGACTACAATGGCAAAGGCGTCCTCAAAAGCAGCCATCTCATCATCTTTGGCTATGGCAGCGACATTGAAAATTCCTTTTGTTTTAGAGGGATACATATTCGTAAAATAAACGCCAGCATTTGCATAGCGACAATCAGGCTCCTGACTGTGCTCATACAGACGATTGTTTATCATTTCGGTTATGATGTCTTGGACTATAGAGTTGATAAAGGCTACGTCGGTATTTTGATATTCGAGGGGTATCTTGTCAAATTTCACTTGGAAATCCACACGGCCGCTTTTTAGTTCCGGGTCCTCAAAAGCGAAAAACAGAGGTTGTTCATTATCACTTACACGAACATACTCACGCACTGCGGCATTCTCGGGCATTGGTATATCTGAAAAGGTAGCAATGACTTTCTGTTCCATCTCGGCGGCATCAAAGTCTCCGACTACGATGATGCCCTGTTGGTCGGGACGATACCATTTGTGATAATATTCACGCAGTGCAGCGTATGGAAAGTTCATGACAACTTCCATAGTCCCGATTGGGGTCAACTGGTACTGAGGTTCTGAGAAGATTACGGGAGCCATAGCTACGCGAAAACGGTGGTTTGGGTCATTACGCATACGCCATTCCTCCTGAATGACTTTTCGTTCGGCATCAATTTCATCACCTTCAAGCAGAATGTCACAGCTCCAGTCGCGCAGACAGAGCAATACGCTATCCATAAGTGCTGCATTTGTCGTAGGTACGTTGTCAATGTTATATACTGTTTCTTCATAATCTGTATATGCGTTGACATCAGCCCCGAAGCGTATACCTTTGGACTCAAGATAACGGAGCATCGAGTCACCTGGATAGTGTTTAGTGCCGTTGAAGGCCATGTGTTCCAAGAAATGGGCGAGACCATACTGTTCCGGAGTTTCGAGAGCCGAGCCAACTTTCTGTGCAATATAAAAGTTGGCACGATTCTGCGGATACTCATTGTGAAGAATGTAGTATGTCAATCCATTAGGCAGAACGCCATGTTTCACCTCAGGATTTAGAGGTAAAGGTTGCTGCGCATTGGCAATGTAGATACAAATAAGCATCAGAGCCAGTGTTGCAATTTTTTTAATCATATTTATTGGTTTTATAAGATTATTTACGGTACTATGGAGTTTATATTTCTTGCGCTTTTTTCATACAAGAATAGGAGAGTGGAACCACAAATCATGGAAGATTGCGCCATGCGTTTATGAGTAAATTTATGATGCAAATTTAGTGTGATTCTATCCGGTATCAAACTACAATACCTTACATTAGTAATCTTAACTTGCTGATTACTAATGTAAGGTAGATAAATAATCTTACATTGCCTAACTTGATTTAGAAACTATCTGAAATAAGCAAGATAGAGCTCTTTTCGAGGGCTTTCACTTTTTGATATGGTACTTTTAAGTCGAGATTTATAGACATAGATATTGCGTAAGTCCGTCCCCTGGAAGATGCTTATGGATTGTAATGACAAACCGCAAAATAAGAAAAGGGCAAGTTTCCGTTGTGATGATGAAAGTTTCGGGAAGTCCTCGTTAAAATGAGACATGATATTATCATTGGTTGCATTGATAATATCCTCCATTTTTTTGAGAGAGTCATTGGAACAGAAATTTTCTATCGCCAATTTTGCTTCAGTGAATATTCGTTTTTGTTCCTGTCCAGTCTCCTTACATTCAAAGTATGCTGAGGCAAGTCGGTCTATCGTGCTGAACGGAGTCTTGAAAAGAGCAGATATTTTTTCAGCCGTTACATTATGCTGAGTGTCTTTCTCAAAAAGATTGTGTTCGAGATTTTGAAGTCTCAACAGATTATTTTCATTCTCAACTTGAAGCAGCTGAGAACGTTTTCTGTAAAAAAGTATTCCTCCTATCATCAACAATAATAAAATTGAGAAGGCAGATATGATTATGATGGTTCGCTGGCTACTTTCGTGTATCTTTTTCCAAGCACTTTGAGTGGCAGACTCGTATTTATTATTCAGTGCAAGACTCGACTCGGCAATCTTGCGTTCCTCATAGTCCAAATTGGCTGCCTTTTCGCGTAGACTGTCAATAAGAGGCAGTTCTGACTTCCTGCCAAGTAGTTCCATTATGTTATATTGCACATTTCGGCATAGATATTCATCTGTGTTACTATGTGGCAATGCAAGTGCCTTGTTTATGAGAATCTCAGCGCTATCAAGCTGGTTGATATGAATATACGCCCGTGCCCAATGAGCAAGGGTGTTGGAGGGAATACTGTCAATATTATATATACTATGCCACATTTCTATGGCTTCCTTGCTTCTATTATTTTCATCAAATCCACGTGCAAGTTGGTCAAGAAAATATGTTTTATAACTATCAGTAGAATAGGTGAGTACATCTTGCTTCATCGCCAACAATGAATCAAATGACGTAGCAAAATCCCGTTTGACTGTTAATGCACCCACAATAGCCATTCGAGCATCGATACTTTGTTTCTTATAGGCTAACTCGTTGAATATACGTAAAGCTTTATTAGCGTAATGTTCGCTGACTATACCGTTGAACCCATTGGAGTAAGCCTTAGAGAGATAGAAATATATAAAGCCTAAATCAGTTTTATCCTCAAGTTGGGAGGCAAGAAACTCTGCGTCTTTCAATAACTCTAAACGAGCAACCGGATTACCTGTTACATTTGCTACCTCCGATTTGATTATTAGTGATTTGACTTCGTCCGTTGTGCATTTCCCGTCAAATGCATTTGTGGCACGAGCTAAATCATCAGAAGTAGTACCAACAGGGACAAGCCAAACAATCGAGAGATAAGTCTCTAACAGTGCTCTCCGGTCCTTTTGAGATTCAGACATAGAGAGCGTATCCATAGAAGCTAATGTCTTAAGTGCGCTAAATGGCTCTACAATCATAGTCTTCTCAATACTATCCAGGGTCTTATTAGTTTTGGAACATGAGCAAAGGAGTAGAAGAGTTACGATTAACAATACAATTTGTTTCATCCTCTTATCAGTATTTCAGGGTCAAGAAGAAAGTCAGACCACCAATCAAATGTCACTACCATGAAATGATACTGGTTGCCTGCCGTATACGTGCAATGTACATACAATGTAAAATTAACGATTGTTTCTTACCCCACCAAATTTTCAACCCTTTTCTGAATATCCCAATCAGAGTATAGAGTTTATTGATAATTCTATGGTGTAGATTCAAAATTAATGAATGCCCTATGAAAAAAATAGGCTTTTCTCCCCCTAAAAAAGAGTTATTCAAAAGAATTGTCTAATTTTGCACTCACCAGTTGACTCTACACAATAGTATTGAAGACTAAGCGAGCTACGCTACTTGGCACAGCCGCTGATTAAAGAAGGTGTATATTACTAAAGTATTAATAAATGACTGTAGAAGAACTCGAACACATAATCAGACATTCCGAAGTGTCGCGTGTGCAATTCAAGGAACGCATCGATGATAATTATAAAATCGGTGCGGAAATGGTTGCATTCAGTAACTCCCGTGGCGGTAAGCTTATTATAGGTGTAAAAGATAAGATAGGTGAAAAGAATCCCTTGAGTTATGAAGAGGTACAAGACACACATCAAGTTCTGTCTAATATTGCCACTCATGGTGTCGACCCACGGATTGGTATTGGAACAGAAGCTATAGCGGTAGACAATGGTTATATCATTGTAGTTACCATTAAGGAAGGTATCAACAAACCTTATAAAGACAATAAGGGTATTATCTGGGCGAAGCAAGGCGCTGATAAGCGGCGTATCGTCGATAATAATGAGATTGCTGAGATGATGGAGGAATGTGGAACTTTCATCCCTGAAGTTTACTCTGTTGACGCAACTATAGATGATTTGGATCTTGACACTTTCAAGGAGTATCTTCTGAAACGCTTTGAGAATC
>CAYNUE010000064.1:0-19861 GCA_964400325.1 uncultured Sangeribacter sp. | reverse complement strand
GTGGTTACGACCTGCCATTTGCCTCCGACCCCCGCACGGTCTTCCTCATCGCAGCTAACTTCTCCACCATCACCCACACCCTCTCCCCTAACTGGCTAATCGAATCCGTGTACCACTAAAGTACTTGGGAAATATACTTATAAATTGTTTTAAATTAAATGGAAATTTAAGGGCTATACAATATCCACCTAATCACCAATTCTGTCTCACTAACTATCAGTAATCTTTGTGAATTTATGAATTTAAGAATTAAGGATAAAACCATTAGCATCTGTCACATAAATTCTACCATTTCTCGAGTTCGACAGCTTTAAGCGACCTCCTAACTGTGCCACCAATTTTCTAAGAAGAAAGGAATCCCCGTCCAAGAGTTCAAGTCGACCATCATTATGCATATATACTGAAAATGCTTCATGCTCTAAGGGTACTATCATTTTTGGTATATAAGTAGAGCTTCCTGAAGTAAGATTTAGGAATAAAAACTTTTCCCTATTTACTTGTGCCCACACATGTTTAGCGCAAGTATTAAAACTTACTTGCTCATACTTCAATTCTAACAACTGCTCTTTTCTTTCAAGGCAATATAATCCTTCCTTCCCATCATCTTTGAGAATTACCCCTTTATAGTAAGGAGAAATAAGCAAAGCTTCATAAATTGGCTCAATAACCTCTTCCCCCTTCTTTTCTCTTAATACCCACAACCCTTTTTTCCCCATAATATCCGTCTGAGCGATAAGGATATTACCTGCTAATGAAATTTCAATATTATCATAAATTGATGGGATACAAACTTCCTTGCCATACATAACCCCATACCATCCATTCCGGATCACAATGTGATAATCACCGTAGGTATCCACAATTTCTCGAGCTGTAAAACGTAAGTCATGATCCTCTTCAAGTCTAAATGAAATCTCGTTTAATATCTCTTCCTTAATCTTATCTATGTTACTCATAGGCTTAATATTTCGCAACTATATATTCTAAGATTTTAAATACTGTATATATGGAAATCCCTATCGACGATGCTATGGACAATATGTCCTGCCATTCTGCATTGACATTATGACCTACATGGGCCTCAACTAATTTAGAATAAAGTGGCAACACAGAAGAAGGCAAGGTCTCTGAATATCTCTCATCCAAAAGAATGAAATCCAAAAGTCGATAAAATCTTGGAGGAGGAAGAATATTCACTGCCAGTACTTCTGCGCCTTCAGATAAGGGCGAAGGAGACAATTCACCTAAGATAGAATCTGCACTCAAAGTTACTATTCCATTTCGATCCTTTTCCCACTCTCTACTCCATAATAAATAATGAGTGGACGACATTTTTATACCTATCACAGTATAAGGCGATTGATTGGTAATTTTCTGTGTTACTTCAAATATCTCCCCAATCACAACGTATCGTAATGGTAAGTGCAAGAAAGCGATCGGCTCATCATCCCCTCTTTGGTCAATGAAGCTTAGGAGTTCCTGGCGTGTAATGTCCGATCCGGCTACATAAAGATCCCTATGTAAACTCGACACCGCCTCCTGAGTGAGTCCAGATATACCGAAAGAGTATTTTCGCAATCTTGAGCCTTTCAACTCAAGACCGCGAAAAAACTTATTGTAGATCCTCAACGCATCCTCCTTACTTACCGCCATATTTTATGTCAAGTTTATCAAGGATTGGACGAACTTCAAGGATATCAATACCGTAATTAGTATTCTGCATTGTCTTATCACCCATTTCATGTACAGCATAAACGAGCCCGTTCTCAAGACAAACAGGACCGCCGCTATTGCCACCATTTGTAGGAATAGTATATTGCATCACCATTGTATTACGGTTATTGTAGGGATCTTCTCTATAAGCACTTACCGAACCTGGGGCACTATACGTAGCAGTCAGACCGTGCGGATTGCCCAAAGTAGCACAGAAATCACCTTGTTTTGCATGTCGGTCGGCTAATTTAAAATAAGGCACTGACTCATTTTTATCCAAATCTACGGTAAAAATGGTAATATCAAGGTTAGGATCTGTAAAATCTACCCTCTTAATTCCGCGAGTCTTTGTCTGATAGATCTTCGAATCATCTGGATCATCTGCATACAACCATACCTTGCCTGTAGCATTCTTTAAAACATGATTGTTAGTAATAGCAGTTCCGGTGTCATTTATAAAGAAACCAGTCCCTATACCCTGCGGAGTTTCGATAAGGAATGTACGCTGTTTCATATAAAGTGCAAGATCATTCAGCTTTTTGGCTGGCTCCCTTGTGGAGACAAGGGCATTATAAGTGTCGAGAGAATCCACCACGTAAGAGGCATCCCAAACATCACGCCGGTAAGTATCAATCAGAACTGTGTTGAGGCACTGATAGGGGTCATCATCGTTATCAGCAGGAATAATGACATACCTGTACACCTCATCGTCAGTAGAACGTATCGGTTCTCCGGTCTCCGAATCAGGAACAAGGTCAACATATGTATCAATTATATGCTTACGCATAAACTGTTCAGCCTGTTTGGAGTCATCCTTGATTCCAAGAAGTTTTACACGAAGGCCCGTATTCATTATCAAGGTATTACCCTCTACATCTTCTACGTAATAATCAGTTTCCTCACTTGCGCTGTTAGAACCACCTCCGCAGCCTATCATACTCATCGAAAGAGCTATTGCCGCACCTACTATGAAAATAAAAGACTTATTATTTGCCATAGGTTACCTTTGCTCTTTTGGTTACTTTCCAGGATTTCCCTTCTTTCTCTATCTCACCCTCCACAACAGTCTTAAGACAAGTAGCCTCTGACCGCGGTGTGTCTCCTGATACAAGTTCAACTACCATTTCAGGAAAGGTTCTTTTATACTCCTCCTCACCATAATCTGCCAATGGAGCATCAATTTTGAAGGTGCCGTTGGTATCCTCAATATATAATTCATATGGATACACAGTGTCACTATCCTTGTCTTCTTTCTGTTTAACACGTTTGAACACAAAATCACCGTTAAGGTACACCGGACCAACAGCATAACGGAAATTAGCATCCTCTTTTTTCTTAGCCTTCCCAGGTGAGACAGGAATGGTGTCAGTCTGTGCGACCGCTTCATGTCTCTCTGATATACTACCTCTGATATTCTCAGCACCCTCTCCCACTATCCCGACGCTATTACGAGGCATTTCGGAATACACAATCCCTTCATTAGGAGAGGAAGCGGTAATGAGAAAATTCTCTATCATTCTACTCAAGGCCTCTCGCCTCTCAACAGCTCCTACATTCTCGGGAGCAAAGGCCTCCATCACTTCGATGGTTGCAGCATATAATGTATTTAGAGCTTTTATTTGTCGATCGGTCATAATAGTTAAGTTTAGATTGCTTATTCGATTATACTTATCCAATCTGCAGCTTTGTAACTACTTTCAAATCCCCACCATCTCTTTTCAATTTCCCCGGAACTAATGTTTTATATCCTGAGGTTTTAGAAGCTAAGAGACCATCCGCAAACATCTTTAAGGTATCCATATAAACCGAAATATTATTTATATTTGGATTAAGTTCATATGTGCCTTCACCCTTTTGCGGATCAAGTAAAACCTTGAACAAAGCCTGGGTATTTCCAGGTTCAAGTGAATACATTGGGATAGAATACTCCCCCCTGTCATCAATACTCAACGACGACACATAGGTTGTCTGTAGAGCGGGTTTCTGTTCCACCCTATGATTATTCGACTGCCCATAGGTACCATTGCCACTACTTGAATTTCTTACTTCTTGAGACTTTGCAGTATCATTTGGGTTAGAGCCATTATTAGGATTCTGAAATTTCTTATTCAGTTTGCCAACTAACTCATCAAAATCTTTCTTCAAATAAGTATAGTCTGTATTTAACCTATTACAACACTTATTTAGCTCCTCTACTTTCGCTTGACTGGCATTAAGAGCCGATTGAATCTCCAAGTCATTTCTCCCATTAAGGAGAGTTTGTAATGCAGATATCTTTTTACGGCTATCATACCAAACAAATCCCGCAGCTGCTACACCTAAGACCCCAAATATTAATCCAAGCAGACCAAGACTATTCGACTCTTTTTTTTCCACTTCAGTATTCAGAATATCCCAAGCCGCAGATGCATTATCCTCTCCTTCATCTCCGACTTTTATAGGCGTTTCTGTTTCTAATTTGTCACTATCTACCGCAACCTCAGACTGTTCAGCTTGATCTGGTGTAGGCTCACCGAAGGCCGGTGTGGTCAAAAACCACACCGGAGCCATGAGAGCTATAGCTATTATTATTCTCTTTCTCATCTTTATCAGTTATTATGATTAGGCTTGATGCCAGAAGTAAGATATTCTCCCAACATATATAGACCATTCTTAAGAGGCCAGAAGAAAAGACTTTCTTTCACCTTATTTTTATCATTTTCGTCACTATGCAGTCTCTTGAAATTCTGTACGCAGATATTAAAACTCTCGTTGAAGATAGCTTCAAGCTTATCCTTTGGAGGCAATGCGTTAAGAGCCTTGTCAAATCCCATATCGGTTATCACATCTCTAAAATCCTCGTCATCATACATCATATCAATGATTTCCTTGTAGTTCTCCACCACAAGGTCGAGCATACGCTTGCCATTCAAGCCATTTTTTATATTCCCTATTTCTAAACGAGTATCCGGTTCTTCATCAATGATTCCGAAGCATAATCCGGGCTCTGTCTTTATGAGCTCTATTCCTCTCTGGTTTGCCAGACTAATTGTTACAGCTCCTTCGGCAGTTACATTTTTAGGTCTTGGAGCAAAAAGTATCTCTATCGATGAGCCTTTTGTCTGATTCTTGTGGTTAAGGATTACTCCCGCCAATTTACCCAGCTGTTTCTCCGTTCCAAGCATCTTCAGGTAAAGACTACCCATACCGGTAAATGACAATACCTTCGGCATACTAAGATCTTGTGATTCTGCAATATGACCCAGATAATAAATCAACGATGTGAAATGCATTATTGGCAGTAGGGCCATCTCCGAATTCTTTATGTCATCGGTAAAGTTAAAGTTTGCATCGTTTTTAAAGAGATAGTTAATTATATCGCTTGAACGTTGCGATCTGTTCTCAACACTACCTTGAGATGAATTTATCTTCACAGTCTGATAATCTTGTTGGAGATTATTGGACAGAGCACGGTATCTATTGGATGCTTCATAATGCTTTATAAAACCATTACGACCCCCTGCAAGCAATGGATTACATCCATCACCCCAAATATCGTTTCCGGCAAACATAACAGAGAAAGTCATTTTCTCGTTGCTGGTAGGATTGTAATAAAGGATGTCTGTCGATCCGCCGCCAATGTCCATATTTACATACGTATCATTCAAACCTTGAGTTCTACTGAATGAATAGTAAGGTGCAATACTTTCATAATGGAACTTAATGTTTTCCGGATCGAGGTCAATCGCCTCGGCGGCCAATCTCCAATCTGTCTTGAAATCATTTTCAAGGCGCCCATTCATTGCTTGTGGATAAGTCACCACCACTTTGATATCACGATTCCCATTATTAAGTATCGACTTATTCCTCATCAACATTAAGAGCTCCTGGAAGAAGATTTGAGTCCTTGTCCGAGCATTTAAATCAGTGTCATCCCATTTAAGGTCTGTACGATAACGGTTATCCCCACTACCGGTTGTCATCTCGTGAGTATAATTAAAACCAATATTGAGGTGACCAAACAAACGTGGGTTCTGTATCAAGTCAAGATTTCTTACTTCACAGATTGCCGTGCGTATCGGAAATAGATTCTTATCCATCTCGGAGGTAACAAATTCTCGCCTTGACATAGATGCCATCTCACCGAACAGACCAAAGCCATATTCCAGCTGATGTTTACCATCTTTTATTGTATGGTTATTAAGGTAAACTGTCTGGATTTCCTCATCTTTGTTGTCAAGACGGATATGGAAGGATTCGATATTCCCATTATTACAGGCAAAAGCGACCTGAGTGTTAGTGGTACCGAAATCCACACCGAAGACATAGTCAAACATAGGATTGGCAGTGTCAATTTCTTTCATTTTCGGCAACACAAGACCACTTGCAGGCCTCCCATCTGTCTGAACAGATATCTCCACTATATCAAACGGTCTATTAATATTATAATGGTGGGTCTCTAATATACTATTCCCTCCTTTCTCTGTTCGCACATTATCCGAAACTTCTCCGTGAAGTTCTAGAGGCTCATATCTATAATCAGGATTCTCCAGATTATAGAAGCTCAGCCCAGCGCCCTTAATAGAGCTGGCCAGCATTACATCATAGCTGTTATCCGCCGTTTCTGAATTATCCTTATAGAATGGGAAGAAAGCCATATTAAAAGTATTATTCGTGAGTTTGGCATTCACTATTGTTTGCTCAGCTCTTGAATATATCTTTTCCAAGGGTAAATCACGTCCTCCTTCCAATGGAACCTTAAGGGTGGCAGTCACACTCTCAAGTTGACCGTCAGGAGCATAGTCCTTTTTGATTTGTAACATCCCCTGCAGATCTTCCGGTCTGAAATACTTGAAGAACTCACGTTTCAAAGGAAGCAGAAAGGTCGTATCCTCCTCCAATCCGGTATAGAACTTATCTTTATGCACATTATAGCTAAGATCTATTATCTTCTCTTGGAAAAAGTCTTCTGCTCTCAAATAGGGATAAGTAATCTCTGTACCCGGTAGTTTACGTTCATGCAAGGGCACTTGTACATCACTTGCAGGCAGTTCGGCCATACTCCATAGGGTCGAATCTACATATCGTGCATTGTTTAGTCCAAACTCGTTCAACACCAATGGCTGTCGCAACGTACGCTGTGCTCCATTGATGTTGATATTAGAGTAAGTACCTACACTTGACTTGATCTTATAATCTGAATTGAAGCTTATGTTAGACAGATCTTTTACCCATAATGTCACTCCCCCTACAATCAAAGGAGTATTATTAAACATTAATTGTGTATATGGTTGGTTTCCATTCTGTTGAGCACCAAGAGCACTTTCCATCTGAGCCCGGGTAAGAGCAGAGAAAGCATCGATTTCGTTTTTGATTTGAGGCACGAAACTCATATCCCTGTTGAGGTGATTGGAAATATATTGCCCTAACTCAGTTCCAGTAAAAGCTGCGGAATAGGTTTTAAAGAGTTTGTAGAGATACATCCTGAACTCTAAAGCCCGATCTTCCAAACTACATGGATTATTTGTGTCAAACAGCTTATGGCCTTCCGATAATCCCTGAAAGGTTTTGGTGAGATTTGGATTGGTGTAAAACACCGACAGAGGAGAGGTTCCCCCGATTATATCATCACCAAACTTAAACAGATATATACCCTGCTCGCCATACCCTCCATTTAGCCATGCCGCTTGAAGAGCTTCACCTAACTCACTATGACCAGGCTGAATTGAATTTTTCAAGGCCTTCGCTTGATTTACCATATTCCAATAGAGAATAGTGAGTCTTGAGCTTGCTCCGTATAGATAAAGAAACTCAAACATATCAAGCGCAAGACTGGCCAGCTTCTCGTAATTTGCACCTACCTCTTGTGCATACGCATTATCAGCAGCATTTAGCTCTTTGAACGCTGAATTAAACAGATGTAGACGTGCAAAAGGTGTCGGTATAGAGGTACCTAATTTATTTAGAAGAGTGCCAGAAATATTCGCTCCTTCTATTATCTTCGATATCTCCGGTGCTTCCTGTTGAAAGCCTCCTACGACTCTCGATGATGGTTCTATTGATAGTGTGTGCGACATATTCGATTATTTATTTTTTAAGTTGAGTTTTTCCTTCACAATTTTACAGCATGCTGTGTAAAGGGTATGGAAGAAAGCATAACTCAGTGTATCGTCTGGAACTAATTCGTTAGCCTTTCCCTCCGGCATATGAACCGTTTTATATATTTGGGACATCGCCGAAAAAATATCTGTCTCCTTCAGGGTCGGATCCATAGTGACTTTTCCGAAAAAATTCTTATTCTCCTTACGGAAAGGGTGTGTCTTTAGAATATCACAGAGTTCTTTAGCTTCAAAATCGAAACTTTTCAGTCGGTGATGCGAACCAGACTCCAATTCATCCATCCACCCCACAAATTTCTCATAATATTTTATGAAATCATTTAAAGCTTCATTAAGAGCCTTCTCCTTATCGTTCTTGGCAGCTACATCTTTATCAATACCGGAAATTTTATAAAAATTGGCAGCCTTACAATCTTTATTATTTCCAAGGATATAATTTTTCACCAGTTTCCCCGCAAGAGCAAAGGATATCAGGCTATCTACTGCCTGACGTGACTGTTGGGGGAACATTGAGAAATTAAAGTCTTGTGCATTATCAATATCCACTTCAAACCCATATTTCCAATGATTTAACCTCCTACCTGTATTAGGATCGGTCTGTGTGAGGTTAGCTTGCCCCAAGTCATTGAAATGGGTTATAGCCATGGCTGAGATTAGCTCCACTATATGGGCTGGATTTCTCTGCTCATCTTCCCCTACATGATGAGGAAGAGTATTTTTATTTTTATCTCCGATATAGTAGATAGCATCTATCTTGTCATTAAGGGCATCTTCATAATAATATAAAGCTGCTTTGGTCTTTGACTCAAAGATTTTGTCGTCAATCACACCTTTCTGACGTTGTTTCTCATCAGGTGCCCCAATCTTGAAATACGGACACACCAGAATTGTGGAGATTTTTGCAGAGTTAACGCCGTTTATAGCCGAATTACGAATTGCATTTACCAATACCGGGATTCCGGATGAGCCGGTACCTCCGAAAAGAGAACCTATTATTACCACGCGATCGCCGGTATTGCCATTGCATACGCTTGCAAATTCTTTGAATTCTCTGGTTTGACTGATATTGTTTAGCATCACGCTGCCAATGTTAGGGTTACCCCTGAACCCAACAGTGGTGTCTATATAGAGTTCAGCAAATTCCTGATTGGTTGACGTGTTATAGAGAGTCTCAAGAAGTTTTTGAGTGAGCTGAAGGTCACCGTCTAATGAATCATAACCTATACTATCACTGTATTTTTTTGCCGAGGCGGGTGGATTATATTGAAGATTGAAGGTGGTCTTGCCACTCTTGTCCTGAATAATCTCACGCATCTCTGCTACTTGCGTGCTAAAAAATCCATTAAGTGGATGTTTTACACTCGTATTTATTCCATTATAAATCTCTTTATGTAATTTCGAATAGGAAGTGAGCGTATCCAATGCACGTGTCTTATCCCCATTCTTTACATCATAGTCTATTATAATAGGAACTACACGAGTAGTCTTTACTATTTCTTCTCCATTATCCTTTTTTACCTTCTCCTCCATCATACCACCATTGGCAGCGAGGAGCATATTGAGGGCACGGATCACTCGTGCGCCCGTGCCTCCTATGCCGAATATAAATAAATTATGCATATTCTTTATACCCTTTTCAAGTGACTAAAATGGTATCTGGGTGCCGTTTACGGAATAACGCTTAATCCACATCGAGAAGCCGAGGAAGATTAGCCACGACCAACCGGCACAAGTAAAATCAAAAGGCACGCGCACATCCTTTTGCTTCTGAAGCTCTCCCTCTATCTTCATCTTCAACTTAGCGTATTGTTTTGCATTTGGCTTGTTACGGTTATCTCTTACCAATTGCTCGTTGGCTCCATAAAACGTATTTACAGAAGTTGAGCCCTGACCTCCTATGAGAATAAAGTCAGCACCAAAATATGCGATTATAGCCACCACAAGTGACAAAATCCACCAATTACTCTTCTTGGCAAGTGTATAATTCTTACAAATACCAAAATAGAACACCAAAGCAAGCACTACTGCAATGCCAAGAGCTAAAAGGAGACCCATGAGAAAACCACTACCATTTACAAAATAATTGGTATGGAAACCGAGTGCATCCTTGTAAGACTCACTTGCGCTGACAGGCAAGAAAAAATATTCTAAAAATTTCATAATTATAAATTAATTTGAAGTTACTACAAACTTGCATTCCTCGATATCATAAAATCACCATAAGCCGATATCAAAGAGGACTGCGTTTCAATTACCCTATTCTGAAAACTTAAAAGTCACCTTAACTTCATTATTGCTTGAAGCATCGCCCATAGGTTTAAGCAAAGACTTAAGCTCATAAGTTTTCTCCTGTTGATCAGAATCGGTGAAGATAGTGCTGTCGTCATCCGAACTGTACTCTTCACTCCATTTTTGGTCAGGCAATGTGGAGAAAATAAGGGTAAGGATATTTTCAGCTTGAAGATTCTCATAAAGTCCTTCCCCAGGTATATCTATTTGCACATATCTATCGGTCTTACCACCACCGATAGACGATTTCCAACCCTTAATAACATTACCGTTGAGTTCGAGAGTAGCGTTTGACGGTTTCAAATCTTTCACTCGCTGATGAAGACAAGTGGGATAATAAAAACACAATGGTATCTTTATATTCTGATCCTTCTTCTCCCATTTATATCCCCCCGTTCCTTCTACGAAATAAGCGTTGTCCATAGCAAAGAATTGTAGATTGGTGTGATCGTCATGAGTATTGAAGGCTACCCATTCGCAGTCCCAACTTTTATCCCAATCTTCTTCGTTTTTCTGAGCCTGAGATACAATATAACGAATCTCCGCTTTCGGACCGATTACAACAATGTAGAAAGGACGCTCATCAGCTTTTAGGGTTCCCTTAGGGTATGCCACAGGTCTCTGGGCTTCTACATAGTAGGTTCCATTATACTTGCTTTCTCCTCGAAATATGACCCAGCCAAGATTAGTTGATTTCTCTTCTAACGTACGTTTGATATTTCGCTCCATTTGTGGCAAATCATTCTTTCCCTGAGGTGTACTGACGATACCATCCGTGATTAAAGCGACAGGGACTGTATCGCCCCCAAGTTTAATACAACCCGAAATTAAATTGGACATATCCGTATCTTTGTCAAACTTTGAGGCAGCTAAGATTGAGGCAGCTTTGCTACCCGATGGGAATGGCTTGGAATCACCAAAGAACTGAAGGCTGCCCTCCCTCACACCAAGATCTCGCATAGTCTCTATAGCTGCCATCATAGGTTGCATATCAGCCTGATTGAAATATCCTTTCATGCTGCCCGACTTATCTACCACAACTCTCACCTCATCAGGACGCTGTACAGATTCCTCAGGGTACTGATCCGAGAAATTGCTTGATGTAGTAATGGACTCTTCCGTATCGGATCTTGAGGATGTAGTGCAGCTTTTACATGAGTTCAGCACAGGGATTATAAGCACTCCTACAAGCAATAATCCGGTAGTTACCAAAATTTTTTTTATTTTCATGATTATAAGATTTACTCTTTAAAGTATAACTTTTGCCTTTTGGTCAGCCTGACCGGGAATGCGGTAACCCACACAAACAATGTCTGTGATTATATCTTCAGTGTTGTATCTGTCAACCTTATCAAGATGCTGACGAGCATTCGGACATATATAGTCGAGGTTAGGAATCTCACCCGGACGCGCCTCAAAATCACCCTCATGCACATTGTCGCAGAACGGTGTTGGGATTATCAGTTCTATTCCTACCATAGCCAGCATACCTTTGAGATGTTGCTCAAGGCGACCCAAACGTTTAGGATCAAGCATCATATAATCTTCCCCTTGATCCTCACGCATAAAGGGTAAACGGCTGTAGGCACACAGACGGGCCAAGGGAGTAATGATTCCCTCTGCTTCTTTATTAACCTCTTCTGAGAGCATATCCAGAAACACCTTGCGAAGATCACCAACTGTTTTATAGGCATCAGGTGCTATGCCCTTAAGCCGTGTTACAAGTTTGTTAAACCTACGCTTATTTACATCTTCGTCATCGGCACATGTTTCACCCATTTCACCCTGACCGAGTTCATATCTTCCTTCGTTTAATACCTCCAAAGCTGCCTCTGCTTCCTTTATAATAGATGCGCAAAAATCTTCCACGCTTTCAGATGCAGTTTGCTTACTGATACCAAGCTCCTTCTTCACCTCTCCAAGATCAGAAGTGAGACTATCAATTTTGCCATTGAGACCAACAATTTCCTGATCCCTGGTGACCACTATGCCTTTCTGTCGCTCAATCTCATTATTTGCAGCATTTAATGCATCGATTGAAACATTAAGCTTTCCATCCAGATCATTTATTTTCGAAATGTTGTCTTCTATCATTTCATCCTTTTCCTTAATGATCTTGGCATCTCGCTCTATTTCTTTGGCCTGACGATTGATGGTAGTGTTAGCTGCATTGATCTCCTGCTGTGCGTCTCCAAGTTTACCCTCAGTCTCTTTGAGTTTAGCATCGACCCCTGCCTTAGCCTCTAACAGAGTTATATAAGCAGCCTCTTTAGACTCAATAGCGCTATTGAGAGCTTTAATCTCATCGTTCTTATCCGCTATAGTGGCTTCGTGTGCTGAAATAGTTTCTTTCAGATTAGCAATATCATCTTGAGCACCTTCAAGTCTTGCAGTCACCTCTCCTATATCGGAAGCTCTAAGCTGCTTATTATCTTCCTGCACTTTTTTAAGCACTTCAGATGCTCGCTTTTCGGTTTCAACCATTTGAGCTATCTTATCCGATTTTTCTTTGATAAGCTTATCTTTATCCTCAATGAGCTTATTATGAGCTTCTATTTCTTCATTAAGCTTTGTATTAGCTTGGTGTAACTGAGTTTCTAAAGAGCCAACTGCCTGTTCTCTCTTTTTCAGTTCACCCTCTAAACTTTCGATTTTGGATCTCTTTAAAGCAGCATCTTTATTCAATTGGTCATACTTCTTCTGAAGAGCGTTTTTCTCCTCCCTAAGCCTATTCTTTTCTTCAAGTTCTTTTCTCTTGAAAGCCTCGAACTCTTCTGCCTTTATGGAGCGGCCTACTTCCTTATTAGCCTCAACCTTATTAGGGGAAGCTTCCGGCAACGAAGTCTCGACCACCTTCACCTCCAAGTTTTCGGAAGCTCTTGCTACCTCTTTCTGTAATTTACCTAAATCAGACAATCTTTCGGCTGCTACCTTCTTGAGATTATCAACCTCACGAAGAAGAGTGTTAGACAACTGATTTGGTTCAATCGACTGATTATAGTATTCCGGTTGAAGCTTCAGGAGACAGTCAGTCATCACCACTTCATTATCATGAACTTTCTTGTCAAGCTTAGCAACCTCTTGCTCCAACTCCTCTACCTTTTTCTTCTGAGCCTCCTCAATCTCCGGATCCGGTTCGTCAGGTACATTGATACCGCCGAGCTTAATCAGAAGACGTTGAAACGCATTGAAACGTGGAGTAGACTTAGGAGTCTCTTTCTTCGGAATCCCATTCTCTGCGACTCCAGGCTTCTGATCCTCCTCATTCGAATCCGAGGAAATATTTTGTAAAGCCACCTTCTCCTTATCTACTTTCGACTCGGTAGCAAAGGTAATTTTTCCTTTCCCTTTCTGGTCCTCTGCATTTCCGTGTGGCTTGCCATTCCCACTCTTACTTCCCTTGTTATTGTTTCTTCCCATTTCTGTGTGATTTTTAGTTTAGATTGTTGCCGGCCATATACTACGGCGGGTAATTACATTGTTTAGATCCACTCCCTTCGGTGTCGTACCTACTGTGGGTCTTCCATCAACATAGAGTGACACTTGATTATGTCGGTCCACGTTCACAGCCATATCCAGACTATCTCGACCTCCAAATGATGACAGGCTATAAGTATTCATCTCGGAGATGTATTCAAAATCACCTGTCTTCAATGCTTTTAGGGTTTGATCTGCCGGAAGGAAGGTCTGGATTAGACGTACCTCATCAGCATGACCTATACCTTTCAGTGTTTTTACTGTGAAATCTTTTGATCCCCTTTCGCTACCCAAGGGCATATCTGTATGGGAAGCCAACTCAACATAGTCCAGTTCTCCACCCAGACGTTTGAAAGCAACCCCGAAAGAAGCATACAATCTTCTGGAATGAATTTTAACCTTCGAATTATCAGATCTATAAGAACCAGCATATTTTGTTGCGCCCTCTACCACTGCAGTTTTCTGACGGTCATGCTCACCATTGATGTCAAGATCAAGAAAACGTATGCCCTCTACCCTATCGGTCGGGAAGCGACTGAGTGCGTCTTTCAAAGCCTGCTGAAGAGGCTGTAGCCGCACACTTCGACCTGACAATATCACAGTGTCAATAGGCATTGTGGAGTTGAGGTAGTTCTCCATACTCTTTAGGACCTTAGAAGTTACGTCATGCAGGTACTGTTGGAACTCCTTGTGAGCCAATACCTCTCCAATTTTAACACTAATATCTTCATCATTATAAGAGAACGTAAGTGTTTGGGATGTATTCTTTTCATTAAGGAGCGGTTTCAGTTTATTCTTCACGAAGTCCTTTAAAGCAATACGTCCTCGAGCAATACGGTCGGCGTTCACACCAGCCGGGCGTTCCGTCTTTGCTAATTCCTTCGTTACCCGTCCCCCCTTTTCAGCCACTATTGAAGCGAGTATAAAGTCAAGATAATTACCTGCTTTACTAATACCTATTTTTCCCTTTATGTTAAGGTCAAAAACATCTTTCTTCTTGTCATACTCCTTGGACAAATAAGTCAGGTCCAAAGTACCTGCTCCCATATCATACACAAGGATGTTCTCACTTCGCTTTATCTCTAAGCCGGAATTATACTCACTCCAGTGGTCCATATAATACGCAGCCACAGCATCACTTTCACTAACGAACTGAAGCTGACCTTCCCTTAAATACCGGAAAGTATCATTAGCGATTGTCTTAAGCACCTTTAAATGATCAGGAGTATAAGAATTAGGATAAGTGAGTACCAGACGATTGACACGGTCAATATGCGGTATCAACTGAGTAAGATAATGACGAAACACAACTTTGTAAGCCTCATCAAAGAGCACGTTGATTGATGCCAGTGAGTTCGGCTCATCCTTTTCCTTTGCCTCAGCCAATTTTACTTTGCTTACATTCTCTCCCCCGTCTCTCCTATAATATTCGTAAGCATTATAATCGGGATTTTCAGGAAGAAATCTATTACCTACCAATAGTTTAAGGCACGGAAGAATACGTTGGTAATTATTCTTGGCGATATTGTTGGTGGGAGCAAGGCTCACCGCTGTCTTAGAGTAATCAAGCTCCTCTACAGTCTGTTCACCACAAAGAGTCGACACAGGACTATCGGCATTGATACCCGTTATCGTATTCAGCAAAAGGTCAGAAGAGATGAATACAGTGTCCTTCTCCGTTTCATTCTCATTTCCTTTTGTTCGAGGATGCCAATCTTTATTGCTGGCACCTATCTGGTTGAGTATATCCTTACGGCGAGAGTTTAAGTCAAGGAGCTTGCCTTTATACATACCAACGATGGCGCTCGAACCGTAATCCACACAAAGCCACTCAGGGAAAGGCAATATGTACATAGGTCTACGAAGCAGAATTCTAAACGTTTTCCGCCCTATCTCGTTCCAAGGGCGACCATCACCATTCTCGTAATAATCTATCTCTATAACTGAATTGAGAGTAAAACTATACTGACCACCGTTATTGATAGAATAAACCTCAGCCGGATTGAACATTATTTTTAGTTTCTCCGGTAGTTTAGTTCCATTGGGGACATCAACATATCCCTGTTCCCTCGATTCTTCGGCAAAGTCACCTTCAAGAGATACCAATTTATCAAAATCAACAGCTTTCCCATTCGGGCCGTAAACTCGCAGACCCTCTTCAGCAATGGTTGTCACTATACGTGGAGCCATTATTCTCAGCTTTCCACCTCGCGAAGAGTCTGTGGCAATATTAGCAAGTTCAACTGTCTTTTCATCTCTGAATGCACCCCCGGGAGAGAACTCAAAAGTATCCAATATTGATTCATTACCTGAAGTAAGATACTGGCCATCGAGACTTACACGCATCTCAGTGCCCTGAGTATCTTTCATCAGGCGTATATCTTTCGATTCACGCACAAGATTTGGCACATCAGGATCTGCCGAATATGCCCATTTACCATCTATCTTCAATGTGAGGGTGTCAAAAGCTTGAAGAGGATTGGCTATATCCTTTAGGTCAATTTCTATTTCTCTATGGTAAGGGCTATATTCAAGGTTACCATCGATTTCTACCGGACCTGAGCGCAGGCCCTCTAACTTAATAATGTCTTTTGTCGAATCGGAAAATCTGGCTCTGGGAAGTAGTTCACCGGCTTCATTTTTTACCATGCCCATATCCTTACCATCAGCACCTACGAGCGTCAATCGACCATCGAAATTAATTTTTGGGGAACGTGAAAATTTTCTGGGATTAGTCACTCGTAGTTCTCCAAACTTAACCACACGATCTTTGGGCAACTCCTTATATTGAAGACGTCGTTGACCTATAATTTCTACCTTCACATCAGATTTTAGATCCTTGAACTCAATATCTACTTGGAAATCCTGGGTATCAAGATCCTCACCATCTAAATTTCTGACGTAGGCCGTTCCAGTCACTGAATAAATTTCAGCGACATCTTTAGGGGTAGTGCCCTGCACCACTTTACAATCGGCAATCAGAGAAGGCTGGAAATAAAGTTGAAACGGAGTACGCTCTTTTGTCAAAGTGACAGAAATAGGAGTCTCTGTTATACCATGATGTTCACCATCCACTACCAAACTGAAAAGATTACGTTTGGCATTTGACCCTTTAAGAACAATCTCCTTAGGACATTTTATGTCCCTAACTCCGATTTCTACCTTTTTGAGAGAGCGTTTCATACTTAGTTTCTTCAAGAAACGCCCCATCATTCCGTCAAATTCCCTCGGAGGGAAGTCCACAAACAATGATTCCGATATAGGGACAAGACTTCTTTGTGAATCTTCAAGGTCGATAATTATTCGTTCTTTGATAACGTCCTTAGCCATAAGGTATTTTTATTCAAGATTTTCAAATGTAAAGTAGCACTCAACTAACGGATACGATTTAAAGATGGGTAATCTTTATCGACTTATCTTCCGGCACATAGGTGGCAGATTTCTTTAACCACCGATATCCCAAGATAAGAATGATAACTATGATAATAAATCCTATAATTAAATCCCATATTATCACTGCGAGGAAAGCATTGTTGGGTGCCCACCACCAAATCCAATCCCATAAAGGGATGAAACCAAATATTTTGGAATCGTCAGCTAATTTCACTTTCTGCTTGTTGCTCAAACCGGCAGCATAGCGAACGTTATCCGGAGTCATTACCACACCGTTATAAACACCATCTTTAAGCGCAAGATGCATCCTTACATTTATGGAGTCACCATTAGTTAATTTACTACTTGGAATGTGAAATAATCCGGTAGCAGTTGGAGAACTCACGAGAGTGTCACCCGTGGATGAAAGGATTTCAAATTTATTGATCTCATAAAGGTCGCTCAAAGTCTGGGTGTCAAGATTAAGATTATATCCTCCCCTTACACGCTGCAAAGGAAGGGGTGATGGAAGGGAGGTGGCAGAATGAATCGAAGGACGCTCAGATGGAATCAGTTCATGCCATAGTATCTTATATCCTCCGTTAGGAGAAATTGGAGTCTCAGCTTTCTTCTTCGGCACTTCAAACTTAAACATATTGTTGAAGTCCTGCATTTGAGCGAAAACATCATTTTGAATCTGCCGAAATCTGGCTGTATTCGCACCTCCGGCCGTTGAAATATTTGCCCACTCCTTAGCATAATCATTATGCCCGCCATTGCTCACGTCGTCTGTCACCATAATCAAATAAGTATGGTCAGCCAAATGACGAACTGAATCGTTTGTTGCTTATCCAACAGACTTAATCACAAAAGGCTTAGCCAACACCTGAGCTGAAGCAGCAGGACCGTTTTTGAGTGTCGGTTGTCCTAATGGCCATGGATTGAATGTGGATTTCATTGTAGCATCCCCTACTACATTCCATCGCCATATTCCCCGGGTATTGGTGGTGTAAGACCGAGCGAAACGATCCATATCCGGGTATCCCATCTCCAACGCATAACCCACCACAGAAATATAATCTACTGAAGGATCATACCCATGATCTGTTAAATCCTTAGTAACTTTGTCAAGCACACTCGCATCAGTGTAATAGGACTGATAAATAGCTACATAAGGATCGAAAGCCACAATGTAATGATTAGGTAACCTATTATGCTCCACTCCGTAAAGAATTGATGTAATAGTTACACAAAACAAACTTAGCAGCAACCGAAGGTTATGACAAAGTACTAACGATGGTCGAATCATAATGTAGGGTATTATCTGACAATATGCTCCTCAAGTGAGTAGATTCGAAGGAGCAATAATTCTAAAAATGCCTATTTCTAATTGTACGTTTAAAGGATTAGGCAACTCTTGGCAAAGAATGCTAATCTTTTGCAAATATAGTAGTTTTTCTATTTTTCGCCAAATAATTATCCCACAAAAACACTTAATCAATGGTTTTTTTAATCATTTTGATAGGTACCATATTCTTTATTACAACATAAAATATTGATAATAACTAATTTAGAAACAAGATACATAAACAATTAAGAGAATCCTAATAATATAGTTTTGAACATATCAAACTTAAATACTCCTGACCATCCTTCACTTTACACCTCGATACCGATTAACATCTGGGACAGTATCAATTGTTCTCTTTAAACTACATAAAGTACTCTTCGATGATATGACCCTGGTTTTACTTTCACTCGGTTGCAGCTTTTATTTGGTTGCAACATTGAATTGTTATGGAAAAAACTGATAATATGAGCAACTGTTAGTAACTTTGCGCCATAAATTATCCAATATAGAGATTCTTTCCGATATATAACTAAGTATGTCGATAGACTTGAACAATGGAGATTATCACCTTTAACACATAGGAAGACAGATTGATATGGATTTTAGCAGAATAGAACTTGACGTTCATACGCATACGGTGGCAAGCGGACACGCTTACAGCACTATTCAGGAGATGGCAAAAGCTGCCTCCGAAAAGGGTATAAAACTGCTCGGCATCACTGAACACGCTCCGGCTCTCCCCGGCACGTGTGCCCCGATTTATTTCCGTAACCTTCACGTTGTGCCCCGAAATATGTACGGGGTCGAGTTGCTCTTGGGCGCGGAAATCAATATCCTTGACACTGAGGGACATATTGATATGGACGACGATATGATGTCACGTCTCGACCTACGTATTGCCGGTATTCATTCCCTTTGCTACGTTCCCGGCACTTGTGAACAGAACACTCATGCCATGATTCGCGCCATCAGTAACCCTTACATTAACATAATCAGTCATCCGGGCGACGGTACAGCCGAACTCGACTTCGAGCCTATCGTCCTCGCTGCCAAGGAGCACAACACTCTCCTTGAAATCAACAACAGTTCCCTGAAACCTATCCGCAAGAAGTTAGCTGCCCGCGACAACAACTTGGAAATTCTACGTCTCTGCAAACGCTATGAGGTACCTGTAATACTTGGGAGCGACGCACATATCTCTTTCGACATCGCCAACTACGAATTCATACCACCCCTCCTTGCCGAAACGGAATTCCCCGATTCTCTCATCGTCAACACCTCCATCCCCCGCTTCAAATCCTACCTCAAATCCTAAACTCCCCTATCCCTATCATCAACACTCAAAGCTTTTAGACTACTTCGGTTCTATCATAAAACCCCTCGATACCCAAATACAACACCCTCATTTTTCAAAAAAGATGAGGGTGTATCATAAATCGGAATTTCCACGGGACTTAATTATCCCTCTTCTCGTTGACCTAATTACCTCCTTATTATAATGAAGTGGTTATTTCTTTTCGGCGAAGCGGAAGTCGTAGAGGGTGCAGAGGGATTTCCCTTT
>CAYNUE010000063.1:15336-20126 GCA_964400325.1 uncultured Sangeribacter sp. | reverse complement strand
CTTCGGCAGCGCGGCGGCAGACGCCGGCGAAATGCTGGGCCCGTGGGCCATCGGGGGCCGGACTGAGGATTGTGTCAGCCTTGTGGACGCCTGCAGGAAGCGGGGCGCGGCGTACCGGTATAGCCCGGATGGGGACGGGGCGGAGGAGATCGCGGCGGACTGCGATGTGCTCATCGCCTGCATCGGCGAGGGCAGGGAGGAGAGCGGCGAGGGCGGAGTGGGCGTCGGTGATGAGGGTGGGAGTGGCGATGTCGGTTTTGCTGATGAGGGGGAGGAGGTGCTGGGTGGGGTTGAGGGTAGCGAGGTGGTCGGTGAGGAGGGTGAGTTGGGGGGTAAGGGGAGCGATGGGGTCGACGAGCCAGAGGATAATAGCGGCGGTGGTGAGGCGGGTGCGGGCACGTTCGACGCCGATAGCTTCGATGGTGTCGGTGGTATCGCGGAGGCCGGCAGTGTCAGCAAAGCGGAAGAGAACACCACCGATTTCGCGGGTGTCTTCGACGATGTCGCGGGTGGTGCCGGGGATAGCACTGACGATGGCTTTGTCGTCGTGCAGGAGATGGTTGAGAAGTGTGGATTTGCCGGCGTTGGGTATGCCGGCTATGACTACGGGGACACCTTCGCGGAAGGCTTTGCCGGCACGGAATGAGTCGGCAAGACGATCGACGGTAGCTTTGACGGTCGTGGCGAGTTGGAGGAGTTGGGTGCGGTCGGCAAATTCGACTTCTTCTTCGCCGAAGTCGAGTTCGAGCTCGAGCATGGCGGCGAAATCGATAAGCTGTTGGCGAAGAGTCTCAAGGCCAGAGGAGAATGTGCCACGTGCCTGCGACATAGCAAGACGATGTGCCGCACGTGAGGAGGAGGCTATTAGGTCGGCCACACCTTCGGCCTGTGCAAGGTCGATGCGTCCGCTTAGGAAAGCGCGTTGGGTAAATTCACCCGGTTCAGCAGGTCGGGCGCCAAGTTCGATGAGGCGTTCGACAACACGGCGTTGAATCCAGGGAGAACCGTGGACGGAAAATTCGACAGTATCTTGTGAGGTGAATGAATGGGGAGCCCGGAAGACGGTGGCTACTGCCTCGTCAATGACTTCGCCTTGGGCATCGGTTAGTGAGCCGTAGGTAGCTGAATAGCCTTTGAGGTTCGACAACGGCCGTGAGCCTTGCCACGCTTGGTCAGCAAGAGTTATTGCACCGTCTCCCGACAGACGCACTACGGCTATGCCGGCTGTGCCGGGAGCGGTGGCTATGGCTACTATAGGATGAGTTGGAAGGAGTGGGGACGGAGTCATCTGGTTTTGTTCCATTCGGTGAAAGAGGCACGACTTTCTACGTCTTGTTCGATATTATCCGGAAGGGCTGCGAAGAAGTCGAATCCGGTTAGTTTTTCTACTTCGTCAACGCTCATTGCGTAGTTTTGCATGTTGCCAGGGGCTGACATGTTGGGGTAGACGAACCCGATGGCACGTGGTTTGTCAAGGTAAGGAGCGAGAATGACTTTGAAGAAGGCACTTGGTACTCGTACTCCAGCGGCGCCGATGGTTTTGCGGTCTGTTTTTTCGTAAATAGGGCCAGCCACTATGATAATGGCTGAATCTCGCTGTGCCCATTGGCGTTCTTTGCTTTCGAGCGTGGACCATGCACCAGCGTTGAGGGCGTGGGCTTGGGGACACATGTTGGCCATGACGAAGCAGTCATTCATGGCTTTTGAGCTCCATTTTTGGTCGGCTGCCGGACACATGTGGCCTCGGTCATAGCCTGAACGCGAGTAGTCGGAACTCTGAGGGCAACCGTTGAGGTCGGTGTCGTACCAGAAGTTGTCTGAGCGTGTGAGTGTGCCTTCTGTTTCGGAGCGCAGAAGTTCCCAGGCTACCCAGTTAGGGGTGCCATTGTCTTTATTGAAAGAGACTTTGAAGCCTTCGTAGTCTTTGATTTGTGAGGGGAGGGAAGAGGGCGTAGTGACGTGGTCGAGGGCTGCGATATGATTGGGTGAGTTGGTGTCTTTGTGGTCGTCTTTTTTGAACAAACCGGTGTAGGAACCGGTAAGGACGGCTATTATTCCTATGGCAACCATAGACCAGAAGGAGTTCTGTTTTTTCTTTGAAGCGGTTGAGGAACGACGGGTGGTTTTGCGTTTTGCCATGTTTGTGTGATTAAGAGTGAGGGAGGTGGGGATTCGGGGCAGAGCCCCGGGCGGAAACCAGCTTCGCGCGGGTGAAAGAGGGGCGAGTGGGCTTAGCGCGGGTATTGGGCTGGTGGGCAGGCGAGCTGAAGCTCGCACATGGGACCAGGAGGCAGCTGGGCTGGGGCACTGGGGCTAGGAGGCGCGGGAGGAGGGATTTGTGGGGGTAAGGGGAAGCGAAATTACAAAAAATATTGCAGAAAATGTCAACTCAGGGTGGTGAAAACTGTGAGAGAATGAAATCAAATGCGTAAATTTGCATCATTAAAATGCTGTGCGGCTTGTGCCGTGTGGCGTAACATTCAAAATCTGAACCACCATGACAGTTACTGACCGCTTTCTGGAGTATGTCAAGTTTGACACTCAGAGCGATGAACTCACTAATCTGACTCCTTCAACACCGGGCCAGATGGTGTTTGCACAATATCTCAAGGAACAGCTTGAAGCTATGGGCCTCGAAGAGATAACTCTTGATGATAATGGCTATCTGATGGCTACTCTGCCAGCTAATACCGATAAGGCTGATGTGCCAGTGGTTGGCTTTATTGCGCATCTTGATACATCACCCGATATGTCGGGTAAGCATGTGCATCCTCGTATTGTCAAAAACTATGACGGTACTGATATATTACTCAATGCTGAGCAGAATATTGTGCTCAGTCCGCAAGAATTTCCTGAACTGCTAAACTACCTTGGCCAGGATCTTATCGTGACTGACGGCACGACGTTGTTAGGTGCTGATGATAAGGCTGGTATTGCCGAGATAATAAGTGCCGTAGCCTGGTTGCAGGCTCATCCGGAGGTGAAGCACGGCAAGATACGCATCGCTTTCAATCCTGATGAAGAAATCGGTCTTGGTGCGCATAAATTTGATGTGCAGCGTTTCGGATGTGATTTTGCCTATACTATGGACGGTGGAGCCGTAGGCGAGCTGGAGTATGAGAACTTCAACGCTGCTTCAGCTGTGGTTACCTTCAAAGGCCGCAACGTACACCCTGGTACAGCCAAGCATAAGATGATTAACTCTATCCGTGTTGCCAATCAGTTTATACTTATGTTGCCGCGTTGGGAAACTCCGGAGCATACTGAGGGTTACGAGGGCTTCTATCATCTGATAGGTGTAGAGGGTACAGTTGAGAAGACCGAACTTCGCTACATCATACGTGACCACGACCGTGCCCGTTTCGAGAGCCGTAAGCGTGAGATAGAACATCTGGTACGCAAGACCAATTATGAATTCCCGAATTGCGCCAGCGTGGAAATCAATGACCAGTATTACAACATGCGCGAGAAGATAGAGCCAGTGATGCACATTATCGAGGTTGCAGAGCGCGCTATGCGTGAGGCTGGTATCGAGCCTAAAGTACAGCCCATACGTGGTGGTACAGATGGAGCTCAGCTGTCGTTCAAGGGTCTGCCTTGTCCCAATATCTTTGCCGGCGGCGAGAACTTCCACGGTCGTTACGAGTTTGTGGCTATACCTTCGATGGAGAAGGCTACAGATGTTATAGTAAATATCTGCCGTATTGTTGCTGAGTGAAGAAATAATCTATGAATTATAATGGCAAGACACTTGCCGTCATCACAGGGCCGACTGCCTCGGGCAAGTCGGCCCTGGCTGTTGAGGTGGCAAGGCAACTTGGTACGGAGATAATCTCGGCTGACAGTCGGCAGGTGTACAAGGGCATACCTATAGTGACCGCTATGCCTACTGCTGAGGAGCGAGAGGCTGTACGGCATCATCTTATTGATATGTTGCCTTTAGATGCTTATTATAGCGCATCGACTTTTGAGGCTGATGCGCTGAGAGTGGCAGATGAATTGTGGCAGCGTTCGGATTGGGCCGTGGTGTGTGGAGGGTCGATGATGTATGTCGATGCGCTGTGTCATGGGTTAGACGAATTGCCTACTGTGCCATCGGAGTTACGTGAGCGTCTGATGGCAGAACATGCCGAACGCGGCGATGCGTGGCTACTGAAGCGTCTCGAAGAGCTTGACCCTGTGTATAGGGCTGAAGTAGATGAACGCAACATAAAGCGCGTGTTTCATGGGGTGGAACTTTCACTGACCGCTGGTAAGCCTTATTCTGAGCTGAGGACTGGGCAACGTATCGAACGTCCTTTCAGGGTTGTGAAGCTGTGTCTTGATGGACCTCGAGAGGTACTATTTAAGCGGATTAATGAGCGTGTGGTGCGCATGATGAATGATGGGCTTGAGGCTGAGGCGCGGTCGGTAGTGCATTTGCGGCATCTTAATTCGCTTAACACAGTGGGACTTAAGGAGATGTTTGCTTATTTTGATGGGGTGATGACGCGTGACGAGGCGGTGGCTCGGATACAGAAGAATACGCGTGTGTATGCCAAGAAACAGCTGACATGGTATAGGCGCGATGCTTCGGCGGTGTGGCTTGATATAACGGCACCCGACCTGATAGGCCGGGCGCTGAGAGAGCTTGAATTCGGGGCAGAGCCCCGGGCGGAAACCAGCTTCGCGCTGACCGAGGGAGAGGCGAGCTAAAGCTCGCGCACGGAACCAGGAGGCGGGAATTGGGGCAGAGCCCCGGGCGGAAACCAGCTTCGCGCGGACCGAGGGAGAGGCGAGCTAAAGCTCGC
>CAYNUE010000063.1:0-15236 GCA_964400325.1 uncultured Sangeribacter sp. | reverse complement strand
GGACCGAGGGAGAGGCGAGCTAAAGCTCGCACACGGAACCAGGAGGCGGGAATTGGGGCAGAGCCCCGGGCGGAAACCAGCTTCGCGCGGACCGAGGGAGAGGCGAGCTAAAGCTCGCGCACGGAACCAGGAGGCGGGAATTGTGGCAGAGCCCCGGGCGGGAACCAGCTTCGCGCGGACTGAGGGGGAGGCGAGCTAAAGCTCGCGCACGGAACCAGGAGGCACGGGAGGCGGGATTCGGCGGAGGGACGGTCAGAAGTCGTAGCCGATGGTGAAGGTCCACTCTTTGTTGCGGCCGCCGTAGCCGTCGTCCCATACAGAGGACATGCCAGCGAGATAGTGGATGCCGAAAGACCAGGTGCGCCAGAGGGTGAGGGAAGTGCCGAGTTTGAAGCCGAAGTCGGAATTGCGACGTCCGACTTCGCGCATAACGTAACCTTCGGGGTCAGCTTCGACAACTTGGCTGTCATCGGAAGAGCCGAGACGCAGACCAAGATAAGGTCCGGCATCTACATTCCAGCGTAGGTCAGGGGTAAGACTGAAATGGAGGGAGGCCAGGATAGGTATTGTTATGAAAGCTGAATGAGAATCGCCAACCGATACAAGGTCATAATAGTCACCTGTCAAGTCAGAGGCTACTGTTACGCGTGAGAATTTGCCAGAACGGTAATCGAAGAAGAAGCCAGGCTGAATTGAGATATAATCGCGTATGGCAAGATCGGCTACAGCGCCAAGAGTAAAACCAGCTCCCCAGCTATCAGTGTTCCAGACATTGAAAGCTGATTTATTCATAGTGTGGTTTGAGGTATTGACACCGAGACGAAGACCGAAGGTGAATCGTTCTTCGGGTTGCTCTGTAGAGAAGAAATCGGAAGCTAAGGCAGGTAGAGAGGCGCATACGGTCAGAAGAGCTATGCAAGCCCGGCGACTCAGAATGTGTAATGCAGAACTGTTCATAATCAGAAGAGTAGTGCCGACTTTATGGACCGGAATAAAGGTCGTGTCATGACGGCAGTTAAAAAGTGAAAGCAAAATTACGGAAAAAACTTTGAAATTGGAATTTTATATCTAATTTTGCCACGAAAAACATAGGCTACCTGGGTTGCCTCCGTATCAACTCTGCCAAAAAGTAACGAAAGATTATAAATAAATATGAAAAAGCCGAAGTATAACAGTCTGATGAACAATGCCCGCGACTACTTGATGATAATCGTGGGTCTTATCTTCTATGCCGTAGGTTTCTGTACCTTTATTCTGCCTCATTCGATTGTAGTAGGAGGTATGGCCGGTCTTGGCACACTTATCTATTTCGCTACAGGAGGCCTGATACCGGTAGCCGTAACTATGTATACAGTCAACCTTATGCTTATAGCCGGAGGTTATAAAGCGTTGGGACGTCAGTTTGTATTGCGTACCATATTCGGAGCCACAGGAGCTTCTGTATTCATAGGTCTGCTCGAAGGGTATTTCATGTCCCACCCACCGTTGATAGCCGATACTGCCATGAGTATTGTATTGGGCGGTATAATAATGGGCTTAGGAATAGGTACAATCTATATACACAACGGAACATCGGGTGGTACGGATATTGTAGCTGCCCTGGTTACAAAAGTCAGCAACGTGAGTGTGGGCCGAACCATGATGATAGTAGACATGTCGATAGTAGGTATGACTTTCTTCCTTCCCTTCGAAGGCGACTTAGAAGCCCGTATACAGGAGTCTGTGCCACGTATTCTTTACGGTTGGGTAACTATATTCATCTACAGCTACATGACTGATATGCTCATCAATTCTAACCGTCAGGCAACACAGTTTACTATATTTTCCCATAATTGGGAGGAAATCGCCAATGCTATCAATCAGGAAGCCCACCGCGGTGTGACAGTGCTTGACGGTCAGGGATGGTACTCAAAACAGCAGGTCAAGATACTGATGGTATGGTGCCGCAAGATAGAATCAGTTACTATATTCCGTATTATCAAGAGCATAGACCCGAATGCCTTTATATCACAAGGCAATGTCAACGGAGTGTATGGCAAAGGTTTCGATGTCATGAAAGTCAAGATAAAGAAACACTCACATGAACACCATCAAGTTGAAAATACTTCTGCTCAGAGCAAGTAAGATTGATAGGTAGCCTCATGTTAACGGCACAGCCCCCACCGAAAGTCTTTCGGTGAGGGCTGTGCCGTTAATGTGAGTATCCTTAAAGAGAGTCTTGCATACGACGGTAGATAAACGTCTGACCGCGTGACATCTCAGACCCTTTAGGAGCATTGAGACTTTTGAAATTCAGACTGGTGTTATCTGGAATCCAACTTACCACCTCGTCCATCCATTTTACTATACCCTCACGCGAAGGGTGTGGATTAGATTTGCTCTGACGGGGCAGATTTAGATTAAAACTATTGAAATATTGACCTTCGCCAAGTCGTGATTCAAGAAAACTGCATAATTCCGCACCTTCGGAATGACCAGGCCATGACGGAGGACCAATCCAAAGTATAGGACGGTCGCCAACGGCTTGTACAATAGCATCGACTTCAGAAGCAAGACGCGAAGGTTTCTTCTCAAACAATTCATTAAGACCAAGACTGATAAATACAGCCTGAGGTTGAATTTTATCAACTAATTCAGCCACACGCGGAGCACTTTCAGCCCATTTGGAAATAGTTGAACCGTCCCATACGACTGTAGCTACCTCAAAACCATTCTGAGTTCCGTAGGCATTGAGACGTTCGGCCATCCAACCTGTCATAGAGTCACCTATAAATAACACACGGCTGATTGACTCCTGATTATCATCAGCATTTTCTTCGACTGTCGTCACGGTCTCTTCCGTAACTGGTGCATCGTGTGCGGGTGCTGTGCGTGTAATTGCCTGTGTAGTTACCAAAACACCGGCAGTAAGCAAAGCAGCGAGCAGATAACGTGTCATATTTGTCATAACTAATTTAGATAAGTAGATGTTAGATAACAGATAAGTCCTAATATCCATTATTCTTACTCAGTGGGCACAACATTGAGCTAAGACTATCGGCCATCTGACATTTAAATATTATAACAATTTAGGAGGCAGTATTCTTTCATAGAGTTGGCGGAGTATCTGAATATTTTTGTAAATTTGTCGCCGCATATAGTGAAAGCGCCTGATGAGAGGGCGTAGCAACGATAAAAATAGGGGTGCCAGACCTAAAGGTCCAGCTGAGAATATACCCTTGGAACCTGATCCGGGTAATACCGGCGTAGTGAAATTTAAAATATGAAGAAGCAAGTGCTTTTATTGGCCCTGGCCTCAGGTATGTTTATGCCTGGCTGGGCTGTCTCTGCTGAGGAAACACCTGATACGGTGGCACTTCAGGAAGTTGAAATTGTAGCTAACCGCGCTACCGCTAAGTCACCGGTAGCTTACACAAAGGTGACACGTAAAGAACTGGATAAGCGTAACGACGGTCGTGATTTACCTTATATGCTGTCAATGACTCCATCATTGACCATGACTTCAGACGCTGGTGCCGGTGTCGGCTACAGTGCAATGAATATACGTGGCTCCGATGGTACACGAATTAATGTTACTGTTAACGGCGTGCCTATCAATGATGCCGAGAGTCATCGTGTCTATTGGGTCAATATGCCAGACCTTGCTTCGTCACTGCGTGATGTACAGATACAGCGTGGTGCAGGTACCAGCTCAAACGGCGCTGGTGCTTTCGGAGCTTCAGTCAATATGCTTACAGACACTCCCTCACGTCGTGCCTTTGCTGAGGCAACTGGGGCATACGGTTCCTACAATACACATCGTGCCACTCTACGTGTAGGTAGCGGACTTCTTGGTGACCACTGGATGGCTGAAGCCCGTATCAGTAATATCGGTTCGGACGGATATATAGACCGTGCCTCATCAAAGTTATGGAGCTACTTCGGTCAGTTGGCCTATCATAACGGTGACACTGATTTGCGCCTACTCGGATTTGGAGGAAAAGAAGAAACTTATATGGCCTGGGATTATGCTTCACGCGAAGAGATAGAACTCTATGGACGTCGCTATAACCCCTGCGGACAATATACTGACTCAGAAGGTAACATAGCCTATTATCCTGACCAGAAAGACTACTTTACCCAACATAATTTCCATTTGCTAATAGCACAGCGTCTTAGTGATTCGTGGCGTCTCAACGCTGCGTTACATTATACACGCGGTGTAGGTTACTACCGGCAGTATAAGACTTCGCGTACACTACGCGAATATGGTCTTGAGCCTTACGTAAATGCTGAAGGAGAAACAATCAAGAAAAGCGATCTTATACGTCTGAAACACTCAAACAGTCACTTCGGAGGCGGTAACATTGGAGCTGACTATTCGACAGATGGTGTGTCTGTGGCTATGGGAGCAGTCCTTAACACATATCACGGTCATCACTTCGGCGAAGTAGAGTGGGTACGTAACTATATCGGTGCTCTTGATCCTCTGCAACAATACTATACGAACCGCAGTGTCAAGACAGACTTCAGTACATTTGCACGTGCTACTGTTGATGTGACCTCGGCTTTGAGTGTTTTTGCTGACCTACAATATCGCCATATATACTATCGTCTGCATGGTGCCAATTCGGACTATGACTATACCATCGATGCCATGCAACCGCTCAATTACAAAGAGCGTTACGATTTTTTCAATCCAAAGATAGGACTGACATTTAACCAGGGTCCACATCGAGCTTTTGCATCGTGGAGCGTGGCGCATAAAGAACCGACACGTACTAACTTCACCGATGGTGACCCAACACATTTGCCTCATGCCGAACGCATGTTTGACTATGAATTAGGCTATACCTTCTCCCATTCTGTCTTTACAGTCGGTGCCAATCTCTATCTGATGGATTACAAAGACCAGCTTGTGCTTACAGGACGTCTTTCTGACACAGGCAATCCGCTGACCGAAAATGTGCCCTCGAGCTATCGTATGGGTATAGAATTGCAGGGAGCCGTGAAGTTCTGTAGCGCCTTTGAATGGCAAGCTAACGCTACACTTTCGCGTAACCGAATAAAACGATTTACTGAATATATCTATGAAGACGGCTGGACTAACCCTATCAGCTTCTATCTCGGTACCACGCCCATAGCTTTCTCTCCATCATTTTTGTTCAACAACGCTTTCAATTTCAACTGGCGTGGTTTTGAGGCTTCTCTTATGAGCCATTATGTAAGTCGTCAGTATCTGACCAATACTGGTAATCGCGAGGCTTCACTTGATGCTTACTTTGTTTCTGACCTCACATTGGCATACGATTTTGGTGCTGTAGGAGGACTTCGTAAACTACGCGTGGGAGTAAGTATAAATAACCTTTTTAATGAGAAATACGAGAACAACGGTTATGCCGGAGCCGGATATTATATCGGTGATAACGGAGAACCGGTAATCTACCGTTATGCCGGTTTCGCTGTACAGGCGCCGACTAATGTTCTCGCTACCGTAACAGTACACTTCTGATGTCGTGGTCCTCTGTCACCGAGATTGTCGGTTTCTGTCTGGGAGTACTTTATCTCTACTATGAGTATAAAGCTAATGCAAGAGTGTGGATAGTATCGTTGCTGATGACGCTGGTATCGATGCAGGTGTACTACTCACGTGGATTATATGCTGATTTTGCCATGAACATTTACTATGTGGTTATGGCAGTATACGGCTATGTAGCTTGGACATTTCACTTGCGTAGGCGTAAGAAACCCGAATTGCCTATACGTCGTGCGGAAGTAGGTGTGCTTATATGGTGCGGTGTGGCTTTAGCAGGTGTTTATGCCCTTATTGCTGCCTGGCTGGTGCTGTGTACTGACAGCAACGTGCCTTATTTCGACGCCTTTACTACTGCCATGAGTATCATAGCTACATGGATGTTGGCACGTAAATATGTTCAACAGTGGCTGGCATGGATGGCAGTAGATGCGGTTTGCGTTGGTTTGTATGCTTATAAGGGAATATATCTTTATGCTACTCTTTATGGTGCTTATACAGTTGTAGCATGGTTAGGTTATCGCAAATGGCTACGTCTTATGCGTCAGGCAAAGACAGAGGGTAACGAAGAAATGAACCCTCAGACAGAGGAAAGTGTTGAAACTATGGACAACAATTAAAACAATACAATTTTTACTATGAAAACCGATTTTGAAATCAACACAGAATTAGACATTGCCCGTCATATAGATTTTGTTGATGGCAAACTTATGGCTAAGAAAGTACTTGACTGTGATAATGGCAAAGTAATGCTCTTGGCTTTTGACAAAGGTGTCGAAACTGGTAATCACTCTGTAGACGCTTGCGTTATGGTGCAGGTGCTCGAAGGAGAGGTTAACTTCGAGATTAACGGAGCTATCCACGCTATGAAGGCCGGTCAGCAGATTCTTATGGAACCTAATACAATACACAACGTACAGGCTGTAAGCTGTGCTAAGGTGTTTGTAACACGTATAAACTGTAACTGCGCAAGCAAACCGGAAGGTTGCGGCTGTCAGGGATAACAGGATAACTGAATCGATTAGCTTATAATCAGATTTCAGATTTATTAAAACGACATACCGACGAGGTTTACTTCACTGTTAAGCCTTGTCGGTATGTCGTTTTCTGATTTTTTTAGCAGAAAAATACGTGGAAATGTTTATATTTGTTAACTTTGCAATCTACAAAACATATCAGTCTTATGCAGACAACAGAACAGAATATACCGGCTACTGCCGCCGGTGATGATAAAAAGAAGGTAGTACTCAGCGGTATACGTGCCACCGGTAACCTACATTTAGGCAATTATTACGGTGCTTTGAACAAGTTTGTGCGTATGCAAGACGACTATGATTGCCGTTTCTTTATAGCCGACCTACATGCTCTCACCACGCATCCTGACCCTAAGATGTTGCATGAGAACGTTAAGGACATACTGGCTGAGTATCTGGCCGCAGGTCTTGACCCTGATAAAAACATTATCTATATTCAGAGCGATATACCGGAAATTTCGGAAATGTATCTACTGATGAACATGCACGTTGGCATAGGTGAATTGATGCGTACAGCCTCGTTCAAGGATAAAGCCCGTAAAGCATTAGGTATAACTTCAGATAACGATGAGATTGAGAAGGAGATAATAGGTAATCAGACCAATCAGCGTGTTAATGCTGGTCTGTTGACTTATCCGACCCTGATGGCTGTTGATATACTTATTCATAAGGCAGATTTTGTACCTGTCGGTAAAGATCAGGAGCAACATCTTGAGCTGACACGTCGTTTCGCACGTCGTTTCAATTCTTTCTACAAAACTGACTATTTTGGTGAGCCGGTCAATTTCAATTTCGGTGGTCAGGCTATCAAAGTTCCCGGGTTAGACGGCTCCGGCAAGATGGGCAAGAGCGAAGGCAACTGTATCTATCTGATAGATGATGAAAAGACATTGCGTAAAAAGGTGATGCGTGCTGTTACAGATGAGGGTCCTAAGGTTCCTAATCAGCCTGTAAGCCAACCTATAGAGAATCTCTTTACATTGATGGAGTTGGTGTCTACTCCTGATACAGTAGAGCACTTCCGCAACGCCTATAGTGATTGCTCCATACGTTACGGCGATATGAAGAAGCAATTGGCTGAAGACATACTGAAAGTAACACTCCCTATACGTGAACGAATACTTGATATACGTGATAACGATGAGTACCTGGCTCGTGTGGTACGCGAGGGTGCTGAACGTACACGTGCCCTTACAGCCGATACATTACGTGATGTGCGTGAGATAATGGGTATCCGTAAGTTCTGAATCTACAGCTTATGGACACACGAGTCAAGGAAGCTATGATGCGCAGGGCTTTTCCGGTACTTGTACTCATGGCTGGTATTGTGCTGATGGTGGCGCTACTTACGCTGTTAGGTTGCGGCCGTAACGAACAGCGTCATGCCGTCGCTGTAACTTTTGCGCCACAGGCCGAGGTAGCTCAGGCACTAAGTGATGGGCAATATGAAGTAGTGACACTTATAAAACCCTCTACAAATCCTGAAACATACGACCCTTCGATGAGTGAGATGACAGCACTACAACGGGCTGGTCTTTATATGTCGTTGGGTACGGCTGGTTTTGAGCAGGCAACTCTGCCTCGACTTATAGAGAATTTCCCTGATTTGCAGGTAGTCGATGTGGCTGATGGAGTAGCTGCTGTTGAAGGCACGCACGGAAATGGTGAGGGCGACCCACACCTCTGGAGTTCGGTACGCAATATGCAGGCGATAACGTCTTCCATGACCGCAGCCATGATTGCTTATGACCCTGAGAATGCTTCAGGTTATAAGCAGCGTGAGGCTGCTTTGCAGACACGTTTGAAAGCTCTTGACGATACATTGTCAAGTATTCTTAAGCCAGTACAGGGGAGTTCCTTTGTAGTCATACATCCATCGCTGAGCTATTTTGCACGTGACTATGGACTGAATCAGTTTGCGCTTGAACGCGAAGGCAAGGAACCTACGGCACGTCAGATGCAGGAGCGTCTTGACTCAGCTGCTGCAGCTCGTCCGGTACTTATGATAGCCGAACCGGCTCACAATCCTGACCAAGCATGGACCATCGCGCAACAGCTCGGTATAGATACGATACAGGTGCAGCTCAACGGTACTGACTGGGCTGAACAACTGACACGACTTGCGCGTCGTCTCGCTGCTGTTAAAGCTCTACAGACTTCAGAAAAGTAATTATCAAGAGTTGCTTACTTCATTTCAAAAAATAGTCTTTATCTCGTGTCACAGCCTGTCATAGCTTTACGCGACATCAGAGTCACATATACTGACCGCCCTGTGCTGCCGGGTGTATCGTTGTGTGTCAATCGCGGTGACTTTATGACTATTACTGGTCCTAATGGAGGTGGTAAGACCACTCTGCTCAGGGTTATGCTGAAGCTGCTTAAACCTAATAGCGGTACAGTAACCTACTATAATGCGGAAGGACGGCCCACCAATCGCCTTGCCATAGGCTATCTGCCTCAGAAAAGCATGATAGATACTCATTTTCCTATAACAGTAGGAGAGGTAGTGCGTTCCGGTATGATACGCAACTTGTGGGGACGTTATCCTAAAGATGCGGCAAGACGCTATGATGAAGTAACACAGCTTATGGGTATAGCCGACCTGGCAGACCGACCTATTGGCGCATTGTCAGGTGGTCAGTTACAGCGCACTCTGTTAGGGAGAGCGCTGATAACTGACCCGACTGTGCTTGTACTTGACGAACCGCTGTCGTATGTCGACAAGCGGTTCGAACATCAGATATATTCTATAATGGCTGATTTGGCCAAGCGTATCACTATAGTGTTGGTAAGCCATGAACTATCGGTGATTTCGGGTATGGCCAACAGGCATATTATCGTTGATGACGGTGTGCATGAGTGTCATTCTACCCATCACTACCGTCGCGATGACTGCGAGGAAGAGTATACATGACACTATTTGCCCATCATAATACGTATATAGTCATTATAATGGATAAAAGTGCCACCCATTTTACGAAGATGAGGTGTTTCAAACTGGCAGTCAATGACAAATTTATCTTCAGCTGCCAGGCGTTGTGCCAGATGTACTAAAGCCAGTTTGCTGGCACTGGGGCGTAGAGAGAACATACTCTCCCCGGCAAAGACATGTCCTATCGTCACACCATATAGGCCGCCCACAAGGCGGCCTTCTTCCCATACCTCGACACTGGCAGCTCGTTGCATTTTGAATAATTCGGTATAGGCTTCTATCATTTGTGGCCCGAGCCACGCTCCTTCACCGTCTATGCGCAAACTGCTGCAATTAGAGATGACTCCTTCGAAATCACGATTGAAAGTTATTTCGAAGCGGCCGCTGTTAAGTAGAGGACGTAAGGAATGGGATACATGTATGTCCTGAGGAAATATGACAAAACGCTGCCGAGGACAATACCACTGTGGTACTTCGCTATCACGAAATGAAAACCATGGAAAGATACCACGTGCGTAAGCGGATATGAGACGTTTTGGTGACAAATCTCCTCCTATTGCTAACAGCCCGTCGGGTTCGGCCAAACGTGGGTCGGGAAAGGCCATAGTGGTGTCTTCGGGGTCTATCCAGAATATCATACTAAAGTTATTTATTGTTGGTCAAGTATGAGATTATCGTCTTTTACGGTGACTGCAGCTGCTCCACCATCAGTGAGTGTGCCAAATAAAATCTCACGCATAAGTAGCGGTTTGAGTTTTGTGGCTATTACACGGTCAAGTTCACGGGCACCATATTCGCGTGTCACGCCCTCTCGTAGCAACCATTGACGGGCTGACTCATCGACAGCCATGCTGACTTTACGTTCGGCAAGGCGTTCGGCAAGTTGACCCAATTTCTTGTCCAGTATACGCGAAGCCATGTCGCGGTCCATATCGTTGAATACTACAGTGGCAGACAGACGGTTGAGGAATTCGGGCTTGAAGGTACGTTTCACTTGCTTCAGCATAGCCTGTCCTGCTGTTACACTACTGCCGAAACCTACGTTGGCTTGTGCGGCATATTGTGCCCCTGCGTTTGAGGTCATTATGAGCACTACGTTGCGGAAATCCGCGTGGCGTCCTTTATTGTCGGTGAGACGTCCGTAGTCCATTACCTGCAGCAATATGTCGTAGATGTCAGGGTGGGCTTTCTCTACTTCGTCGAGCAACAACACACATGAAGGTGAGCGGCGTATGGCATCGGTGAGTATACCACCGTCTTCGTAGCCTACATAGCCTGCCGGTGAACCTATAAGTTTCGCTACAGCGTGTTTCTCGGCGTACTCACTCATGTCGAAACGTACGAGTTCCACACCCATCTCTTTGGCTAACACTACAGCTACCTCCGTTTTACCAACTCCTGTAGGCCCTACGAAAAGCAGACTTGCCAATGGTTTGTTAGGGTCATTAAGGCCGGCTTTAGACATGAGTACAGCTTCAGTAGCCGCACGTACGGCTGATGCCTGACCAAATATTTTGGCTGCTACTCGTTCGGGTAGGGTATGCATAGTATCTTTTTCATCAGTCTGCAGAGCTTTAGTGTCGATACGTGCCATTCCTGCCAGTACTTTCTGTACAGTCTTTTTGTCTACTACAGGTACGGTGTCCGCCTGTTCCGGGTCTGGATTCAGTTCACGCCATGCTCCAGCTTCATCAAGGAGGTCAATAGCTTTGTCAGGCAGATAACGTTCTGTAAGATGTCTTGCTGCACCCGATACAGCATATTCTACTGCTTCGTCAGTGTACTGCACCTTATGATAATCCTCGTAATGGCTCTGTAACTGCCGTAATATCTCAACAGCTTCCGCTTGTGTGGGTTCAGTTATGTCTATTTGCTGAAAACGTCTCAGAAGCCCCTTGCTTTTGGCCATGTGACGATTCAGTTCTTCGTAGGTTGTAGAACCTATGAAACGTATATTCCCTTGTTCAAGATACGGTTTGAGCATATTCGAGGCGTCCATCGAACCGTCGTTTGTAGCACCGGCACCTACAAGGTTATGTATCTCGTCGATATATACAATAGACCCTGGTTGTGTAGCGATACCGTCCATAACTGTTTTCAGTCGCTTTTCGAAATCGCCTCGGAATTGTGTGCCTGCTAACAGACTGCCCAAATCTATCTGATAGATGCGTGAGTCGCGCAGACGTTCCGGTACCTTCCCATCACGTATGAGTCGTGCCAGACCATAGACAAGAGCTGTCTTTCCTACACCAGGTTCTCCTACATGCAGAGGGTTATTCTTATCTTTACGGCATAATACCTGTATCGTACGCGCCAGTTCTGTCTCACGTCCTATGAGTGGATTGCGTGTGTCAAGGAGCGAATCTACATCTGTGACCAGCGAACGCCATTGTGAAGCGTCCTTCTTCTTATTAGATGCAGGATATGGTTCGGGAGAAGAGGCAGAATATGGTTCGGGGCCTTCTACATCCCTCTCATCAAAAAAATCTGCAAAATCTTCTTCGTCATCTACCTCATCTGTCTCTGCCTCTGGCATTGATGAAGGAGTAGGTGAATAGGCTTGATTGGCAGCAGCTAAAAAGCCCCCTTTATCAGTTTGTGCTAATTGCCTTACAAGATCAGCCGCAAAAGAGTTGTGTATTTCCATCATAGCATTCAGACAGTGAGGTACTGTGACTGCCTGAGCGCCTGAAGTCTGTAGTGTAAAAGTAGCCCTGTTCAGTACTTCAGACATCTGCACAGACAACTCTGGTTCGTAGTTTATGTGCTCTGGCACACTCTCCTGTGCAGCGAGGTACTTCTGCAGTTTATTATCCAGCTCATTAACAGTTAAGGTGCAGCTCCAATCTAAAATATCGGCAAACTGGTCCTGATGTATCAAACCTGACAGTAGATGCTCGGGTGTGATAAATTCATGGCGCTTACTTGTGGCAAGCGCTATTGCAAACTGGATGGCTTCGTTGAGATCGTCTGAAAATATTATTTCTTTTGGCATTCTATTAAAGAATAGTGAAGACTAATTATATGTAGTGAAGAGGTGTTTCAATAAATTACTCTGGTTCCATAGTCAGCTGAAGCGGATAACCCTCAGCACGCGCCATACCCATAGCCTTATGTATTTTTGATGCAGCTATATCATAGACGTAGGTGCCGGCTATGGCTTTGCCGCTCTTATGCACGCGCCACATTAGCTCTACAGCCTCTTCTTTACTTTTAAAGAAAACTTCTACAAGTATTTTCACTACCATGACCATAGTGGTGAAGTCATCATTATGTAGGTAGACATGATAACGTTTTGGTGTGTCGATTTGTTGACGTTGGCGCGTTGCGCCTGAGGTTTGTGGCATAAATCAGAGATGCTTTAGTAAGTTATGACGATGACAGCCGATAGGCGCAGAAAACCAGTCTTTCCACCAGCATGTACAGTACTCATCTATGGCCTATACACCACCAGTATGTTACACCCTCCACTCCGCCTTATGTCGGCTGTCTATACGCGAAGTTAGCACTTTTTTTGCATACTAACTTTATAGAGCGTAAAAATGCCCCAAACCTATATACCTGCACCCTCACGATGGTAAACACCTTCTTCCCTTGGACTTCATCTTTTCTCTCTTTATTTTGACCACATGCTCTCCTAATACCTACTCCTTCTTACACCCTCTACTTCCAATCCATCCACTGTCTTAATGACTTACAATCGTATCTAAATTCTTAATATGTTTACATCTGATTTCACTGTATGTTCAACTTATACTCGCTTATCTAACTTAAACTAACCTCAAAAATAAAAAAATAGGACTCTCTGAAACGAGAATCCTATTAATCCACGCACCCACAAGGGGTGCGACCTTAAGATTTATGTACTATATACATAATGTAATGTTTCAATCCACATAGACTTAATCAAATAAACCCTTAGGGGCTAATAAGAAATGTCACGACGCAGAGTGTTATAAATTATAATGTCTTATTAATATGTTAATTAATAAGGATTTAATGTTTTTTATGAGCTTTTAGTATTAATTTTTTGCAAATTTAATTAAAAATTTGGTTAGATAGTTTCAATAAGGAAAGAAGACTTGCTTTTGTACTTTATATAATGCACAGGGTAATCAGTGTAAATTTAATGATTAACAAAAATGATAGCTACGGATTTTAATCTATGTTCCACACCAATGAACAATAGGCAGCTAAAGTTATAGGCTTACAGTGCGCCGAGCGGAGAAGTGGTTTACTTACCCTTCCCATACTGCTTTAACAAGAATGTAATTACTTTATTTAAAGCTCCTTATGTTTTTTATTTACTGTGTATTATTCAACTTTTACCTGATATAATTAAGTATTTTTACTGAAAAAAGTCGCCAACTCCGAGGAACTGACGACTTAATAATACAATCATTTTTATGGAAGTGATAGCTAATGGTAGACAAGATAACATTTTAATATATTCATCCGCGTGTTGCGACCTGTAAAGCATAACGGCACAGTCGAAATTTAGCATGTTTCAATCTACACCCGTGTGGGGTACAACGGCTTCTCTGCCGCCTCAGCTGGTTTGTCTTTGGGTGTTTTCAATCCACGTACCCCACGCGGGTATGACCAACGGCGTGCCGGAAGATAATTGGATAGAGTTTTTGTTTCAATCCAGGCATCCGTGTAGGGTACGACGTGGCGCCTGCCTTGTGAGATATGGTTTGTGGTGTTTCAATCCACGCACCCACGTGGGGTGCGACCACAGTATCGCGCGGCTGTAGATTATCGTCTCCTTGTTTCAATCCACGCACCTACGCGGGGTGCGACGAAGGTCAATCCCGATTATTACTACCAATGCCAGTTTCAATCCACGCACCCACGCGGGGTGCGACTTGGGTGATTTGTCTTTTTGATTTTCTCATAAGAGTTTCAATCCACGCACCCACGCGGGGTGCGACGTACGGAGCCGTTGACTGTCACCGGTAACATGATGTTTCAATCCACGCACCCACGCGGGGTGCGACCGAGATAATTTGTTAGGTAAGCACCCACTGCGCGTTTCAATCCACGCACCCATGCGGGGTACGACTCGTTATCCGAGACAGTAAACTCATTAGCCAAAGGTTTCAATCCACGCACCCACGCGGGGTGCGACGGTAGCCTTATATATGACATTCTCCACAGCCAAATCGTTTCAATCCACGCACCCACGCGGGGTGCGACGGTAGCCTTATATATGACATTCTCCACAGCCAAATCGTTTCAATCCACGCACCCACGCGGGGTGCGACCCTTTACAGGCGCCCAACTTCAGCAGGCACTCGCTGTTTCAATCCACGCACCCACGCGGGGTGCGACATGGTCGGCGGCGTCCTTGCCTCTGACGAGCCAGGAGTTTCAATCCACGCACCCACACGGGGTGCGACTTCACCGAGGGCAAGCAGCAGGGCTGGACCTACTGGTTTCAATCCACGCACCCACACGGGGTGCGACAAGGTAAATTTTGCGTCGCGCGTTTCCTCCTCCCCGTTTCAATCCACGCACCCACACGGGGTGCGACTCTCGGTGCGGATCCTGGCGGCGTCCTCGTATTGTTTCAATCCACGCACCCACACGGGGTGCGACCAGCTCGGCGACCTCATGGTGCGTAACGCCGAGGCCGTTTCAATCCACGCACCCACACGGGGTGCGACCAGGAGCGGAATATTTAAAGCAAATTCCCTGGGGGTTTCAATCCACGCACCCACACGGGGTGCGACCAGGTTGTGTACCGTACAATACA
>CAYNUE010000062.1:0-20319 GCA_964400325.1 uncultured Sangeribacter sp. | reverse complement strand
ATTTGTATGAAATTACCTAAATCTTCTGAAATACGTTTTAGAGGAAAGTTACAAATAAAATTTTAAATTCACACTATGATAGATTTAGAAAAATAATCTCGCCTCTTAGGGCAGCCGTAAAATAGGCTAATTTTGTAAAATGTTTAACAAATAGCCAATTTTAGGGTTTGTAACAAGCTGTAACATAGGAATTAACTCTTCATCACACTCTCTAACCAAGAGATATGGACTGCGAGTCCTTATCCTTTTCCAAAAAAGGTGACTCCCTCAGCTGACATATCCTCTCGAAACCGCTGTTTTTGTTCTACAACAACCGAAACAGGGGGTCGAGAGTTATTGTCGTTTATTCCGTCTGCGTTACCCACCTCAGAATCTTCTATCACTGATGGAAAACAGATATTTACACCTAATGACGCCATTACTTTTTTTCGGTTCAAGGTAGCTGAGACACCCAACTCTTCCACTGCCGAAAGTCGACGTAAAGCACTTAACGCCTTCCTTGCCTTCATTAGTAGTGATACCTTCCCTTTTTCAGCATTTACTGAGGAGTTTCTTTACGACTGGATTGTATGGCTACTGCAGAATGGCTATTCCCAAAAGACAGCTGCTTTCTACATCAAACAGATTGGCACACTCTATAACCAGGCCGTCACTGAAGGACTCGCACCTGCTTCCGACACCATCAACAAAGCACGTCAGCGCCTTCTGAGTATCCCGGACACAGAGTTCACGCCTGTTGACAACCGCCTTTTCGACAATCTGCTCAGATTCTTTCGCGATCGTCCCACTCTCCGTTCCACTCGCCGTCTTGCCGCAGACATAGTAGCTTTCGCTATCCTCAATGGCGGTATGACTTTCAAGGAGATTATCTCCTACCGTAAAAGTGCTTACCGTGGTGATGACGAACACCTTCAACTCATCGTCGACACCAACGCCCGACCGCGTAACAAATACCTTTTCCCTCTCAATCAGTCGAAATGTACCCCTGCTCAACTACGTAAAGAATTGAGCAGCCTGTTCTACCTTGCCCTCTCACCCTACGGCATACCTCTCTCATCCGTCGAAGCCGATACAGCCTTCGACCTCTGGTGTCTCGCTGCTCTACGCTGCGATGTCACACCGGCTCAACTCCTCGGTCTTACAGGAGGACGGTACCCCTCATTCAATCCTGCACTTCGTTTTATTACTCCTACTCCTGTCACCGAACAGGAGGCTGACAACATTCGCCACAACATACGCCAGACTCTCACAGCCAATCCGTTAAACTGGTACGCTATGCAATTCCGCCCACGTGTCAGTTATGAACAAATAGTGAGTGCCATGGAAGGCTGCACCGAAGAAGTTCGCTTTGCTGAAATCTTTTACCCAAGCGAAGAAATACGCCGACGCACCCGTAATCGCCTGCGCAAAGAACGCAAACCCGTGATTCCCGGCCTTCTCTTCTTCCGTAGCCACGCCACCGACATTACACCTATGTTCCGCCATATCGGCCACTTAGCCTGGTGTTACCGTCGCACCGGCGAGCGCACAAGTTCCTACGCCATAATTCCGCCACACGAAATGCTGAGCTACCAGACTGCCATCGGCCAATTTACCCCCGACATGGAAGTGCATCCCGCCGGCACCCTCAACATCCGCGAGAACGACCACGTCATCATGCTCACCGGCAGCCTCATCGGGCGCCCCGCAACCGTCACCGAAGTCAAGACCAACCCCGCCGGCCGCACCATCTACCGCCTCTCCTTCATCGGCGACAACAAAGTCGAATGGGCCGTAACCGCCGACTCCCGCGCAGTGCGCCCCATCACTCCCGACCACTACACCCGTCTCTCGGCCTCCCCCACCACCCCCTCCTCGCCCACTACTCAATCCTCACCCACTGCCCCTTCATCCACCTCCACCCCTTCGACTACCTCCATCCCCTAAGCCAGCTCCTCCCTCTCCTCCCCTTCTGAGCCATCCGCTTCCCTACAGCCCCTACCCCTCTCCCGCTGAGCCATCCGCTCCCTCCTTTCGCAGCGCGAAAGCTACCCCTCCTTTCCCAGCCCAACCTGCGCCCCCTCCTTTCCCAGCGCGAAGCTTGTTTCCGCCCGAGGCTCTGCCTCGATAATCCCCCATGCTCCCACCTCTCCCCGATATCACCCAGGTAAACTTCGGCAATCCCGAAGCCACCGAAGGCTTCGCAGCATTAATTTTCGCCACCTACAACACCGGTGCTCTCACAGCTGCCCAAACTTCAGCCCTGCGCAAAACAGCTAAAACCTGGCTTACCGAAACAACCGTAGCTCTCCCCACCTACACCCCTGGCAGTGCCCTAACCATCACAAACTGCTACGACCTTATCCACCGCATTGCATACCGCACCCCTGCTAACCAAGCCATCCTCAATCGCTACATCCTCCGAGCCCTCGAAGCCTCCCTCCACAAGGACCCAAGCGTAGACCTCTACCAACTCCATCGCACCGTCACCGACCAAATTACTAACCACAACCCCACCTTCCTCGCTGCCCGACCACTCCAATGGCAGTGCCAGTATCTCGACCACTGGCATAAACAATTCCGCTACGGCCGCAGCCTCACACCCCTCTCCCCTTACGACACCATCCAGCGCGTCTCCATCCTCCTCACCGCCAACCTCTGGCCCTACGAGACCGCAAACGAACCCCGCTTCAAACAAAAGCTCTTCGACAACCACCGCCACTACATCAACACCCCGTCCTCTCCATCTCCACTTTCCCTCCTCTCCGCCCTCAGCCAACTCCTCACCGCCTCCCTTACCTCTCTCCCGACGCCTACTACGCTTACCACCTCTCCCTCCACCACGCCCTCCTCGCCCATCCTCACCTCAACCCTTACCGCCGCGCCGCCCTCCTCCTCACCCCACCAGCCCCTCCCTCAACCCGCACCGCCTCCTAACCGTCACTCTCAGACTTAACTACCTAATTTACTTCCCTACTTCTCTCCCTCCCATAGCAAACAATATAACTATTATAATTATGAATTTTGCATTGATTGGTGCAGCAGGCTATATTGCTCCTCGCCACATTAAAGCGATTGCTGATACAGGCAATAATCTTACGGTAGCTTACGATAGATTCGACAGTGTGGGACGCCTTGACAGCAGCTTCCCTGAAGCATCGTTCTTCACTGAGCAAGAGCAATTTGACAGATTCTGTCATAATCAGATGAACTCTGACAATCCACTTCATTGGTTGTCGATATGTACGCCTAACTACACCCATGCTCCTTTTATTGAATACGGTTTGAGACTTGGAACGGACGTCATCTGCGAAAAACCAATCGTACTTCATGCCCGTACTATAGACGAACTTATGAAGGTCGAAGAAGAAACAGGCCACAAAGCCTATAACATACTTCAACTCCGCCTCCATAAAGCAATAGCAGACTTGAAGAAAAAGATTGATAACGGCCCTAAGGACAAGATATATGATGTGGATTTAACCTACATCACTTCAAGGGGTAAATGGTATTATGCCAGCTGGAAAGGTGATGTACATAAGAGTGGCGGTGTAGCCACAAACATAGGTGTACATTTCTACGACATGTTGCAGTGGGTGTTTGGACCTGTTAAGAAAAATATAGTCAATGTAATGAGCTTTGACCGAGTAGCTGGTTATCTTGAGCTTGAAAAAGCCCGCGTACGTTATTTTCTCAGTATCAACGCTGAAAATCTTCCAGAAAATGCTGTACAAGGCGAGAAACGTACTTACCGCACTCTAAATATAGACGGAGAGGAATTTGAGTTTAGCCAAGGTTTTACCGAACTGCACACTGAAAGTTATAAGCATATTCTCAATGGTGAAGGTTTTCGTATCAGCGAGGCTCGTCCTTGCATTGAGATTGTAGAACAGATTCGCACCTCTACCCCTGTAGGTTTAGTTGGCGACTATCATCCCCTTGCCAAACTTCCTTTATCAACTCATCCTTTTGGTTGGGACGAAAAGAGATAATATATGCTTATGAAAAATAAAATACAAATGGTTGACCTTCACGGCCAGTACCTGAAGATTAAGCCCGAAGTTGATAAAGGCATTCAAGAGGTAATTGATACTTGCGCCTTTATCAATGGCTCTCAAGTAAAGGAGTTCGGTAAGGATTTAGAGAAGTATTCCGGCGCACGTCATGTGATACCATGTGCTAATGGCACTGATGCGCTCCAGATTGCCCTTATGGCTCTTAATCTCAAACCTGGTGATGAAGTAATTGTACCTGCTTTTACATACGTAGCCTCTGCCGAGGTTATAGGTCTTCTGGGTCTTACTCCTGTCATGGTAGATGTGGATCCTGATACTTTCAATGTCACTGCCGAAAACATCCAAAAAGCCATTTCACCGCTTACAAAAGCCATAATACCGGTGCATCTTTTTGGTCAGTCATGCGATATGGAGCCTATAATGAAATTAGCCAAAGAACATGGGCTTTATGTAATAGAAGATAATGCTCAGGCTATAGGCTCAGTATATACTTTCTCTGATGGTACTGCTAAACATACTGGCACTATCGGTACAATTGGTTGTACATCATTCTTCCCCTCGAAGAACCTGGGCTGTTATGGAGATGGAGGAGCTATATTCACTGATGACGACGAATTGGCCGAACGCTTACGTATGATTGCCAACCACGGTCAGAAAGTCAAGTATCATCATTCAGTCATTGGCTGTAACTCACGTCTTGATACTATTCAGGCAGTAGTGCTTAAAGCCAAATTGCCTCATCTTGACGAATATTGTGCTGCTCGTAAGAAAGCAGCCGACTACTACACTTTGCATCTTAAGGATGTTAAGGGAATCAAAGTTCCCGAAACTATTCCTTCATCTACTCATGTCTATCATCAGTACACCCTACAGGTACTTGATGGTAAGCGTGATGAGTTGAAGGAATTTCTTGCTTCTAAGGGTATCCCGGCCATGATTTACTATCCACTTCCTTTACAGCGACAGGAAGCGTTCAAAAATATAACTCGTGCTGCCGAATCTCTTGAAGTATCTCAACGTCTTGCCGATTCTGTACTATCACTTCCCATACATACAGAGCTTACCCCTGAGCAGCAAGATATTATCATAGGCGCAATCAAAGAGTTCTTTAACAAATAAATCACATGTCAGAATATTTTGCTCATCCTACCGCCACCATTGATGACGGTGCGGTGATAGGCGACGGTGTGAAAATATGGCATTACAGTCATATAATGGACGGCGCCGTATTGGGGGAAAAGTGTAACATAGGCCAAAACGTAGTCGTGTCTCCCGGTGTGACTCTCGGTCGTAATGTCAAGGTGCAGAACAATGTGTCCATTTATACTGGTGTCATTTGCGAAGACGATGTTTTCTTAGGCCCTTCTTGTGTATTCACCAATGTTACCAATCCTCGTAGCGCGGTGAACCGCCATTCTCAGTATGCTAAGACTATTGTAGGACGTGGGGCTACTATAGGAGCTAATTCCACCATTGTATGTGGTCATGATATAGGTGCCTTTGCCTTCATTGGTGCTGGTGCCGTTGTCACCAAAACTGTACCAGAGTATGCGCTTGTAGTAGGCAATCCAGCTCATCAAATAGGTTGGATGAGCGAATATGGTCACAGACTGCACTTTGATGAGAAGGGCATAGCAGAATGTCCCGAATCGCATCAAAAGTATCAACTGAAAGAAAATAAAGTAATAAGAATAAGTTAATGATGATTTACGACAAACTTCTTAAAAAGGAAGCCAAACTTGCAGTTGTAGGTCTTGGTTATGTAGGCCTTCCGCTTGCATTGGAGTTCGCCAAGAAAATCTCGGTGATAGGTTTTGACATCAACGAGGAGAGACTTGCCAAAATGCGTGAAGGCATTGACCCATCGCAAGAACTTGACCACTCCGCTTTTGAAAATGCTGATATTGAGTTTACCTCTTCGCTTGACAAACTTCGTGAGGCCTCATTCTTTATTGTAGCCGTACCGACCCCTATTGATTCACATAATCAGCCTGACCTTACTCCTGTTCTCAGTGCTTCGCGTTCAGTTGGTAAATGTCTGAAAAAGGGTGATTACGTTGTGTTCGAGTCTACCGTTTATCCCGGTTGCACCGAAGAAGATTGTGTACCTATTCTTGAAGAGGTATCAGGTCTTAAGTTTGGTGTTGATTTCAAGGTTGGTTACTCACCCGAACGAATAAATCCCGGTGAGAAAGTACACACCCTCCCTAATACAATCAAGATTGTCAGTGGATGTGACCCTGAATCACTCGAACAGATTGCCAAAGTGTATGAGCTCGTGGTGAAACCTGGTGTTCACCGTGCTCCCAACATTAAGGTAGCGGAGGCTGCCAAGATTATCGAAAACACTCAGCGTGATGTTAATATCGCTCTGATGAATGAGCTTTCTATTATTTTCTCACGCATAGGCATAAATACCTACGATGTTCTTGAAGCCGCAGGTACAAAATGGAACTTCCTCAAATTCTACCCTGGTCTGGTAGGTGGTCATTGCATCGGTGTCGATCCCTATTATCTGGTCTATAAAGCTAACGAACTTAAATATCACAGCCAGATAATTTCTGCAGGTCGATTCATCAATGATACTATGGGTGGCTATATAGCTAAGAAGCTCGTCAAGAAGCTCATAGGAATGGGTAAAGCAATTTTGGGTGCTAAGATTCTGGTAATGGGTCTTACTTTCAAAGAGAATGTAGCTGATATCCGCAACACTAAAGTCCTTGACATCATCAACGAACTCAAAGACTTTGGCGCCGATGTGGACGTTGTCGACCCATACGCTGACCCAGAGGACGTACGTCGTATGTATGGCATAAATCTCATAGAAAAGCCGCGTGGCAACTATGACGCTATCATCGTAGCTGTCGGCCACGACGCCTACAAAGACCTTACCGAAGAGTACTTCGACAACCTTACCTACGACAACGCTGTCCTCGTAGACATCAAAGGTCTCTATCGCGATCGTATCCACAAACTCAAATACTGGAGCTTATAAAACTACTATAAAGTATGAGAAATGCCAGACTTCTGTCATTTCTCATACTTTTTTCTTATATAAATGATAAATAACCAAAGTAGAACGGGACAGGCTTTCTGGCTTGGTATAGGCAGTCTTGTTTCTTTCAGTTTTGGAATTGTAAGTTCGGCAATACTAAGCCGTATTCTTACTATTGATGAATATGGTACCTATCGTCAGGTATTGTATGTATACAGTACACTATTAATTGTATTTACTCTTGGCCTACCACGTGCATATTCTTTCTTTTTAGCTCGCTTACCTTTAGAACAAGGAAAGAAATCTGTTGAAAAAATAAACACCCTTTTCCTTTTACTCGGCTCTATATTTAGTTTGTTACTGTTTTTCGGAGCTGATTTTATTGGAAATCTATTAAAAAATTCCGCTTTACCAACTTGTATACGCTATTTCGCACTTACCCCTATTTTTTTATTACCTGTATTAGGTATAGAAAGTATCTTAGCAACTTATAAAAAAACAGTTTATGCTACAGTTTACATAATTCTTTCTCGGTTATTCAATCTGATTTGCGTAGTACTACCAGTACTCATTTGGAAAGGAGGAGCAAATATGGCTGTAGTAGGATTTACTATTTCTTCAGGTATATGTTGCTGGGTAGGTATAGCTTTAGAAAGAAAACCTTTTAAGAATGTAAAAACAGAAAAATCTACTTTATCGCTTATTAGCGTTTTAAATTATTCATTCCCGTTACTTTTAGCCAGTATTTGGGCTATACTTATTAATTCCGCTCCTCAATTCTTTATAAGCCGTTGGTATGGTACCGAAGCATTTGCAGAGTTTGCGAATGGTTTTATCGAACTGCCCTTTGCAGGGATGATAATTGGAGCAGTTTCCACAGTTCTCTTACCTGAAATATCCAGACTTGCTCAAAATGAGTCTGACATAGATAAAGTAGTAACTATATGGCGTTCATCATTTGAAAAATCCGCAAAAATTATCTATCCACTCGCTATTTTTGCTTGTGTATTTGCACCACAAATAATCGAATGTCTCTACAGTTCTAAATATACTGGCGCAACTATATATTTTCAATTGATTGTTGTTATCAATCTTATGCGTGTGGTACCTTATGCTCCGATAATGATGGGACTTGACATGGGAAAAAAATACGCATTGGCCAATTTAATCCCAGCTATATTAGTAGTAATACTTGATTTAATATGGGTATATCTTTTTAATAATCCTTATGGAATTGCAGTTATACAATGTTTCGCAATTTTAGCTTGTGTAGCTATGATGTTGTTCTATATAGCTCAACGAATAAAATTAAAAATTAGTTCTCTTTTACCACTTACTTTCTGCTCTAAAATTATTATAGTATCTATAGGTGCAGCCTTAGTAGCATATTTAACTATAATCTATATATTTCCATTCACTAAAATATTTATACAACTATTAATTGGAGGTATCTTATTTAGTATAGTATATTTATCCACTTGTTATATTTTAAGAATAGATTACTTCAAACTATTCAAGCACTTAAAAAACTAAAGTATATACTCGATTATTAAGGATACTTAAATCATATAATTAATTTATTGAACTAAATAACTATGGGAGTAAAATATTATTTCTCTCATCCTGTAATAGGAGTAAGAAAAATATTATTTTTTATTTTTGGAAATACATTTGGACGTATTTTCTACCCAGCAAAAATGTTTAAGTCACGATGGTTTAATTCCTTAACTGAAAAGGGATGGGAATGGGTTTCATATGGAATTATAAATCAAAAAATAAAGGGTAAAAATGGTTTAGTTCCTTGGCCAGTAAGTCCATATCAGAATATTACTAATCCTAAAAATATAGATTTCCATTATGACGATATTAATAATTTCCAAATGATTGGCAGTTATTTTCAAGCCCAAGGTAAAATATCCATTGGTAAAGGAACATATATAGCTCAAAATGTTGGATTTATTACTGCCAATCATGATTTTAATAATCTTGATAAACATCTATTACCTAAATCTATACAAATAGGAAATAACTGTTGGATTGGTATGAATAGTATTATTCTACCAGGGGTAAAACTAGGAAATCGTACTATGGTAGGGGCAGGATCAGTTGTAACAAAAAGTTTCGAAGAAGGAAATTGTATTATTGCAGGTAATCCAGCTAAAATAATTAAATACCTTCTTGATGAAGATACTTATAGAAATTCATTATAAATAGGAATATATTAATTTCTCCTTTTAGGCTTAATAATTAATTCACTTTATAATGAAAATACTTTTTTTAACACGTAAATTTGCTCCTCAGAATTACATTGGAGCTATTCGGCCAACTAAATTAGCTAAATATCTTGTACGTTTATTTGGGCATGAAGTAGAAGTCATTTGTATGAAAGATACAAGTGAATTACAAGATAATCTAACTAAAAATGATATTTATGAAATTGCTCATATCGAAACATTGCCATATTGTAAATTAATTGAATCTATTAAAAAAATTTATGCTCAAAAAGCTTCTAAAATTAAGAGAGGTCAAGTAAACAAGTATAATAGTAAAATTAAAGCAGATAGTTTTTTTAATAAAGCAAAAAAACTATTTAACTACTTCTGTCAAGCAAGTATACGTAATATTCTTTATTTAATTAGTATATACGATAGTTATCTTTATGGTAAAAGAGCTATTAAATATTTAAAAAATAACAATAAACAGTATCAGTATCATGCCTTTTTTTCTACAACTAATCTTATAGAATCCTTTATAGTAGGTAAGTGGTTAAAAAGACAAAATCATAAAATAAAATGGATTTATGATTTAAGAGATCCAATTAGGATTAATTCTTACCCATATATAGCTAAAAAAATAATAAAATATATCTTAAATAAAACTATATACTTAGTTGATGAAGTAACTGGAGTTTCTGAAGCGTGTGTATCAGAATTTAAATCTTTAAACTATACTTCCATTAATATTATTCCAAATGGATTTGATTATGATGATATAAAGGAATTCAAAATTGAATCAGCTAATTATAATACAAATGGAAATTTAAAAATAGTATACACTGGAACTTTATATGAAGGTAAAAGTGATATTAAACCTTTATTATTACTACTATTAGAGTTAGCAAAAGAAGGAAAAATTGATTTATCAAAAATTGAATTACATTATGCCGGTAATAATTTTCAAGTATTAAATAATATTAAAAATAACCTAGAAGTAGACATTAAATTAATTAATCATGGATTTATTCCACGTGAGGAAGCACTGAAATTACAGAAAAATGCTGATATTCTTTTATTATTAAGTTGGAATTATAAATGGGATACTGGAATAGTTACTGGTAAATTTTATGAATATCTTATGATGAAAAAACCTATTTGTTGTTTAATTAAAGGAGATGTACCTAAAAGCACTTTACAATCTTTAATTAAAGAATCTGATGTTGGAGTTTGTTATGAAGAAGCTGATAAAGAAACCTGGTTATTAACGAAAAACTTTTTAGTAAAATATTATAATATAGTAGTAAATCATCTAATCGAAGAAAAATATAATATACCTAATAATAAAATACAGAGATTTAACTATTCTAATATTACTTCTCAACTAAATAATCTTCTGTGCAAAAAATAAAGTATTATATATTTACAATTGAACTTTTATGTACCCAAATATTTTCTGGGTTTATGGGAGTATTTGGAAAAGAGTTTTCAGGTTCAGATGGTGATAATAGTTACATTTTATTCTGTAGTTTTTTCGCCTTTATTTCTCTTCTAATAATATATTGGGATTTCCTACAAAATGAAATAAAATTTACTAGAATAGAACTTTTACTCCTCTTTAGTCCAATTATTATAATTGCTCTATTTTTCTTTGAAAGACCTATTATTGAGCAAGCTAGAAAAATGTTTATGCAATATCTAATATGGGGTATTCCAGCTCTTTCAATTGGTATATATATAGGAAAAAAGAATTCCTTAGAGAAAATTATAATACCTTTATTAGTTTGCGCTATTTTTTTACTTTTTGGTCTTTGTAGGACTTGGTTATTTAATCTTTCTGGAATTATTAGAGAGAGTACTTCTGGAGAATCTTATCAAGTTGCTTCTTACTCAGCAGCTATATGTTTTAGTATCTTTATTTATGCATTTTTATTTAAAAAATTCATACCTATACTAATTACTAAGTATCGTATATTATTACTTCCCCTAATGTTTATATGTCTTATTATTATTTTTCTTACTGGTGGAAGAGGAGGAATGGTATTAACAATAGTTTCAACATTAGTTTTCCTATTCTTATATCAAAAAAAGAATAAAATATCTCTTCAAACTAAGACTATCACTGCCCTGTGTATTGGTTTAGGAATACTTATCTTGATAATATACATACAACATAATCCTATATTAAGTGAAACTTCACATAGAGTTTTCTCCTATATTTCAGAAGATGGTATAGATATGAGTCAGACTTCACATAGAGATGAAGCCTATAATAGAGCTCTTCTCCATATAAGTCAAGCACCTTTATTAGGATATGGTTTTTTTAAATACTTTGATATAAATAATAATTATCCTCATAATTTTTTTCTTGAATTATTACTTCAAGGTGGTATTAGTTATATAATTGTTTTTATAATTATAAGTATTTTATATTTTAGAAAATTAAGATTAATGCTCCAAACAGCTGATAAAAACATAATTCTACTTATAGTATTACTATACTCCTTAGTAAGATTAATGTTTTCAGGATCTTACATATCTACAGGTACTTTTTGGTTTAGTCTTACTTATGTAGCAACTTATAAATTTGGTAATGATATATATTATAATTACTTTAGGAATAATTCTATAACCTATAAAAAATAATAAATATCAAATGACTAATATTATACATATTTCTAATGGCTTTACTACTAATATTCTCTATGAAGAATTATTTAAACACCTATATAACAAGCAAATTTATCAATATGTAATTGCCCCTACTTTCTCAATAATAGATACGAACAGATTTCCCTATCCTGTCTTTCAGTATTTACGTAATACAGCCATTTGGGAGCGTCTCCTATTTAAGAGAAAAATTAATAAAGTATGGGCCTTTATGGAAAACCAGCTTAATTTACCTAAGAAGGCTGATTTGATACACGCTCATACTTTATTTAGCGATGGCGCACTTGCTTATAAAGCTAATACTAAATACGGTATTCCTTATATTGTAGCTATCCGAAATACTGATATTAACGTATTTTTTAAATATTTTCGTCATTTACACAACTTAGGAGTTAATATCTTAAAAAATGCTCAAAAAATAATCCTTTTATCCCCAGTATATAAAGATAGATTAAAAATTCACCTATCTTCCGATATAAGAGAAGATATATTTTCAAAAATAGAAGTTATCCCTAATGGTATAGGTGATATTTGGATAAATAATAGACTGTCTTATTCAAAAAGTCTAAACTCTCCTATACGTTTAATCTTTTGTGGCTCTTTTGATAAGAATAAAAATATTACTTCTATCATAGAAGCTTTAAAAAAAGTAAATAAATATTATCGGATAGAATTAAAACTAATTGGTCGTAATCCTAATAAAAATAATAGTTATACTGATTTTATAATAAATCAAAGTAAAGAAGCTGAGTTTAAGATTGAAATAATAAATAAATTACCTCATATTGAACTACTTGAGCAATATCGCAGTTCTGATATATTTATAATGCCCTCTCATACTGAGACTTTCGGATTAGTGTATGCAGAAGCTCTTTCGCAGGGCTTACCTCTTATTTATACCAAGAATGAAGGTTTTGATGGCTATTTTAAAGATGGTATAGTGGGTTATGCAGTAAAATCTCATTCTATAGACGACATTGCAAATAAAATCATAAATTTAATTAAAAATTATTCTATTTTATCTACTAATATATCTAAAATAGATTTAAATTTATTTTCCTGGACTACTGTAGCTGAAAGATACACTAATATATATAATTCAATCATAAAGCATAAATAACTCCATATATCTTAAAAAATATTATTCAGTAAATATATGAATATATTATTGATAAATCATTATGCTGGGAGTCCTAAATTAGGTATGGAATTCCGTCCATACTATCTTGGTCAGGAATGGGTAAAAAGTGGGAATAAAGTGGTGATTATTGGAGGTTCTTACTCTCATCTTCGTAAACAGCAACCTAAAGAAGAGAAAGAAACTTTAGAAGGGATTGACTATCGTTGGATACCACTAAAACCTTATAAGGGTAATGGTTTAGGAAGAATCAGGTCGATGTTCGATTTTGTACGTAAGCTATGGTTTTCGTATGAAAAATATATTGGAGATTTTAAGCCTGATATTGTAATTGCTTCTTCCACTTATCCTATTGATATATATCCTGCACATAAGATAGCGAAGCGTTATGGAGCTAAGTTAGTGTATGAGGTGCATGATTTATGGCCCTTATCACCTATGGAGTTAGGAGGGTATTCTAAACATCATCCTTTTATTATGGCTATGCAAGCTGCAGAAGATTATTGCTACCGACATGCTGATAAAGTAGTTTCCCTACTTCCTAATGCACTTGAGCACATGAAGGAACGTGGGATGCAAGAGAATAAATTTATATACATACCAAATGGATTTGATCCTGAGGAGTGGAAAGACATTTCTAATGTGCCACCTAAAATTGCTGAAGCTATCGGAGGTTTAAAAAAAGATGGAAAGTTTGTAATAATGTACGCTGGTGGTCATGCAATATCTAATGCTCTTGATTTTTTTCTCGATGCTATGAAATCATTACAGGATAGTAATATAGTGGCTGTATTGATTGGTAAGGGACAAGAAAAATTACGACTTGTGGAACGTGTGAAAAACGAAAATATAGATAATGTAATTTTTTTAGATCCTGTATCAAAGAAGGAAATCCCAGCAGTTCTAAGTCTTGCTGACAGCCTTTATATAGGGTGGAAAAAGAATCCTCTGTATAAATACGGTATCAGTCCTAATAAATTATTTGACTATATGATGTCAGGTAAACCTATCATTCATTCTGTAGCGGCTCCAAACGATTGGGTTAAAGATGGAAAATGTGGACTTTCGGTAGAAGCTGAGAATTCTGATTTGCTTTCTAAGGCAATTAAAGAAATGGCACAGTTATCTAGTGATACACTTAACAAGATGGGGGAAAATGGTAGGAAGTTTTGTCAAAGTAAGTTTAATTATAGACTTTTAGCAGATAAGTTTATTCAGGCGGTTGATAAGTAAAATTATTATATAACTCTTAAAATAAGCGTATCTTTTCTTACTATGAATCTTGAGGGATTAAAGATAAAAGGGGAAGTCTATACTGATTTGAAGCATAAAGTAATTTATTCTACCGATGCTTCAGCTTATAGAGAGATACCTGTAGGAGTAACCTATCCGCGTGACGAAGAGGATGTGATCAAGTTAGTAAAATGGGCTGCGGAGAAAGGCATTAATCTTATTCCAAGGACTGCCGGAACTTCTTTAGCAGGCCAAGTTGTAGGAGAGGGATTGATTGTCGATATGTCACGGTATATGAACCGTATCATTGAGATTAATGCTGCTGAAAAATGGGTAAAAGTACAGCCAGGTATTGTACTTGACGAATTGAATATAGCTTTAAAACCTTATGGGTTATTCTTCTCTCCAGAAACGTCGACTGCAAACCGATGCTGCATAGGGGGTATGACAGGTAACAATTCGTGTGGTACACATTCGCTGGTGTACGGAAGCGTTCGTGACCACTTGTTGGAAGCCAAGACAGTATTGAGTGACGGCTCGGTCGTGATATTTGAGCCGCTTACCCCTGATGAGGTAAAAGCTAAAACTCGTTTGGAGTCACTTGAGGGAAGAATTTACAAATATGTATATGAGCTTTTTGCAAATAAGGAAATACGACAAGAAACCGTCCGAGCATTTCCAGATGTGGAGTTAAAGAGAAGAAACTCCGGTTATGCACTTGATGAATTGTTACATAGCGATACTTTTGAGTCACAGAATGATAAGCATTTTAATTTCTGTAAGGTACTCGCAGGGTCAGAAGGTACAATCGGCTTTGCTACGGAATTAAAACTTTCTCTTGATATACTTCCACCGCCTCACAAACGGTTAATATGCGCCCATTGCGAAGATGACGAGAAGGTATATGAAGCAAATCTTATAGCTTTACAATCAAATCCGGTAGCTGTTGAGCTGATTGACGATAAGATTCTGAATCTCAGCAAAAATAATATAGATCAAAAAAGAAACAGATTCTTTGTCAAAGGAAATCCGGCAGCTATAGTAGTAATAGAGCTTGCCGAATCCACACCGACAGAGTTGGAGACTAAGACCGAAGCCATTATTGACTCATTAAAAAATAGAGGGCTCTGTTATGATTTCTCGGTAGTTGAAAAGGATGATATAGCACGTGTGTGGAATCTACGAAAAGCTGGGTTAGGATTATTATCGGGTATGCCTGGGAGTGCAAAACCTGTAGCGGTCATTGAAGACACAGCAGTAGCACCATCTCGTCTGGGTGCGTTTGTAAAGGACATTAAGGCAATGTTGGCTGCAAACGGTCTTGACTGCGTATTTTATGGACATATTTCTACCGGAGAGTTACATCTGAGACCCATTCTTAATTTAAAGGAAGAGAAAGACAGAAAATTATTTCGTAAGGTAGCCACGGATACAGCTTTATTAGTTAAAAAACATCGTGGCAGCCTTAGTGGAGAGCATGGTGATGGACGCTTACGCGGAGAATTTATTCCGTTATTACTTGGAGAGAAAATCAACGATATATTCATAGAGTTCAAAAACGTATGTGATCCTCATGGCATCTTAAATCGTGGTAAGATAGTCAAGACACCACCTATGGACGTGAGTTTACGCTATGAGCCACGTGATTTAGGAGTTAAAACTTATTTTGATTTTTCAGCACGTAAAGGGTGGCTATGTGCGATAGAACAATGTAATGGCTCAGGCGACTGTCGTAAATCCAATCTTTTTGGTGGCACCATGTGTCCTTCCTATCGTGCCACACGTGACGAAAGTCACACTACAAGGGCAAGAGCAAATTTGTTACGGGAACTTTTGATTCACCCTACTTCCAAAAAAATATTTTCTCAACCTGAAATACTGAACGTACTGTCTACCTGCCTATCATGTAAAGGGTGTAAATCAGAGTGTCCGTCAAATGTCGACATGGCACGTTACAAAGCCGAGTATTTACAACACCATTATGATGAGACTTCCGTGCCGTTAGCAGTAAGACTTACTTCGGATTTAAGTAAGATTCAAAGGATTGGTATGATAGCTCCAGGGATTTATAATGCTTTGCTCAAGTCTACCCTAACCGGAAATGTCATTCGTAAGGTAATGGGATTTGATAAGCGTAGAGCCATACCGGGCATCTATAAATATTCTCTTAGAGAGTGGCTCAAAAGAAATCCTTCTGAAAAGACATTTGAACGTCGTGTCTATTTGTTTGCTGATGAGTTTACCAACTATATGGACGTAGAAATCGGTATTGCTTTCATACAGTTGATGCGCAGACTGGGATATGAGGTTATGATTCCAAATCATGTTGACAGCGGACGTGTAGACATTTCAAAGGGATTACTTAAAAAGGCTAAGTCATTGGCCAACAGAAATGTCACTTTACTTAAAGATATTGTGAGTGACGACACACCATTGGTAGGGTTGGAGCCTTCGTGTATACTGTCATTCAGAGATGAATATCCTGATTTAGTCGATGTAAAACTGAAAGAAGCAGCTGATAAATTGGCTAAACAAACTTTGTTGTTTGACGAGTTTATTGTACGCGAATATAAAAAGGGTAATATCACTTCCGACCAGTTTACTCAAAACGAACAGCATATCAAGCTTCATGGCCACTGTCATCAGAAAGCTTTAGTATCAATATTGCCAAGTAAAGAGATGTTATCTATTCCAGCTAACTACAAGGTTGAAGTCATACCTTCTGGCTGTTGTGGCATGGCAGGCGCATTTGGCTACGACCGAAACAATTATGAGCTTTCAATGGCTATAGGAGAACAGGTATTATTCCCAGCTGTGCGTCAAACAAATTCTTCCACTATTATAGCCGCTCCAGGAACGAGTTGCCGTCAACAGATATTTGACGGTACTGGACGTAAAGCTCTTCATCCTATTCAGATTCTCCTTAACAGCATAGAATAAATTGATATTTGATATAATGAATACAAGAAGAAATATACCTTTCTCTCCACCCGATATGTCAGAGGCTGAGATTCAGGAGGTGGCAGAAGCCTTGCGTTCGGGGTGGATTACTACTGGGCCCAAGACCAAAGAGTTTGAACATCTGATATCGCTCTGTTGTCAGACGGCAAGATATGATGGTAAGCAATTGCCGACCACAGCCTGTCTCAATTCGGCTACCGCTTGCATGGAGATGGCACTGCGTGTGTTGGGTATAGGAGGCGGTGATGAGGTAATTGTGCCCGCTTACACCTATACGGCTACTGCAAGTGCGGTGTGTCATGTCGGTGCCACCCCTGTCATGGTGGACTGTGCACCAGATTCATTCGAGATGAACTATGACAGCCTTGCTGAGACCATAACGGAACGTACAAAAGCTGTCATGCCGGTTGACCTGGCAGGTATAGTAGCCGATTATGACAGAATATTTGCGGCTGTCGAAGCTAAGAAACATCTGTTCAAGCCGTCCAATGGTATTCAGGAGACTTTCGGACGCTGTGTGATCATTGCTGATGCTGCCCACGCTTTCGGTGCCATGCGTCATGGTCGGATGTGCGGTGAGATTGCCGACTTCACGTCTTTCTCCTTCCATGCTGTCAAGAACCTCACCACAGCTGAGGGAGGTGCGTTGACATGGCGTCGCCACGAGGGTATGGACGACAACGAAATCTACAGGAAGATACAGCTGCTGTCCCTGCACGGACAGAACAAGGATGCCCTGGCCAAGACCAGGCTTGGTGGATGGGAATATGACATCATCGGCACATGGTACAAGTGCAACATGACCGACATCATGGCCGGAATAGGCCTGGCGCAGCTGAAACGCTATCCGGAGCTGTTGCGCCGTCGCCGTCAGCTCATCGAACGTTACAACGTGGCGCTTGCCAACTATCCTGTCCGTGTGCTTCCCCATTATGGCAACGAGCACTCCTCAAGCGGACATCTCTATATGGTGCGTGTGGATGGCATAACCACAGAGCAGCGTAATGATATAATCGTACGCATGGCCGAGCGTGGTATCGCCACCAACGTGCACTACAAACCGCTTCCCATGATGACCGCCTATAAGGCACTGGGCTTTGACATCAAGGATTTTCCCAACGCCTTCGAGCAATACCACAATGAGATAACCCTTCCGCTTCACACCCGACTGAGTGATGAGGATGTAGAGTATATCCTTGACAATTTCATCGACATAATAACCACACTTTGAAACGTCTGTTTGACATAGTGGCCAGCGGGCTCGGGTTGGTGGCGCTGAGTCCGCTTTTTGCAGTCCTGGCCGTATGGATAAAGATGGACTCGCCCGGTCCGGTTTTCTACCGTCAGGTGAGGGTGGGACGTGGCAACAGGGATTTCAGGCTGTTCAAGTTTCGTTCGATGAGACCTGACAGCGACAAGGCAGGGCTAATTACAGTTGGGGGTCACGACCCACGTGTCACACGTTCAGGGTATTACATACGCAAATACAAACTTGACGAGTTCCCTCAGCTCATAAATGTCCTGAAGGGAGACATGAGTCTTGTGGGTCCCCGTCCCGAGGTGCGCAGGTATGTGGACATGTACACGCCCGAACAACTGCGGGTACTGTCGGTGCGTCCTGGCATGACCTCCTTGGCGTCGATACGTTACCGTAACGAGAACGACATACTTGCTGCTGCCGAAGACCCCGAACGTGCATATATCGAGCAGGTAATGCCAGATAAGATTGCCATTGACCTTGAATATGTGGAACACGCGGGGCTGCTGGCAGATATAAGACTTATCTTCAGGACTTTCAAGGAAATTATTACGAAATAGCTCATCTTACTATCCTGCGTATCGCTTAATTCTTAAGCTGCCTGTTATTTTTTTCTTGACTTGGTGAGGGGTGTGAAGAACTTACCTCGACTTTTCAGACATAGATTATGAAATCATTCAGAGACCTCACGAAATGGTATTTCTCGCGGGGTGCCCTGCCGTACTGGAGCATACTGCTGCTCGACTGCCTGTTCGTGGTGCTCGCAGGGCTGTGTGCCTACCTCATACACCATGACGTGCCCGGTACGTGGGAGGCCTTCGGGCCGCTTGTGTGGACCGTCGGTGTCGGGCTGCTGTGCTTCCTTGTGGGCTTCCGGCTGTACCACACCTACAGCGGCGTGATACGCTTCTCATCGTTCTCCGACCTGCTGCGAATAGGCTCGGCCGGCGTTGTGGCCATAGTGCTGCTGTTCGTGCTGCAGTGGATATTCGCTCCGCGTTCGTGGCTGCTGGAGCTCACGGCTGCCGACATCGTGGTGTGGGGACTGCTGGTGGTGGGCGTCATGTGGACGGTGCGTGTCATGGTCAAGACCGTGTACGAGGCGACGCTGCACCAGGTCTCGGAACCCATCTTCATACTCGGTGTCAAGGAGGGAGGCGTGGCCCTAGCCAAGAGCATAAAGTCGTCGCAGGACTCGCAGTTCCGCATCGCCGGCTTCGTCAGCGATGACCCCAGCATGGAGCACAAGCTGCTGATGGGTGTCGAGGTGTATCCGTTCGACAGCTCGCTGCTTGAGGTCATGAAGAAACGCAAGGTGGGCACCCTGGTGGTGTCGCCTCTGATGATGAACGTGCTGCGCAGCAACGAGGCCCTGGTGGACTCGCTCGCCGGCGGAGGCATAAGGATACTTGTGGTGCCCAAGGCCAGGGAGTGGGACGGCAAGTCGGACCTGAGCGTGAGCGACCTGCACCCGGTCAATGTCGAGGACCTGCTGCCACGCGAGAAGATAGAGGTTGACATGAAGGCCGCATCGGAGCTGCTTCACGGCCACACGGTGATGATAACCGGAGCGGCCGGCAGCATCGGCTCGGAGATGGTACGTCAGATAGCGGAGTACTCTCCGGCTCACCTTGTGCTCGTCGACCAGGCCGAGACGCCGATGCACGACATAAGGCTGATGATGGCCAACCGCTGGCCCTCCATAAAGGCCGAGACCGTGGTGGCCGACATAGCCGACGCAAAGGTGATGGAGCGTCTGTTCGAGCGCTACCGTCCGGAGTACGTGTTCCACGCTGCGGCATACAAGCATGTGCCCATGATGGAGGACAACCCCTACGAGGCCATAGTCAACAACG
>CAYNUE010000061.1:0-20677 GCA_964400325.1 uncultured Sangeribacter sp. | reverse complement strand
GCGTAGTTAGAGTCATAAGTCTTACCACCGAGGCTATATGTAAACATCAGACCAAGAGTTACACCCTTCCACGAAAGATTGGTACCAAACGAACCGAATACTGTAGGCAGTGAAGTACCACAGAGATTACGTCCTGTGTACTGTGTTTCAGTAGTATAGTATTCACCATTAATTTCTACAAGGGCACCGGCTTTCTGAGCTGCTTCGAAGTCAGCCTCATATTGCTTTCTGGTAGCTTCAGGGTCAATGCTGCCGTCCTCAGCATACATCCAGTAATCGGGCGAATTGGGTTCCATACGGTAGAGAGAGCGACCTGTCAACTGATCGACACCAGCCCATACATAGTTATAGTGCTCATAAATACTCTTCTGCTGGAAAAGTGCCTGACCAGGAATGTCACGACCGTTAGGAAGTGAAATAATCTTGTTCTTCATGAATGTAGCATCAATCGAGAAATCCCAAAGGAGTTCAGGAGTACGGATGATATCTACACCGAACTGAAGTTCCCAACCAGTATTCTGCATAGTACCTATATTGGCAAGCACTGAAGCAGCACCACCCTGGTTACCAATTGTACCCATTGAGGTTGGCTGTGTTACATTGAAAAGAAGGTCAGAGTTGCGCTTATTGAAATAACCTACTGTAAAGTTAAAACGGTCGTCAAACAGAGCGCCTTCCAGACCAATATCGAAAGTCTTTGTAGCCTCCCACTTCACATCGTAAGCAGCTAACTGTGCAGGCACAAGGTTATTGCAGTCATCAATGGTGTACATGAAAGTATACAGTGGCCAGTATGCATAAGCACCAGCAGAGGCATCATTACCTACAGAACCATAAGCGGTACGGAACTTAAGATAGTCTACCCAATCTACAGTATGCATGAACTTCTCACGTGAAATAACCCAGCTTGCGCCGATACTCCAGAAGTTACCCCAGCGTGTGGGTTTAGAGAAACGTGATGTTCCGTCACGACGGAAGCTAAACTCACCGAAATATTTCTGATCATAGTTATAGCGTGCACGACCCAGATATGATTCTGTACGAATCTGTCCTGCACTTTCAGATGCAGATTGAATACTCTCAAAGTTCGAGAGATAAGGTATATCGGGGAATGACTGCTCACGCTTAACTACATAAGCCGAAGTTGAGAAATAGTTCCAGTTCTCATGGTCAAGTAAGACGTCCACGTGATTGTCACCATACATGTGTTCCCATGTCAAAGTCTGCATGAATGTATGGCTACGAATATCCACATAATCTGTCTCAAGACCACCCGAGTTAATAGCTGAACCTACAAGATTATTGCTATAAGCACGAGCTGAGGTCTTATCACGGTGCATTGTACCGCGTACAGTAAGCTCGAAACCATAAGGTATTACAGCTGTACCATATATTGTACCATCAATTACATTAGCAGAGTTGTTGTTAGAATCGAGACGCATAGACCAAGCCACGTTATTCGATTCCAGATAAGGAGCCACATTCCAAACAGGAGAACCATTCTCATATATCACATTACCCTCAGCATCATGTGCATAATAAGGATAGATAGGAGCGGTGTACATAGTGAGGAACGGGTTGTTTGCCTGACTTGTACCACCGGCATCGTCATATTCAGATTCCTGTGATGTGGCAGCAAGATTAACACCAAACTTGAAATAACTTACAGGATTGAAGTTGGCATTAATACGTGCATTGAAACGCTCGAAATCTGTCTGGAGCATGTAGCCGTTCTCTTTCAGATAACCTACAGAGGCGAAGACATTATAAACATCGGTTGCGGCAGCTGCATTAACATTGTATTCCTGACGATAACCGCTGCGTGATACGGCTTTCCACCAATCAAGGTCGCCTGCATAACCGGGCAGATAGGTGCCGGCAAGTTTGCCCTGCTCGTTAAACACCTCATTATCAGGCACACCGTAGATATTTGCTTTAGCGTATGTAGATACGAAACCCTGACGAGCTGCTTCTACTGCACTTTCGTGTGTAGGATAAGCATTAGGATTGGAAGACATGAGACCGTTAGTATAAGCATCAAAAGCTGTCTGCATCCAAGCGTCAGCCTCAAGACGATCATAGAAAGGCAGACCACGGTTGTACATACCCTGACGAACTTGCAAGGTTACATCAACATGACCGACTTTCTTAGCCTTTTTAGTAGTAATAAGGATTACACCATTAGCACCACGGTTACCGTAGAGGGCTGATGAAGCAGCGTCCTTAAGCACTGACATAGACTCTATATCAGCAGGATTAAGGTCGGCAACTGTACCGTCAAAAGGAACACCATCGACTACATAAAGAGGGTTATTTGAACCGTTGATTGAGTTAAAACCTCGTATACGTATCGCTGGAGAAGAACCTGGCTGACCAACTGAGTTGTTCACCTGTACACCAGGAGCATTACCTTCAAGGGCTGCTGTAACTGAAGTCACAGGACGATCCTCGATGTCTTTAGCACCTACTACAGCTACAGAACCGGTTAGTGATTCTTTGGTAGCTGTACCATAGGCAACGACCACGAGGTTTTCGAGAGCTGTGTCCGACGAAGTAAGCTTTACAAGCATCTTGTCGACCAGATCAACGGTCTGAGGGTTGTAACCCACGTATGACACTTTCGCTTTCTTGACTCCGGCCGGTACGGTAATAGTGAAGTTACCGTCGATGTCGGCTGCGGCACCTTGTCCGCCACCGATGGGCTGTATGGTCGCGCCTACCAACGGTTCGCCGTTGGAAGCGTCAACAACCGTGCCGTGATAAGTGCGTGTCTGGGCCATAAGACTCCAGCTACACACCATCAGCGTCATCAAGATTAAAAACAGTTTTCTCATACTAAAAATCATTTAGACATATGGTTATTGAAGTATTTGGTTCGCTTTTCTGTTCTTTTATGTCTGTCTCACCAGACTTGTCAATAACAAGTCTTCAGTATCTTATAGCTGAAGGTATCTTGAAATGATAAGAAGCTTCTTTTGGTCCTTCTCATCAAAACTTTTACCTTTCTATGAAAAGACTCTCTTGTCTTCTTTTAAGATTCTTGGTCAGACAATGTCTGGTTTTATTAATGGTGTTAGAGTGTGTTAAGATGTATTCAGCTTTCTTAACATTTTGCAAATTTAGTATTTTCTTTATTTATCTACAACTTTTCACGTCATTTAACATTTACTTTCTTCATTTTTTCTTTACCTCTCAGTTATAATTATTCTTCTCTTTTTGACATTTTGTATTACCTATCCTTATTTTTCCTCTCTTTTTCGTTCTTCTTTACCCCAATATAGCTTACACCACTATATGTTGTATAACATTCTTCTATATTTACTTCTCCTATGTCAAGCTGTTTTTTATTTTCGTATCTCAACCGTTTATCACCCTTAACAGTTACACTTATATTAATTAAGGAGTAATCTGCTTCTATCTAAATGTACTAAACCTCTCCCCTCTTAAATAGTCTAAGCTATAAAAACAGTTAAATCCACTCGATATGAAAAAGTTCTGGCTCCCTCTTACCCTCGTTCTGGCTTCAATACTGCCTGTCCCGACGGTTTTAGCTACCGATATGCCCGCTCCGACTGCACAGTCGCACCGTGGCAATAGCGGCAACCATCGCCAGCAGGGCGAAAAGAAGTCCGAACACAACAAGGGCGGCAATCAAAGACCTGGTAACAACCGACCGAATAATAACAGTAACAATAAACGTCCAGGTAATAACCCAGGTAACCAGCGACCCGGTAACTCAGGCAACAACCATAACCCAGGCAACCAGCGACCCGGTAACCCAGGCAACAACCATAACCCAGGCAATCACAGACCCGGCAACCCTGGAAATAACCACAACCCAGGCAATCACAGACCCGGCAACCCAGGTACACCTCCCCCACCTCCCGGAAGACCGGGAAATACTCATCGTCCTGGTAACAGCCATGGAACTAGTATGCCACGTCCTGGCAATCATGGACATTACAGCCACTCGCACTGGCATCCACTACCGCCCCCACCTCCCAGACCGAAGCATATTCACCACTATCATAATGTACGTCCATCATTTCTCGGACTTACTCTCGGCACTATGTTTGATATCGGCTTGAATACCCTTATCAACGGAGGCTTCAACGTAGTTTATGCTGCCGACAATATTATGGGTCTGACTAATGTCAATCAATTCGGAGTACTTTGGCCTGAAGCAAGCTTCTTCTATGGCCCTGCCGGTATGACAGGTGCTCGTTTCCAGCGCATAACTCCGATTTGGGACGACTGGGCTTTCAACACTGCTTACGCACAACTCAACACCCTCTATGGCCAACCAGAATCTGTCACCCGTACACGCAACTCCCTATCGGCTATATGGTGGACTGGTGGGAACTCCTACGTCACCCTTACCTGTAGCGCAGCTCCCAATGGCATTGCCGGTTACTCTACCGACCTCATCTTCGGTAATTAATAGCCCTTTCATCCCAATATCTGCAAAGACGAAAAAAAGACACCTCATAGTCATCTGATGACTATAGAGGTGTCTTTTTTCGTCTGCGCGAAGCTGGTTTTCGCCCGGGGCTCTGCCCCGTATCCGCGCGAAGCTGGTTTCCGCCCGGGGCTCTGCCCCGCACCTTCACCTAAGCAGCACTAACGGCGCTCCAGGCAAACCGCTATAAGGAAACCCTGAATGGCGCTTCTCAAATTCTGTCACAGCCGCTGCTGCTTCCTCAAGTGTAGAAGTCACAACAGCCACAACATAGAATTTCCCATCACCATTGCTTACTACTCCAGCCTGTTTGTAACCTTCAGCCTGCAATCGTTCAGCCAGTGACCGTGCGTTAGTATCCATGCTATACAAGCCTACTACCATATTGCAGATGCCCAATTCCACACCGTCACCCTTCAGAGGTTCTGACCAAGTGTATATCTGTGTCTGCCCCACAGTAGTAAGGCGTGGACCATCGGTAGCCTGCAATCCTTGAACCGGGATAAAATCATCGGCCACAGCTGCCTGACGCTTAGCCTGAGCAGCATCGTAGGCAGCGCGATAATTCTTCTCAGTAGGCTTGCAGGCGCCCATGCCCATTACGAGCACGGCGCCTGCAGCTATAAGATAAATATGTCTGAATTTCATCAATTCGCTTCAGAAACAGTCGTTTTATTTAAGCAGCTCTCAAAAATTAAACGATATATATTTTAAAAGCTACTTATCTGAAAAAAACTAACCGTATCAATTTACCTGAATTACAAGATACGGAGTCAGACTCCAGAAAGCTTTAGCATTAGTAATCTGGATAGTTTTCAGACCCTCTTCGTTCTCTACTATCTGATAAGAATCTTCCGGCATGTTAGACCAAATCTTTACCTTCTTGCTATTGGTAGGTATGCTCGAAAGATTACGCTTATCGGCGCGAGTGAAATAATTTTCATTAAAGTCACCTTTCAGCACCTTAGTCTGACCAAGGAATTTCTTCTCCAGAAGACCATTCTGTTTGAGCTCCTTATTGGTACCTATAGCATAATATACAGTGTTTGCAGCATCCTCAGCAGCAGTAGCCTGAGCCTGAGCTTCTTCTTTTGCCACAGTTTCAGCTGCTATAGCCTCTTTACCTTCAGCCACCTGATTGGTAAGGTCACTTATCTGTTCGCGAGCACTCGAAAGGTCATTCTCAAGCTGAGCAATCTTAGCATCCTGCTGGTCGATACGCTGCTTAAGCTGAGCTATAGTCTTAGCCTGTACCGAATTAGCCTCGTCACCGCTCTTTACCTTAGCCTCAAGTTTGTCAAGCAGAGCACGATTGGCAGCCAGACGAGCCTTAATGTTAGAGAGATTGCGACGAATCTCAGCACGACGATCGGCACCCTCACCACTGCCCATATTGTAGAGCAGACCTTCCTGCTGGTTGATTGAATCAAGGCCAGTGTAGATATCGCCCATGAGCAGCATCAGCGAATCATTGAAAGTGGCTGCCTCGTTATATTCAGCCGTAAGAGCTACAATACGGGCACTATCCTCTTCAATCTTTTTCTGATCGTGGCCTGAGCAGGCAGTCAGCATCAAGGCTCCAAGGCCGATGATAAGCAGATTTTTTTTCATAACTAAAGTCTTTTAACAGTTGCGTTCTTATATTACAGAATTTTCACTATCCGAAACACGTTCGCGACGTGAAACTCCATTCACTACCACAACAATCTCCCCTTTCGCTTGGTTCAATTCAAAATAAGCTGACAACTCTCCAAGTGTGCCACGATGTATGGTTTCATGAAGTTTTGACAGTTCACGACATACCGCAGCCTCACGTTCGGGACCAAAAGCTTCGGCCAACTGACGCAGTGTACGGGCCAAGCGTTTAGGACTTTCGTATATTACTATCGTGCGCTCATCTGTAGCAAGCTGTGCCAAACGTGTAGCACGCCCTTTCTTGAGTGGCAGAAAACCCTCAAAAACAAAGCGGTCACACGGCAACCCCGACGATACCAGGGCAGGAACAAAAGCTGTAGCTCCAGGTAGCGTTTCTACTTCTATGCCCGCACGACGACATTCACGGCTCAACATAAAACCAGGGTCAGAAATCCCAGGAGTACCAGCATCAGAAATAAGGGCTATATTGGTACCACCTTCAAGTTGACGCACCACTTCAGCTACCTGTTCATGCTCATTATACTTATGATGACTACGCATCGGAGTGTGAATGTCGTAATGTTTAAGCAGCACACCACTGGTACGCGTATCTTCAGCCAGTATGAGGTCTGCCTCACGCAGCACTCTTATGGCTCGCAGAGTCATATCCTCAAGATTTCCTATCGGCGTAGGCACTATGGTGAGACGACCGCTCATGACTCAAAATATCTTTGTATTATGTGCATAAAATCCACTACCTCCTGATTGTCAGGCGACCATTGCAGAGTACCGTAGAAATAGTCCTCGGCTTCATAATAGTTTTCAAGTGCCGCTACTTCACCTAAAGCAGCTGTAAATTGTGCGTCATCACCCTTAAAAAGACTGCGACGAAAACGGAAACGATCATTAAGACTAAACACCAAGCGTCCGCGAGTGGTAGCATCATTGAGACTACGACGTGTGCCTTCAGCCTCATCATTAACACTGCGGCGAGGCGCCGGGTCCGTATGTACAGGCTGCGATGGAGCCGTAGGTTTCAGAGTGGCTGGATCAGGACGGAAGCCGAGTGCCTCTTTAATAGGAGGTAATACAAGACTTTCCTCCTCATCAGTCATATCTTCCGCAGAGTCCTCTTCGTCATCTTCAGGCATATATTCTGTAGAGTCATCTTCCTCTTCTTCTAAATCTTCCTCTTCACCCTCTTCTTCATCTTCATCGTCGGGCGCCACGTACAATGTGTCTTCCTCCCCTTCATACTCTTCACCAGAGGCTACATCATCGAGCACAGTTGTTACGGTCTCATCAATAAGGTTATCCTCCTGAACAGGCATCTCAGCAGGAGCAACTATCTCATCGGCTGCATCTTCTGGCTCCGATTTCTCAGTCGTCGTATCCGGTTCAGCAGCGACAGGAGCAGTAGGCTCAGAATCAAGCGGTTTAACAGGAGCAGGTACAGATGTATCTGTCAGTTCGGCACTAAATTCTGCTATAGCAGCGGCCTTACCAGCTATAAGACCGCCAAGGCCAACTGGATTATCATCACGAGCCAGAGCCAGATGCACTAGCCCTTCGAGTTCATATATACAGTCAAGCAAATTGGATAGTTTCTCTTTTTCCATTGGGTGTATACTGTGTTGGTGGGTTATGTTTTAACGACAATAAGCAGATGTAAACGACTATATTGTTATTTTTCAGGAGGTACAGCACAGCCAAAGAGTCTAAGCAACATTTTAGCAGCCGCTTTCTTCATACGGCTATTGTTACCTTGTATATCGTTGGCCATTATTACAACTATATGTGTAGGAGCATAGTCCTCATCAAGTTTGTAACCTGCAAAACACTGTATGCCGGTCATACTGCCTGTCTTCATGGCTATATAGCTGTCAAGTTCAGTATCGCATAAAAACTTACGCAATGTTCCTTCCTGGCCTGCCAAAGGAAAGAAAGAAGCATAGTACACATTATGACTCATATCACGCAGTACTGAGCCCATGAAATCAGCCGTCAAACGATTGGAACGTGAAAGACCCGAGCCATCGTCGATACGTACTCCAGCCATTGGCATACCACGTTGTTTCCACAACGCCATATCGCGGGCAGCGCCGTCTGCGGTAGAGCCATCACCACCAGCCATCTTACTGTAAGTACGCAACATAGCCTCAGCCATCATGTTATCACTACGCATCATTAGTGAACGCATTATCTCGTCTATAGGTGGTGATACATGGTCAAGTACCTCACGCCGTTTGCCTCCTGTAAAAGTCTTACCCTGTACATTTATACCACGTACTTCAAGAGCGCCACGCAAACGACCTAAATATATAGCCGTAGGGTCTGGCACTGATGAGCTTCCTTTAGTATTATTCTCGAAATTAAGAGCATGTATTCCAGTACCATAATCACGAGAGAGGTCTCCACGAGCCCAGCCTGAAGGAACCGATGGTCCGCTCCATACACTGTCGTCTACAATCAGTTTCCCCTCTACCGACTTAACACCAGCTTGTATAAGAGCTTCAGCTATCTCAGCTATTATGTCAGTGCCAGTAGGTTCAATTTTCGAATTAAGCGCAGGGTCGCCAGAGGCCACAGTAACTATATTACCATGAAGAGTTCCACTCTGGTCAATATCACCTTCTGTGTACACACGAGTATGATACTCATAGTCAGGACCAGTGTGTTGGAGCAAGGCAGCCGTAGTGATACTTTTCATTATCGAAGCCGGTATAAGAGCAGTACCGACATTATGGGCTGCCAAGGTATCACCGGTAGCAATATCCACTACCAAAACAGACAGTGAACCCGACGGTACGCCACTCTCACGTACAAAATCACGCACAGCCTGCTGAGCTATGGTGCATAAGGCAGTGCCTATCAAGAGACATAGCGCCATGAAATAACGGCGCGAATTATGCCTATCAAATAGCCTAATCACTTGTTATTATTAATTTTATATATCTTTTATATCTATCTACCCACACCCTTAGGGCGACACAGGCGGCTACAAAGTTACAAAGTTTTTTCTGAAATAGTTATTTTTATTTTACGGCTTTTTGTAATTTTGACACTTCGTTTCACTACCCCTCTTTTTTAAACACACATTATGCCCAATAAAACTCTGCCTCCATCGCGTCCTTATACCTTTGATCGTGTAGTACGCATCGTCTTCGGTGTCATAGCTACTGTGGCAGTAATCTGGCTACTTGATGTGCTCAAAGGTGTATTGCTTCCCTTTCTTGTAGCCTGCCTGATAGCCTATATGCTTGAACCTGTTGTCCAATGGAATATGCGTTGGACCCGTATGCAGACACGCTTCGTGCCCGTACTATTGACGCTGCTTGAAACTACAGCAGCTATCGCAATCTTCTGCTTTATTTTTATACCCTATCTTATATCCGAGGCGTCAAATATGGCTGAGTTGATACGTACCTACGCTACCACTCAGATTAACATACCTCATATCTCACAGAACATACACCAATTCATAAAAGATAACATCGACTTCAATGCCATATCGAAGATGCTCTCACGCGATGAGTGGACAGAGCTTCTGCGTACGACTCTCACTGGCTCGTGGTCACTGGTGAGCACAAGTCTCGGTTTCGTACTCGGTGTAATCAGCTGGCTGGTAGTGATTCTGTATCTGGTGTTTATCATGATTGATTACGAACGTCTGATGCTGAGTTTCCGACAGCTTGTACCGTTGAGAAGTCGTAGTAAGGTGTTCCGTATTTTCGATGACATAAAGAATGCTATGAATCGCTACTTCCGCGGTCAGTTTGTAATAGCTTTTACTGTAGGTGTTCTGTTTGCCATCGGTTTCCTTATTATAGGCCTACCTATGGGAGTAGTGCTCGGCCTCTTTATAGGCCTACTCAATATGGTGCCCTACCTGCAACTTATCTCGTTGCCAATAACAGCCTTACTCTGTATAGTCAGTACGGTCAGTACAGGCGGTGACTTCTGGATAATATTCTGGGAGAGCATGGCTGTCTATTTAGTGGTTCAATGTATCCAAGACCTCTTTCTGACACCAAAAATCATGGGTAAAGCTATGGGTCTGAATCCAGCTGTAATATTGCTATCTCTCTCGATATGGGGCACGTTGTTAGGTTTCATCGGACTGATTATAGCCTTGCCCTTGACAACACTGTTCCTATCCTACTATGACATTTATGTGGTACAACGTAACGGAGGCACCATAGATGCCATTGCCGCCGATGCCAATGAAGACACCGACGGCAATGACAGTGATACTACACCACCAGTTTCTTAGAATTTCTAAGAGTACTTATCTCATGTGCTCGAATTGCTTAGGGTCACCTACTACCCACACCACATCACCAGCCTGCAGTATTGTGTCGGGAGCAGGATTAACATATTCTTCCCCACGTCTTACCTTTACTATCATACTGTAGTAATCTCCACGTATGTTGGTCTGAGAAAGAGGTTTACCTATTATCGGAGAATTTTCAGTGAGACGTATGCTCTGAAGCTTACATTCCGGTTGAGTGACGGCCAGACTACGCATGGCCTCCTCTGCTTTCTGCATGTCATCGTTCAGATGTTTTATCTGGTCATCAGTACCTATCACTCCCAGTATATCTCCGGGGAAAATACGTGCTTCTACCGATGGCAGCGGCAAAAGCATATCACCACGTTGTATACTGCTTATGCTTACTCCATAGTCTCGACGTAAACCTGCATCCTTGACCTTGTCTCCCACAAAGGGAGTATACGGCCCAACTTCGATATAAGCCTGATGCATATCATCAATAAGATTATTGTTTCGGCCAAGACGTGTATCTTCACGAATATTGAGATTATGTAGAAATTTTTCCTCCATCTTTGCATAACGTTGGGTCAACTGTCTTGAAGCAAAGAGGATTATAATCAAGAAACATACTACACCTACTCCCCAACCTATAAGACTGTTATACGCATAGCTGATAAAGTACACTATGAAAAATAGTGCTACCAAATAACGTATTATACGCATCGCTACCAGAGGCACATCATAGAACGAAGCCGTTGAGTGTAGTTTCATCTGGTCATCAGGTTTGATACTGGTGAAAGCTAAAGCCACAAGGAAGGGTGACATAGCCAGCAGTGTCAGGACTGTAGCAGTAAAATGTCCCCAACGTGCAAACAAGCCTTCAAGCAAGGGAAATAGTGTCTGTTCAGAGATGAGGATTATGGCTAACAGTAGGACGGTATAAAGAACCATGCGCCATAAATAGCGCTTCAATACATCAATCCACAGGCGGCGTGTGGCACTTGTATCAGAAGTCTGTTGTGAATAACGGTCTATTATCGAAGCCAACCAGCCAGGCATGTGTTTCTCAGCCAAGGCAGCAGCAGGACCTGACATTTTTACAAAATACGGTGTCGTGAAAATCGTGATTACTGACACAGCTACAATGATAGGATAAAGTGAGGCTTCGAGTACACCAAGGCTCATACCTAATGAAGCGATAATGAAAGAGAACTCACCTACCTGAGTCAGCGTAAAACCACTCTCAATAGCCACCTTAAGTGTCTGGCCGGTCACGAGCATACCCAAAGTGCCAAAGAATATCATGCCCACTATAACTACGACAGCCAGAAGCAATATCTCGCTCCAATATGTAGCTAACACGCCAGGGTCAACCATCATACCTACCGAGATGAAGAACACGGCTCCGAAAAGATTCTTGACCGGTTGTACCACGTGTTCCATCTTCTCAGCAGCATTGGTGCCAGCAAGTATCGAACCCATGATGAAAGCACCCAATTCAAGTGAAAAACCACATATCACTGACAGTATGGCCATTGAGAAACATAGAGCCATGGCTACAATCAGCATGGTTTCATCGTTCAGATAGGGTTTTACTCTATTGAGGAACGAAGGTAGTACATATACGCCAACAATAAACCAGAGTATCAGGAAGAACACTAATTTAGCTACTGACATTATAAGTTCGCTGCCTTCAACACTACCTACGGCAAGTGATGACAACAGTACCAACATCAGCACTGCGAAAAGGTCTTCAATAATTAGGACCGCTAACACCAATGAAGCAAACCGTCGTTGCCTCATACCTAAATCGGTTAGGGTCTTAAGAATTATAGTTGTCGATGACATAGATATCATGCCACCGAGAAAGATACAGTTGATAGTGTTAAGATGCAGCAGCACACCTACTCCAAAACCGGCAAATGTCATACCGGTAATTATAATCAGAGCTGTCACAACCGCTGAGGAACCAGAATTAACCAACTTCTTGAAACTAAACTCCAGACCTAAAGTAAACATCAGCACAACGATACCGAGGTCAGCCCAGAATTCTATATTGGCAAGATTAGATATGGAGGGGATATACACGAATTTAGGGCTTGCAAGGAACCCTGCCAATATATATCCCAGTACCACGGGTTGCTTAAGCTTCTTGAAAAGCAAAGTGACTATGGCGCCTAACAGCAGCACCCATGCAAGGTCGGCAAGCAAACCATTGGTATGGTCTTCCTCACTGTTTCCGCCTCCCGGTTTGTCGGGCATCTCACTGTAGACGGCTGTCTGTATGGTCTCTTGAGGCAAAGCAGCACACCACGGTGCCACTGCCAGGGACGTCAGAACCGCAGCACGTGCGCGGCTGTCTGTCTTAGGGGCTTGTTTGTCCATTTATTATATCTGAATGTATTGCTTGTTTGCTTTTATATATCCATCTGGCTTGACAGACTTAATTTCTTAGTGTCTCCAATACGCCCTATCTCATTAAGAAGAGGTAACATATCGCTACGCAGATGCACTAATACCAAGAAACTTATATCGGTGAGTCCTTTGGCATAATCATACTCTATATAGAAGGTAGAAAGATGCACGCGCTTCTCACGAAATAGACGTTTATACGGTGCAAGATCTGACACTATACCGCATACTGTTATGTTGATAACTTTTGTCTCCTGACCCACATGACGCCAGCGCTCATACATCTCGAAAAGCACTAATATTATCAATATCAGTACTGTCGAGCCTATAGCACAGGTGTACATACCGATACCGACAGCCATACCTATTATGGCCGTCATCCAGATACCGGCAGCCGTGGTAAGACCACGTACGGCACCCTTGTTCTGAATCATTGCGCCACCGCCTATGAAACCTATACCGGTTATAACCTGAGCTGCTATTCGTCCAGGGTCACCGTTCTTAAGTCCCATATATTCCTGTGGCACATATATACTCAGCAGCATAGCCAAACATGCACCCATCGAAATAAGAGCAAAAGTCCTTATGCCGGCTATCTGTCCTTTCCGTTTGCGCTCGGCGCCTACGGCCACACCAAGTACCATGCTAAGCAGAAGCCTGAACATAGCATTGGTCGTGTTGACCTCCAAGGAGAAGATAGAGTCATGGAAACTCTGTAGATATGTTGATAAATCTATATAAGCCATGTATCAGAAAGGTAAACCAGTACCTATGTATCCTATTGTAACGTGTTCCGGGAAATCTTCAGGGTCAGGGGCCGCCATACTGTCGTAGAGATGTTTCAGTAGTTTCTGTGCTGCCACACTGTTACCTAAATTCTCATCAGGCATATACCACACACCACCATTGGTCCATGTCCAACGTCCTACAGCATCATAACCGGCCCATTCAGCCTGAGTAGCACGTTGTGAGAGCAGACGGTGAAAGTTATCGCCTATATGCAACTCAGTCGTACCGGCCACTACACCTATTTCAGGCGACAGGAGAGTTATAAGGTCTACTCTACCGCTCCCGAAATCCAGCACTGCAAACATCGGCTCACCACGCCGGCTGAATACATATTCAGCATACTCTGACTCACTTATACGTCCTATACTATCATAAAAAGCCTCACATACTGGCGGTAGTGAATCAATAGTCATGCCGATACGCACAGTGCCAAGACTATCTGCTGTCAGAATAGGAAGTCCAGAGCCACTTTTTTCGTTAACTGTCTTATCAACTTCACTCTTAATCACAGCCGTATCTCCGCTAATCTTATCTGCGGTAGCGCTATCTTTACGTCCGCACATGCATAGCAGTGCCAAGACCGCCACCATCATGACGAATCCCGTACAACGCCACACCAAAGTTAATATCTTCATAAAGCTGTTTTGTATATTGTTTTGTTCTGTTTTTCACTTCTTAGCCTCCCCCATATCCTGTTATATCATTGGGCTGCAGCGTTTCCGCCGAATTGTTCCGGATATATCACCACCAGGTTCTGACTTTTGAAATTCCGACTTAGGAAAGACGGAAGTCCGTCAAGGTCGCCTGACCATGATGGTGAACCACGCCGGGCATTGATAACCATAAGCAAATCATCGGAGTCAATATTAGGTGAATAAAGTATGAAATCCTCCCACGTATCCATAGGCATCATCTCAGCCCGAATTTCGTACGCCTGCTCAGCTACGATACGACGTATATATTCAACAGTAGACCGATAAGCCAAGAACACTACCCGACAACCTAATTGAGATGCCAGATTAGCTACTCTTTCCACCCATATCTGAAATCCGCGCTCATATTCAGCATTACGCGGAGCCACAACCAATAGACGACGTATGGTGTCAACGGGTATATAACATCGCACAATGAATATCATCTTGTGAGTACCTGCCACCAGCTGTTCTATCAACTGCCCGTAGAAGGTATCAACTATTGTGGAACGATGATGTAGACCAAGTATAATATCTGTGCAGTTATTTTCTCCCACTGCATTGATGACACCGGCCACGACGTTGAAGTCGAACCGTTCTATATCCTTTACACCCAAGTCTATCGCCGTAGCCGTTTCTACAGCAGTATGCAAAGCTCGACGACCGTTAGCCACTGAGAGAGCATTATCACTACGCCGTACATACAAGACCGTTATAGGATGCTTGTTATCACGATACCTCATCAGCATAGCGAATTTCATAAGATTCGCAGCAGTCAAAGGATTGGCAACCGCTACCAATTGTCGGGCATAATGCGTCACCTCAGCTATATTCTCCTGATGTAGTTCGCTTTCTGTTAGACGTATGCGCAGCTTCAATGCTACCCTTTCTGTCACAACCGACGATACCAGACAGCAGGCAAGTATCATAACCACTGCGCCGTTCATGATGTCTTCGTTTAGCAAACCATACTGATAACCTATCATCGTAGCGGCTATCGTGGCAGCAGCCTTACCGGAAGTCAGGCCAAACATAAGTCCACGTTCGGTAGACGAGAGTTTAAACAGATGCGACCCAATATAAGCAGCTACCCACTTTGCTATAAGAGCTACACAGGTCATATTGAGTGCTACCCAGCCTACTCCCCAACCTTGAAATATGACATGCACATTGATGAGCATGCCCACACCTATCAGAAAATAAGGTATGAAGATAGCATTACCTACGAATTGTATGCGGTTAAGCAGTACTGAACGTGAGGGTATGAAACGATTAAGTACCAGACCCGAAAAGAAAGCTCCAACTATACCTTCGAGACCTATAAGCTGAGCCAACAAAGAGGCCACACATACCTCGGCAAGTATAAAGATGAACTGACTCAGCGAATCGTTGAATTTACGGAAAAACCATCGCGTAAGCCACGGAAAACTGTAGAGTATCGCTACGGCATATATAACGGATAGAATCAACAGCCGCACTATATCGCTCCAACTGAAACCACCCGTAACTCGTACCGTCACTACTTCGGCAAGTGCCAACAGTGCCAACAGGACCGCAACTATAGTGCCGCATACTGCTATGACAGCTCCTTTAGTGTTCTGCAAGCCAAGACGACTCACAGTCGGATAGGAGATAAGCGTGTGTGAGGCATACATCGAAGCTATAAGCACACTTGTGCTCCACCCGGTGCCGAAAGCCCACCGTGCCCCCATTATACCGGCGGCCATAGGCAAGCTGAACGTCAGCAGACCGAAAATCAGTCCTTTACCAATATTCTGCCGCAGATGATACATGTCTATTTCAACTGCTGCAAGAAACATCAGATACAATATGCCTACCTGACCGAATATTTGAAAACTCGCGTCACGCTCAAGCACATCAAAGCAGTACGGTCCTATCAGCACTCCGGCTATAATAAGACCCACCACATTGGGTATCTTGAGTCGTCGGAACACCAACGGACCGCAAAGTATCACCACCAGCACTGCTAAAAATATGGCGACTGGCTGATGAATAGGGAGAACGGCACCTAATGATGTCAGTATCATGTCTGTAGACCGAACAGGTATCGGGCGTTGGCATCGGTCACGGCTTCGACCTGAGCCGGGGTCTTGCCTGTAAGCTGTGCCACTTTTACACACACTTCAGGCAGATAGGCGCTCTCGTTGCGTTTGCCGCGATACGGCACGGGCGCCAAATAAGGTGAGTCAGTTTCAAGCACGATGCGTTCCAATCCTATTTCTGGTATCGCTTCCTGAAGCGGCACTGAGTTCTTGAAGGTCACTACACCATTAATACCGAACATTGGGTCACACACCTCACGTATACGCCGTACATCATCTGTATTTCCAGTAAAACTATGGAACACTAACGCTGGAAGTCCACGACCTTCGGCTTTGACCATGTTCAGTACTTCAAGCGTATCGTCCAGTGCTTCACGACAGTGTATGATGACAGGCAAATCGCGTTCTATAGCCATACGTAGCTGTCGTGCAAAGACCTCACGTTGTTCCTCACGACGGCTACGGTCATGATACAGATCCATACCGACCTCACCTACAGCTACACATTTTTCAGTGTCAAGACGATGCTCAATTTCCTTAAGGTCCTCAAGCCACGCATCGGTGATGTCGGTAGGATGTAAGCCCATAGCTACTGCTGTAGACTCTGGATAAAGCCTATGCAATTCAAGCAATGGTTCGATACTGTCCCGGTCTGTATTAGGAAGTACCATATATTTTACACCAGCAGCCAGCGCACGTTCCACAGCTCCGGCTGCATCACCGCCATACTGTCGGCTGTACAGGTGAGTGTGGGTATCTATCATTTCTTACGGCCTATAAGTTTTTCAGCCACTTTGCGCAGTGCATCTTTAGCCTCGTCGTTGAGAGTGGTGTGTTTGAGGGCACTCAGTGCCTTACTTGAATATGAAGCTACAGCCTTACGACACTCTTCGGATATACCCATTTTTTCCAACAGACGTGTCACTGTCTTGACACGCAGTTCAGGTTGCTCCAAAGCCATAGCTGTAGCAAACAACTGTGAGTCATTACCACCGCGGTTCATGGCTGTCACGTACAGATAAGTCTTCTTGCAATTGGCGATGTCACCACCTATAGGTTTACCAAAAGTAGATGCTTCGCCAAATGTATCGAGCCAATCATCTTGTATCTGGAAAGCTAATCCAAGCATCATACCGAACTGATACATATAATCAGCGTCTCGTTCAGATGCACCACCGATAATGGCTCCTATCTTCAATGAGGCACCTAACAATGCACCGGTCTTCTGACTTATCATTTTAATATATTCATCAAGGGTTATGTCGGCACGATGCTCGAAACTAAGATCAAGTTGCTGGCCTTCATAAACCTCAATAGCCATAGCATTAAACACATCAAGCACACTACGCAGCTGCTCATCAGGCACCTCACTTATAAGCTGGGTTGCCAACGTAAGCATAGTGTCGCCCGACAGTATGGCAGTATCCGTACCAAACCGCGCGTAAACTGAAGCACGTCCGCGACGTGTATCAGACTTATCCATAACATCATCATGTAACAATGTGAAGTTATGGAACATCTCGATACCTGCAGCCGCTTTAAGTGCGGGCACATAACCTCCCCCAAAAGCCTGACATGCCATCAGTGTCAGAACAGGACGCAGACGCTTGCCTCCTGCCGAGAGCGCATATTCTATAGGTTGGTACAGTGCTTCGGGAGTACGGTGACCCAAAGCGAGGTCTTTAATCACTTTTTCTACCTCAGATGTATACTCAGATGTAGTCATCATAGTGTTAGTAAGATATGTTGTTGTATTTGTCCGCTATGGGCGGAACACAATTACGTCGTCATTAGTAAGGGGTATGATACCCGGTCAGTCAGCAAAGCGATTGTAAATTTCTTCCGGAAGATCCTTGCCATGATCAATACGCAGCACGGTCTGAAATCCTTTCAAAAAACGCTGGTAAGTAAGAGTATCCTCACCGCAAGCCTGACGCAAAGCTGCAAGTTCTTCATCTACCTGAGCTACACTCATCTGGCGTTCACGTATCTGTGAGACATACTCCAAACCTAATTGATAGCCCAGGCCCATAGGATCTTCAAGACCGGCCATACTGTACAGACGCATCTTGTCAGCTACAGGCAGACTTTGTGAATAACTCTCGTACTCCTGACTGAAAGCCACCAGAGCTGAATCGCGATAATGCTCATACACATAAAGCGTAGCTGTAGCCAGAGTATCAATATGCATATCTCCGGCCCTGCCAAGTGACGCATCACAAATAAACCGTGCTACCGAATCCGGACTCACATGTTCCATCATATACGCCATACGTTCCGCGTCAGACATCGCACTAAAATTGACCGGTAGCTGTTCCGCATTACTGCGGCCACCGCTGCAACTCATGCTCACGACCGCTATCGCCACAGCACCATACAGTAATAATTTTTTCATAACAGCATCTGATTAATGCCAATATCACAAACAGCAATATGATTCGAAGCTATCTGCTACACACAAGCTCGACACACTCCGAAATTATACGCAAAATTACTAAAATTATTTAAAATGCCCAATATTCACTCCAAAATCCCCCACTCCACATCCTGGCGGTTTACTAACTGTCAATATTCCAACTTCTTCAAACCTTAAATGTACAGAGTAAGCCTCGTAAGTGTTACCCACTCAATCAGTCTACCTATTGCCTACCTATTGCCTACCCCTTGTCTACCCATTGCCTATGGCTTCAACTATACCCCGTGCTGCATAGCTAATAGCCCCAACTGGCACCTAACAAAAAAATCATACCACTTTATTGTCATCTGAAAAAAAATTACTAACTTCGCGCCACAAAACATAATCAAATTCACGGAGTGGTGCTCGAGTGGCTGAAGAGGCACGCCTGGAAAGCGTGTATACGCCAAAAGCGTATCCCGAGTTCGAATCTCGGTCACTCCGCTAAAGAGAGGACATAATCCTCTCTTTTTTATCTAATTGAAATATTCGGAGTGTTACTCCAAATTTTTCGGAGTGTTACTCCGAATTATCTGAAACAACCATCTACTTTTTGAAGTGGTAGCATCTTGACGGGGAATATGACGGTTGCGAATAGACGTTTATTTGAATGTTTGTATCATTCTATCTACGCTAAATTCAGCTTTGCCGTTGTATGGTTCGTATTTAATCCACTCGTCAAGTGGGGTATTAAGTTCCGGTCTCTCTATATGATATATTTCGCCACATCCATTCAGTAAAATTTGATTTGGTGTGTGAGAAATTACAGACCAATAAATTCCGCCATCCGGACTAAAAGTACAAGCATTAGGATTGAATTTAGAATTGTCTATTTCCAAGTCATTTTTGGCAATGTTCAAGTTGTTAGGGTCGATAGCCATAGTATATTCACCGGTGTTTTGGTTTTTCATCATACGAATGTTTTGAAAAAACAAAGTGCCGGCATTATTATTACGTGTCGCCGCCGCTCTTATGTAGACCATACTGGGATTAAGCATATAGACAAACATATGTCTATTTGTATTGACTTCGCAATACGGCATATCACCTTGAACACCATATTTAACACCAAGTCTCCATTGCTGAAGGCATTTACCAATATCCAACTTGTTTTTGCACTCCATCATATCATAAGGAGCAACAATTTCTATCTTCTCTACTTTTTTAAGTAGACACCCATTGATTTTTATTTCATCGCCATCCCTTACTATTTCAAGAGGAGATGATGCGTTCAAAGATGATACACTCCCACTTCGATCAAACGTCGTCTGATGGGTCAGTCCCAATGAGGGTATCTCAAGAGTTGCTTGCAGGGTACTATCCACTTTTGCGAAATAAATGCAGACAGAGTCCGTTATGACAGCTTCTGCATCATTGTTTGCCCACACGCCTCTATAATTGGAGAAAGAGTCGCTTGCGTATGTTGTAGTAGTTGATATAATCAAACTTAGTATGAAAAATAGTAATTTATTCATTGATGTCAATATTTTTGGACAAAGGTACGCATTTTCAGCTAGGCAGGCAAGTTATAGGAAAACTTCAAGGTCAATAACTCGGAGTTGGTTTATACTGAAATTCAACGTGTCTATTCTTATTTTAAGTCCATAAGCAGCCTTAAAAAAGCCTTCCGATACCGAAAGTTAACGGAGTTTGCGGAAGTTTACCGAAGAATGTTTGCGAAATGTTTGCGAACATTCTTCGCCAACAAAGCCGACTTTCATTCCAGTAAGGATAAAAGGAGGGGAAAAGACACAAAAAAGCGACTCATAAGAGCCGCTTTCGCAATCGATATTTATATTCTTTATAAAAGTTTCTTTAGATCGTCCGGGGTTGGAAGTGCATTTCTTACTTCGAGAGGAAGTTCATCAGCAGTCTTGTAAGTCGCAACTCCCATCGGTG
>CAYNUE010000060.1:0-20850 GCA_964400325.1 uncultured Sangeribacter sp. | reverse complement strand
AGCGAACGTGACTATCAGTTGGCTGCCGGTATATCTTCAGACGTTGATGCCGATGACTCTGTTTTCGCCCAGACTAAAGCCCGTATTCCTTGGCTGCTGATAGGTATTATAGGTGGTATTGTCAATTCTATAATCCTGAGTGGTTTCGAAGCTCAGATAGCCGCTGTGACGGCCTTGGCTATCTTTATACCTCTTATCGGTGGTACCGGTGGTAATGTCGGTGTGCAGGCCTCGGCTATAGTGGTACAGGGTCTTGCCAACGGTAGTCTCGACATACGCAATGCCTGGAAACAGATAGGACGAGAAGTGATAATAGCTCTTATGAATGCTGTCGTCATATCTTCCGTGGTCTTAGGTTATATTATGCTTACTCAGCCGTTACCGGATAAGTACGGCGTGGCGTTGGCTGTAGGTGGTTCACTGTTCTGTGTGGTTATATTCGCTACTGTGTTTGGTACTCTTGTGCCACTGACTCTTGAACGTCTCAAAGTCAACCCAGCTCTTGCAACCGGGCCTTTCATACAGATTACCAACGACGTTGTAGGCTTACTTATTTACGTCGCCATGTCAATGTGGATGTTGAGCCTCTTTCATCTCACTTGATAACATTCATACAATGATAAAGCCTCAGAGCAATTGCTCTGAGGCTTTATCATTGTATGAATGTTATCACTTAATCTTCCGGTTCCTCGTTTAAGGCTTCAAAGTAGCAGTCTGTAATAGCTGTCCACTCTTCGAGTGAACCCTGAGTAGTGAAGCCCGGATGTTTGGTAGGGTCACCAAGGTCACCTTCAGCTACACTTTCAGTAAGAGTTACTACTACTGGAGGCACTTCGGTATCCTTATCATAGAAATTGTTGATGTCTACTCCTGACTTATCCTCTTCGATAAGATAAACCTCACCGTTATAACGGTAGAGACCCATGATACGTACCACTTTGGCCTTGTCTCCATTGCGTACTACTACTGCGGGAATATAGTGGAAACCTGCAGTTGCATTATTCCAAAGTATAGCTCCTATATTACGAGCTTCCATATCGTTAGCCAATGCCTGTTTTGCTTGTGAGAACAGTGCCTGCGCTTGTTGCGAGAAATTCTGTGTACTTTTCATAACCGTAAATGTAATTTATATTTTTATAATATATACGCCTTATGAGCCTGTTCAGTTCATTAAAAAACTAAGGAATCTTTATGTTTCGGATTAAGTAACGAACGGGTGGCTGTCGTGGCGTCGGTTATGCCTGCTTGTGCAGCAAGGTCATACCAGTACTCGGCGGTATGTATGGCTGCCGATGCATCTGTGGGAAGTTCCGAACGTCCTTCAAGACTGTCGGGAAAAATGTCGAGAAGTTCAGCTATTACAAACTGCGCTGCCGCATTACCTCGTAAGGCGGCTGTCAGAAAGTAATGTATTGACTGTTCGTGGTCATAACTTACACCTTGGGCACGACTGTATGCATCTCCAAGTAGTGCAAGAGCTTCAGCAAGTGAATCGCGTGTAGCTACGATGTCGAATATCTCAACTCCTACAACTGGCGCACGATGTGTATAAAATCGACGTCCGAGATTCATCAGTGTATCTGAAGGAAGTTGTTTCCATTCAGGCATTTTGAGAGATAACAGTTTCAACTGTGCGTCACTCACACCTCCTTCAATAGCGACTGTGTACAGTGCCTCGGCGCGTGCAGTGTCAGGAGCCGAACCGAGACCAGCTTTCAACAAGTCAGCCAATTGTGCCTGTGCTGTAGGCAGTCCTTCGGCTGCTGCACGTCCGAGCCAGTATTGAGCCTCGCGATATGAAGGCGTTACAGTACTATCAGTAGGATAAGCAAGAAGATAACCTAAATTATTAGCAGCTTTAGCGTCACCGTTATCAGCAGCTGCTCGCATAAGTGTCAGCCCACGTTCACGATTTTCTGGATTAAGACTACGATAGAGTAGAAATCCAGCATAGCTCTGAGCTGGTACATAACCTGTTTCAGCCGAGCGTAAATACAATTCTGTTGCAGCGACACTGTCAGGTGCTATACTGTCGTAACCCAGTTCTGTAAGATAGGCCATACGGTACAAAGCTTCTCCATCACCGCTGTCAGCACGTAGCTGGAGTTCGCGCAGTGCTTCCGTACGTCGCTCTGTATCATGCGGAGGTACTGCTGCAGCACCTAAACACAAGGCACCGAACAGGACAAAAGGTAAGAAACTTTGTATTGAAGCCATAAGACAATGTTGAGGTTATGTTTTATCGTTTTGGCGTGAGGGTTACAAGAGGTACCAGCATTTCCTGTAGCGATATGCCACCATGTTGGAAAGTACCGGTATAATACTGCACGTAATAATTATAATTATTAGGATATGAGAAGAAATCGTCATTGCAGGCATAAATGTATGTGCTTGACAGATTAGGGGCCGGTAGACCGAATTTCTTTGGATTGTGCATTTCGTAGACCTGACGCGGATTGTAGTTAAGGTTCTTGCCTACTTTATAGCGCAGATTTGTAGTGGTATTACGGTCACCTACTACTTTTATAGGAGTATCGACACGTATGGTACCATGGTCAGTAGTGACAATGACTTTATAGCCAAGTTCAGCCAGACGGCGGAAAATGTCAGTAGCCGACGAATGACGGAACCATGATTCGGTCAGCGAACGGTAAGCTGCATCACTGTTAGCTAACTCACGTATCATTTTTGACTCAGTTCTGGCGTGTGAGAGCATATCAATGAAATTCATAACTACCACATTCAGAGGTAAATCTTTTATTTCATTGAGTTTCTGTATAAATCGTTCACCGCCTGATGAGTCGTTAAGTTTATGATAAGAGAATTTCTCTTTACGACGGAAACGGTCGAGTTGGGTCTGAATCAGTTCGCTCTCGTGTATGTTGAGTCCTTCGTCCTCGTCTTCTTCTACCCACAGTTTAGGATACATAGTGGCTATCTGCAAGGGCATCAGACCTGCGAATATAGCGTTACGCGCATACTGTGTGGAGGTAGGCAGAATGGTAGTGTAGAGTTCTTCGCTGACATTGAAATACTCGCTTATAAGTGGCTGCACCACACGCCATTGGTCAAGACGGAAATTGTCTATAAGGATAAAGCATACTTTTTCCCCTTGGTCAAGCAGTGGGAAGACACGACGACGGAATATTTCGTTACTCATCAAAGGATGCTCTTCCGATGTCACCCAATCTTCATAATTGCGTTTGACAAATTTGCAGAAATTGGAATTGGCATCACGTTTCTGCATTAGGAGCATCTCACCCATGGCAGTATCGGTATCAGCTAACTTCAGTTCCCAACGTACTAACTGACGATAGACTTCCATCCAATCCTCTACTGAGGCCGCCATATTGATAAGTGAAGATATTTTCTGGAACTCTTGCTGATAATCGCTTGTGGCTTGTGCGGCTACAAGTTCACTACTATGCAGGTTCTTCTTTATTGATAGTAATATCTGGCTCGGATTAACAGGCTTGATAAGATAATCAGCTATCTGATTACCTATAGCCTGATTCATGATATTTTCCTCCTCGCTTTTGGTTATCATTATGACCGGTACCTCAGGATGGGCCTGATTGATACGGGTAAGCGTTTCGAGGCCGGAAAGACCAGGCATATTCTCATCAAGGAGAATAAGATTGAAACTTTCGTGGTCGAGCGCATCAAGAGCATCACGGCCGTTTGATACAGTCGTGACCTCATAACCTTTGGCTTTGAGAAACAGTATATGTGGTTTCAGCAGGTCGATTTCGTCATCGGCCCAGAGTATTTTTTCCATAATTTTGGATTAAATTAAGTTGGTAATTAGGATTCCGGTTGGGAGATTGAAGGGTCTGACTCTTCAGTTGTATTCGACTCTTGTTCTATCTCCTCATTCTCATTAGAATTGTCAGGATTATCCGTTCCCTCAGATTCCTCAGAGGTATTTGATTCCTCAACCTTATCTGACTTATCAGAATCATCGGCCTCAACTGCTTCCTTGGATTCCTCAGAATTATTAGATTCTTCAGTTTTATTCTCTTCCTCAGGTAAGTCCGCTGCGCCTGATACCTCGTCTTCTTCCGGTTGGTCAGAACCTAACACTTCCTCTTCTTTAGCACGTACAGCTTCTTCGGCCTGGAAGCGGAAGTAATCATCAAATGAGCGTCCTTCACGTAATAATAGCTCGAAGTTGGCTTTGCTTATCATGATTGGACGTACGGCACTGGGCAAGTTAAGGTTGGAACGAGCCATTATGTCACGGTAATATTCGAGTTCGCGTACATTGGCAAAGCCCTTGACAATAAGCAGACCGATATTGCCGAAGCTCATTGGTTCGAGGTCAAAGTCCTTTACACGGAATGACGAGAAGTTGAATCGTGCCACATCAAAGAGTACCTGATTTGCGTTGACCGAGTCACGTGGGAAGGCCAATACAAGATACTGCGGCTTGTTAGGGTCACGTTCGAAGTTAGCCGGCTGTCCGTCACTGCCTGTTTCACCTGTGTCACTAAGTCGTGTCTCCCACAGCATACCGCGCGAGTTAGCTACACCAGCGTGAGGCTTACGACCGGCATTCAAGCCTTTGACTATGGCTCCTGCCATATCAGTCATATCCGTATCAGGCCATTTCTGGAGCAGATAGGTGAGACGTTCCTTAAACTCATCGTAGTGCTCCTCAGTAAGATACGAAAGTGCATCTATAAAGACAAACTTCGGTAATATCGGTGACAATGGATAATCTGTTTCCATTTCTTCCGTGAGGGCATGTACCGTACTGTTGTTATTATCCAGATACGCTTCGTACGCTTCGCTGTACATGTTTTCCTGACGGACATACATGTCACGCAAATGCTCGAAGTATTGTGGGTCAGTCATTGCACGTCCGTAGGGAGAATCAGGGAATTCAGTCAGTATCTTCTGCCTCCATATCTCAGCCTGTGCGCTATCATTTGAGCGAACAGCCATCAGATACATATTGTAATAGACATCGAGACGATACTCGTTGTCAGGATACCGGCGTTCAAGTTTCATAAATTCATGGCGTGCGGCAGGGAAATCTTCGAGTTTATCCTTAAGGATAATACCCAAGTTGTATAGACCCTCCTCAATGACAGTATTTGCTGTCTGTATTTCCTCAGGTGTCGAGGGTATCTGTTTCAGATAGTATTCTACATTATGCGGGTCATTAGCCTTATCCATAGCTACGGAATCGACAGGAGCAGCACCCGTAGAATCGTTTCTCTCTGTAGACTCAGCTTCTGGTTCGTCAAACGAGAAACTTGTTTTATTACGACGTCGCCAGTCATCTTCGAGTTTACGGGCACCCCATCTACGCTGGAACTCTGTCTTGCCGGCGCTTTTGGTCATCTCATTGTAGAAATACCATGATTTATCGGCATTCATTTGGAAGCCCTGCGTCGGTGTGTTCTGGTCCATAGGCGAATTCTGTCCTTGCTGTTTGGACATGAATTCTTCACGTGCAGCTGCATCGGCTTCCTCTTTTTCACGTTTTATGAGCTCGTCCACCAGTCTTTGACACGCCTCACGTTGTTCCTCAGGAGTCATGGCTGCCAGACGTAGAAGCGAATCTTGGAGCTCGACATTACCGGCATAGACCGCTAACTCGTCAAGCACTTCGCTGCGACGCCTAATTAACTTGTAGTCAGGAAAATTATCTGATAATCTCGGTACTGCTTCCGAATAACAAGGTTGTGCTTTTACATAGTCACCCTCGTCAAAGTAAATCGTGCCGAGAGCTAACTGTGCGAGCGCCTTGTCTATACCGTCACGAGTCGACTTTTCAACTGCGAGAGCATAGTTCTCTTTGGCTTGCGCAGTATCACCACGTGACATGTATAGGTTGCCGATAGCGTAGTATATCTGGTCTAAAAATTCCTTGTTACGTTCGTAACGAGTCATAGCTTTGAGTGCGTTGACTTCCGTACGTATATTCGTGCCAGTGAATACCTCACTACGCTTGATACGGGCATTAAATTTGGTACGGTAATCAGTTGAAGCTCCAGAACCGGCCTTTTTGTAAGCCATATATGCGTTCTGCTTCTGGCCAAGCTGAGTATAAACTTGTCCGAGCAAAAACCACAGACGATTTTTCTGGGCTCCCGAAGCAGCCTGTGCCGCACGCGTGAGATAAGGTACAGCAGCTTGCCACTGTTCCATACGTATCAGATAGTCGGCTTGGGTTATATCGTAAAGGCGAGAGAGAGTTTTATTTGTCAAATCCTTAGGTTTGACAAGATGCAGTATATTCTCAGCCTCATAAGTCCAATCCATTGCACAGTAAGAGCGAGCTTGCCACAGACGAGCTTCAGTCACTACCTCTGGTAGCCATGTAAAATGCTTTGCAATGTAGAAGAACGTTGAAGCAGCTCCAAGGAAATCGCCATTCATAAACTGAGCTTTTCCCATTGTAAGCCAAGCGTTGTGCAGAAACGGGTTAAATTCTTCGCGTGCACGGAAAGCTTTCTCCTTAACAGAGCCAGATTTCTTGGCTGGCTTCTTTTTGATGGAGTGGAGCTGTATGGCTTTCTGCATCTTCTCGATAGTACGCTTGAAGTCACCTGAAGGCTGTGGGAGTTTGGCATCACCGCGTGCCTCAGCTGGGTGAGTAAGTAACATGCGCGTGTAATCGTCAGCATATCCCTTCTCCATACTTGCCAACTGGTCTTTATAATGTTCTGAACCGTTAAAGTACACATTATAACGTGTCGTAAACGCTTGCCAGTTACGTGAGGCTGGTGTGTTCTTCTTAGTGCTGCATGATGCGGCACATACACATAACACGGCAAGGACCGCATACATTAATGTACGCAGTCGTGTCACATAACCTCTATGGCTTTGGCGGTGTAATGGGGAAAAGACCTTCATACAGAATATAACGCACTCCGAACGATTAATATTTTAACCTCTTGTTTGATGGTTAATCTTAAATGCATTATTCTTACTCAAATAGCTGCTTATATAAAAATAGTTAAGGCGTCTGTCCTCACGGATTGACGCCTCTGTGTTTTCCATAATACTTTCTAACTAACCTAACATCATGAAACGAAGAAAACTGTTGACTGTCCTATCAATCTGTTTTCTGTCTTTATAACATCAGAAGAGATTAAAAAGTTTTATGATTGAGTTAAGAATTTATGCTTTTGAATTAATCATTCGTTTACAAGCATACCTGAAGCTACTGCTTCAGCGGCTTTATCGCCTTTTGTAGCACGAATAATCTCTATGGCGAAGGGCAAAGTGGTGCCTGGGCCTTCAGAAGTTATCAGATTTGGTTGTATTACAACAGTCTGTTTTACGTATTCACCACCGTTGGCATTGATAGCCTCACCAAGTCCGGGATAACAAGTGGCTTTTTTTCCTTTAAGCACTCCAAGCGGTGCAAGGACTACTGCCGGTCCGGCACAAATTGAGGCGATACGTCCGTTTTTCTGATAATGTGCCAGTATTTTTTCTTTTACCTCACTGTTGGCAAACAGATTTTGTGCTCCGGGATCTCCACCAGGAATAATTAACCAATCAGCATCATCAGTGTTGACCTCCGATATTAGAGAATCGGCCACAAGTATTTGGTCAGTTGCTCCTTTTATCTGAAGATTATCTGATACGGCTACTGTCGTAACCGGAATATTTGCTCTACGGAGCGCATCTACTGTTGCGGTTGCTTCAACTTCCTCGACACCTGGAGCGAGAAAGATATACGATGTCTGTGCTTTCATAAAAAATGTTCCTAAAATAATCGAAAGTGCTGATAAAACACTTCGTAAAATTGATTTTGACATATTTAAAAATTTATTTCCTCAGTAAGTAGTCTTAAGAATTAATGCCTTAATTTACTACGTTTGTAGGTGTACCTTCGATGAAATTGGCTACATTAGCCACAGCTATATCCATAAGACGTTGACGGGCTTCGACGGTAGCCCAGCCAAGATGGGGAGTTGTGTAGCAATTCCGGGCATAAAGAAGCGGATTGTCAATTTTGGGAGGTTCACATGATAGAACGTCTACACCTGCACCACGCAGAGTGCCTCTATTTAGAGCATCAGCAAGTGCGCTCTCGTCAACAAGTGGCCCACGTCCGGTATTTATCAATATAGCTGATGGTTTCATCTTTGATAAAGTGGTGGCATTGATAAGATGTTTGGTTGAATCCGTAAGAGGACAATGCAGTGAGAGTACATCGCTTTCACTCAGAAGTTGGTCCAGATTCTCTGCTTTCTTCACTCCCGTAGGCAGTGCGTCAGCAGCTTTAGATGTCAGAGCCATAACCTTCATACCGAGTGCAAGAGCTATTCCAGCCACCTTACTACCGATGTGACCAAAGCCTACGATACCGAAAGTCTTTCCGGCAAGCTCAGTCAATGGTGCGTCCCAATAACAGAAGTCAGCATTTCGACTCCAACGTCCAACACGATTGTCAGACGTGTAGTGTGCCACATTGTTAGTGATGGCAAGCAGGAGCGAAAACACCATCTGTGCAACTGAAGCAGTACTATAGGAAGGAATATTGGTGACTACCACACCCTTCTCTCGTGCAGCTTCAGTGTCTACCACGTTATAACCCGTGGCAAGAACACCAATATATTTTAACTCTGGAAGTTGTTCAATAATCTGTCGGTCAAGTACCGTTTTGTTGGTGAGCAGTATCTCTGCGCCTGCGGCACGTTGCATAACTTCCGAGGGAGCTGTACGGTCATAAACTGTCACCTCACCCAACTTCTTAAGTGCGTCCCATGAGAGATCTCCGGGATTCATCCCGTAACCATCTAACACTACAATTTTCATAAATAATATATAGAAGACATTTTAATCCTCTTAAATAAAACCCTGTATTCGCTATGAAGGTTTATAGCATACGGTATAAAATAGTTAAGGCGTCTGTCCTCACGGATTGACGCCTTTGTGTTTTCCATAATACTTTCTAACTAACCTAACATCATGAAACGATTTTCTGTATTTATAACATCGGGTAAGATTAAAAAGTTTTGAGATTTTGTAAAAATTATTTTAACCTTTGTAGAAAGGGGTAGAAATCAGATACTGGATAATAATATAGGGGTGTATGGTTGTTAAGAATATAAACATCTCTTGAAAACATATAAAAACTACATATATTATGCCTAAACAAGTCAAAGCCAAGAAATCGTTAGGACAACATTTCCTTACCGATTTGGGTGTCGCTCACCGTATAGCTGACACTATCGCTGAAGTTAATCTGCCGTTGTCGGCTGCACAATGGGGTGAGATTCCGATACTTGAGATAGGACCAGGTATGGGAGTTCTGTCACAGTTTCTGCTTGAAACTAACCGTCTGCTAAAATGCGTCGAACTCGATGCTGAAAGTGTACGTTATTTGTCGAAGGCTTATCCTGCTCTCGATGTTATAGAGGGTGACTTTCTTAAGATGAATCTTGACGATATTTATGAAGGACAGTTTGCTCTGATTGGTAATTATCCTTATAATATTTCTTCGCAGATATTTTTCAAGGTTCTGGATTATAAAGAGAAAATACCTGTTGTAGCAGGTATGCTTCAGAAAGAGGTGGCACAACGTATATGTGCCAAACCGGGTGGTAAGGTTTACGGTATATTGTCTGTCCTGTTACAGGCTTGGTATGATTGCGAATATCTTTTTAATGTTGGTCCGCAGGTATTCTCACCGGCTCCTAAGGTGGAGAGTGGTGTACTACGCTTGACACGTAATTCGCGCACTTCATTGGGTTGTGATGAACGTCTGTTCAAGACTGTGGTGAAGACAGCCTTCGGTCAGCGTCGCAAGACTTTGCGTAATTCGTTATCTGGTCTTATTCCTGCTGGCAGTCCTATACTACAATCCGAGCTTATGGCCTTGCGTCCTGAACGACTCGGTGTAGAACAGTTTGTTGAGTTGGCTAAAGCCGTACGTCCCGATGCATCGGAACCTACTATGCCTGTTGAGGACGATATACCAGTTGAAGGAGAGATACTATGAGAGAAGCGCAGCAGGCAGTAGACCGCTGGATACGCGAGGTCGGAGGAGGTTATTTTTCTGAACTTACCAACATGGTATTGCTCACTGAGGAAGTCGGTGAACTGGCTCGTGTTATAGCTCGTACATACGGTGACCAGATTGCTAAAAAGGGTGATATGAGACATTCCTTAAGCGAGGAGCTTGCTGATGTGTTGTGGGTAGTTATCTGTCTTGCTAATCAGACTGGGACCGACTTACAGAGTGCTCTTGAAGAATCTCTACGGAAGAAGACCTTGCGTGATAAAGAGCGTTTTGCCGCTCGACGTACCAAAGAATAGGAAACTGACTGAATATAAATCGGGCTGTCTACATGTAGACAGCCCGATTTATATTCTTCTTCGTTATTGTTTCTGTATAATTACATCAGCATACTTACAAGTGTGAATAACCAATGAGCTACTATTGCTGCCACGAGGCCTCCAATAGTATGGGCGCCTATGGCTTTCGGTGTGAGGTCACGATAGCCCATTGAGTCAAGCATAGCGGTATGTGTACTCAGATAACCACTCCAGCACATACCTATGGCAGTAAACACAGCTATTGCATTGCCATCAATCCAACCTTGAGTCATAAAGTTAGGTATCAGACCGAGGGCTGCACCTACAGCACCGAGTGCGGTAATGGGGAAAGCCACAAGATGTGGGTCATTGAATCCGAATAGCACATAGAACACAAGGTCTATTTTCTGTGCCAGCCACGGTAGGAGCTCGATGCCTTCGTAAGCAGCACCGGTATAGGCACCGCTTTCTGAGGCACCGAAAGTCAGTATCATTACAAGGGTTGAAATGATGAGTACACCGGGGATAATTGCTATACCGACATCTACACCACTGCGACCGCCGTCAAGTAGAGAGTTAAGTACTCGAATAAATACTGACTTCTCTTCTATTGGACGTTGGTCAGCCTCGATTGCATCGGCTTCAGCTACGAGTTCATCACGATAATGGGGATAGCTACGTATTATGAAGCGCTGCATAAGACGTGTGGAAACAATACATCCACAAAATGCACCGAATAGTCCTACAAGGGGTGCTACGAAGAAGCCCTGACCAATCATAAAGACCATCACGAGCAGACCCATACCAAACGCTGTACCGAAATTGGTGAGCGATATGTACTGATATTTCTTGAAGTACTGGCTAAAACGTTTATCCTGTGATAGAGAGATAATGGCTGGATTGTCACTAAGGAAAGTCATCACCGCTCCGAGTGATGCTACTCCAGGCAGATTGAATAACGGACGCATCATCGGCCGTAGCACTATCTCAAGCAGGCGTACTACACCAAATTCCACGAACAGACGTCCTATTGCTCCGGTTACGACACAAATACCCATCAGATAGAATACAGTGTTGAGCAACAAATCATGGGCTGTATGCATAATGGTATTAAGCATGTTGCTGACTCCCATGATGTGGCCCAGATACCAGAAGAGTGCTGTAACGCACAGCAGACATGGTACTCCAGGGGGGATAAAACGCGCGAGTGTTTTCTTTTTCTTTTTGCTGTCCTCTCCGCTGGAGGAAGCTTCATAAGATTCGATATTTTTTTCCATGGTGTTTAGGTTAGATAGTGCTATTTATTTGTGGGCTCCCAGCGATAGAGGCGGTCACTGGTGCGTACTTTCTGAGGTACGGGCATAGAGAATAGGTCTCCCTTGTTTACAGTCTGCACTGGTTGTAAGTCAACCCGGAGTTCACTGACTGTGAATATTAGAGCGCCTGTAGTAGGGCCTGTAATTACTACTTCATCACCGACACTCAGTGAGCCAGCTTCAAGGCGAAATTCTCCGACACCGATATTGGGGAAGTAGCGTAGTATTTTAGCTGCATATACTTTGACACGAGTTGCTGAAGAGCCGTATTTTGCACTCCATTCACCAAGTCGTTGGCCCATGTAATAACCGTCCCAGAAACCACGATTGAACACACGCGCCAGACGTTCGTCCCAAACTGCTATACGTTCAGGTGTATAAGTACCCTCACATATAGCTGTCAGAGCTTCTGAATAGGCTTCGACAGTTTCGCGTACATATTCTGGTCCCCGGGCACGTCCCTCAATCTTGAAAACACTTACTCCGGCTTCAACCATACGGTTAAGGAAGTGAATTGTCTTCAAGTCTTTAGGACTCATGATGTATTTGTTTTCTATAGCAAGCTGTTCGCCGGTTTCATTGTCAGTAACAGTATAGGAACGACGGCATATCTGGTTGCATGCCCCACGGTTAGCCGACGAATTCATTTGGTGCAGGCTCATGTAACATTTACCACTGACAGCCATACACAGTGCCCCATGACAGAACATTTCCAGACGTATAAGATTACCATGTGGTCCCCGTATATCTTCGGCTACGATACGTCTGTGTATCTCGGCCACTTGTTCCATATTTAGTTCTCGGGCGAGTACCATGACATCGGCCCATTGGCTATAGAAACGTACAGCTTCAATATTGGTAATATTAACTTGTGTCGATATGTGAACTTCCTGACCTATGGAACGTGCATAGAGTATAGCAGCCATATCGGAAGCTATGATAGCCGTTACACCGGCGGCGTATGCACGGTCAATGATAGTACGCATCAATTCCATATCATTATCATAGATGATGGTATTGACCGTAAGATAGGTCTTTACTTCATGGGCACGGCATTGTTTCACAATGTCTGCCATGTCATCAGCAGTGAAGTTAGCGCTTGAGCGCGAACGCATATTTAGACCTTCAATACCGAAATAGACAGCATCGGCACCTGCCTGGAGGGCTGCCGCGAGGCTATCAAAGCTGCCGACAGGAGCCATTATCTCGAATTGCTTGCGTGTCATTGATATATGTGACTTGATTAGGGTTTGGTAGCTGTATAGATAGTGACGGCCCCAAAGGTAAGCGATTTCCAGACGGCCTGATGGAGTCCAGCATGTTCCATGAGTGCAGTCATATCATTACGCTGTGGCGCTGCAGCTATGCTTTCAGGCAGATAAGTATAGGCACGTGAATCGCCGCTGACAAGACGGCCGACAATTGGTATGAGATGCCGTGAATAGAGGTTATAACCTGCCAAACACAGCTTGTTTTCCGGTTGGGATAGTTCTACTACACACAGTACTCCACCGGGACGTAATACTCGAGCCATTTCGGAATAACCCTGTTCGAGACGCTCGAAATTACGCACACCGTATGCGACTGTAATTAAGTCGAATGTATTTGGTTCCCAGCGTAGGTTGAGACAGTCTCCTGTTTCAAATCCGATACGGTCTGTCTGTTGATGCTCCGCAAGTTTACGTCTGGCTACATCGAGCATCCCTGTCGAAAGATCTATACCGGTAATGTGTGCTTCAGGATAGCGGTGAGCTAATTCAAAAGCTACATCGCCTGTACCTGTAGCTACATCGAGCACCTTAGCCGGAGCTGTCATACCATTTCGGCGCAGAGCTTCAGCAGCCATGTCAAGAGCATGGTTGCGCCAATGCCGGTGTAATCCGAACGTCATGGCTGTGTTCATGAAGTCGTAGGCCGGTGCTATGGAGTCGAACATCTTTTCTACCTGTGCAGTCTTGGTGGCACTGGCATCGTAGGGCTTGACCGCTTCGGCTCCCTTAGGAGTATGATTGTCGGTTGACATGGAGAATACTCAAAGTTTCTTGGCAAACGAACGGCGACGGCGGTGTTGGCGATAGTCGAAATATTCCCATTGGCTCTGCACTTTGGAATTTGTCTCCATCTCAGGGTTCGACTCAGCATATTTGTAACCCTTGGCCTGATAATAGGGTATGAGATCCTGGAACAACAGTGCGTTGACACCTTTGTTCTGATAGTTTGGATGTACAGCTACGAGCAGAAGGTCAACCCTATCATTGGCTCCCTTCAGTCCTTTGAGCAGATGCCACCATCCGAAGGGGAACATACGACCTTTTGATTTCTGAAGCGCACGGCTCATCGAAGGCATTGAAATGCCTACTCCCACCAGCTTATTGTCTTTGTCGACTATAAGGGTCACGAGGTCAAGATTAAGTAGACCTAAATAGATGTCTATATAATAATCTATTTGGCGTTCAGTAAGATGGCTGTATTGATACAGGCCATCGTATGCGTCATTAATGAGATGGAAAAGTGCGCGTCCGTACTCTTTTTTGATACGGCTTCGACTTTTATACTTAAGTACACGCAGACCGTATTTCTTTTTTACTATCTCGGCTATGCGGTTATATTTATCAGGTATCTTGTCAGGTACTGTCATGAGAAACTCTACCCAGTCCGATTCTTTTTTATAACCGAGACGTTCCATGTGCTCGGCATAGTAAGGATAGTTGTAGATGGTTGCCATTGTCGACAGTTCTTCGTATCCCTCGACAAGCATACCTTCATGATCGAGATCGGTAAAACCTAACGGTCCAATGAGCTTTTTCATTCCCTTTGCACGTGCCCAATCTTCGACTGCCTTCATCAATGCTTCTGATACTTCGTGGTCATCGATAAAGTCAATGAATCCGAAGCGAGCATTTTTCTCGTTATGGGTTTCGTTGACCTGACTGTTGATCATACCTGCCACTCGTCCTACTGGTTTACCATCGCGGTAAGCCATAAAGTAAACACTTTCACAGAAGTCGAAAGCAGGGTTGGTGGCAGGATCAAGCGTCGCCACATCGTCGCTTATCAATGGCGGCACATAATAAGGGTTGCCGTCATAGAGGTCTATCTGAAACTGTGTGAAGGTTTTCAGGTTACTCTTGGTAGGCTCAATGGTCTTGATTGTGATCATCGCTGTCTGGTCAGGAATGGGTTAGAATTATCAGAAGTTAAAGCTGGATATTTATATCAATACTTGAGTGAAAGATACACCAGCAATGCTCCCATTATTATGATGAATATACTGAGGAATATATAGAGAGGTTTTGACTTGTCACGTTCCATAGCCAACTGCAAATCAGTAATGGTATGATAAGGTAACGAGTCGCTCTGACAACGTTCCGATATTTTGCGTAGGCGCGGCATAGAGGTAGGAAGATGCTGAAGCACCTCCCCTACCACTTTGCCGTAGCTACGTATATCGTCGCGCGTATCTTTGGTACTGAGTTGTTCTGTCTGTGCGTAACCTACATCAATAAGCTTCAGATTTTCATTATATTCAGTAAAGATTATAGTGTCGGCTGAGATAGGACGATGCACTATATGATTCTCCTGAATATACTCCATCGCGTCAAGCAACTGTGTCTCCAGACGGTGTACTATACGTGGAGTCAGACGCTTCTCGTCAATAAGGCGCCGCAGCGAATATCCGTATACGTCATCGGTTATTATTGACAGACCGACACCGGGCACATCTTCAAGGTCATTGACCATGACTATGTTGGGATGCGCGAGATTGTAGCGTGTGTCAAACTCACGCTCCAACATTTCGCGGTATTTCGGATCGTCGGCATACTCTTTTTTCAGAGCTTTGAGCATCACCCATTTGCCATGCTTACGCACGGTATAGACGTCATAGTACTTCTCCTGCCATTCGGGCAACAGTGTCAAATCCGACCATTTTCCAGTCGGGTCATTGATGGGTATTTTCTTTTCTTCCTTGCTTATGTAGGTCACGGTCAATGCGTTTAGAGATGGTGTCGGAACCTCAGTCAATGATGTCGAAGCCAGTGTACTTGCGCAGACACTCGGGGATAACTATACCTTCGGGCGTCTGGTAGTCCTCAAGCAATGCGGCCACTATACGCGGTAGAGCCAGAGCTGAACCGTTGAGTGTGTGGCATAGATATATCTTCTTATCGCTGTCACGGTAACGGCATTTGAGACGATTAGCCTGATAGGTCTCGAAGTTAGATACCGAAGACACTTCGAGCCAGCGTTTTTGTGCGGCTGACCATACTTCGAAATCGAAAGTTATAGCCGATGTGAACGACATATCACCACCGCAGAGTCGGAGTATGTGCCATGGTAAACCAAGTTTGTCAAGGAGTGACTGTACATGGTCTTTCATCTCTTCGAGTGCAGCGTATGAATTTTCGGGTTTTTCGATACGTACTATCTCTACCTTGTCAAATTGGTGCAGACGGTTGAGACCGCGTACGTCCTTACCGTAGCTACCTGCCTCACGTCGCCAGCATGGAGAGTAAGCTACATTCTTACGCGGTAGTTCGGCAGCGGGTATGATTACATCGCGGTACATGTTTGTCACCGGTACTTCGGCTGTAGGTATAAGATAGAGGTCATCTTCGGTGACGTGATACATCTGCCCCTCCTTATCCGGTAATTGACCTGTGCCATAACCTGAAGCAGCATTAACTACGAACGGTGGTTCTACTTCGGTGTAACCGGCAGCAGCTCCTTCATCGAGGAAGAACTGTATCAGCGCACGTTGCAGACGAGCTCCCTTACCGATATAGAACGGGAAACCTGCACCTGTAACCTTGACACCGAGCTCAAAGTCTATGAGGTTATATTTTTTTGCCAGTTCCCAATGTGGCAGTGCGTCGTCGCCGAGTTCAGGCATTTTTCCGCCTTCTTTCTCAACCACATTATCGGCAGCTGTCTTACCTTCAGGTACGGCAGCACATGGAAGGTTAGGCACAGTCAGTAACAGTTCGCGCTGCTTTGCCTCACATTCGGCCAGACGGTCCTGAAGACCCTGTGTGGCTCCTTTGATTTGTGCTACGCGTTGTTTTGCTTCCTCAGCCTCTTCTTTCTTACCCTGTTTCATAAGGGCACCGATTGAAGCAGCCAACTTCTTTAGTTCAGAGGCGTCACTATCGCATTTGCCTTGCAGCTTGCGACGTTCTGCATCGATTTCGAGTATTTCAGTTATGACGGCGCGGCCGTCGAATCCTTTGACGGCCAGACGGCTTATTACCCATTCAGGGTCATTCTTGATAGTCTGAAGTGTCAGCATGGCATTTTAGTGAATTGGTCAGTTGAGCAGACGTTTCACAGCTTCTGAAATAACTTTACCCTCAGCACGACCGGCCAGACGCTGCGAAGCCAGACGCATTACCTTACCCATTTCCTTAGGACCGGTAGCGCCTGTTTCAGCTATAATGGCACGTAACTCTACGTCAAGTTCGTCACCGCTGAGCTGCTTAGGCAGATACTCCTCGATGACAGCAGCCTCAGCCAATTCGTTGGCAGCCAGTTCAGGACGATTGTTGTCGGTGTATATCTGAGCGCTTTCCTTGCGCTGCTTCACCATCTTGACCATTATCTTCACGGCAGTCTCATCGGAGAGTTCACCGTTTGCTCCTTTGGCGGTCTTAGCCTCCAGAAATTCCTTTTTAATTCCACGCAGGGCCTCAAGGCGCACTTTCTCGCGCGCAAGCATGGCCTTCTTTATGTCTTCGCTTACCTGGTCAAACAGATTCATTGTCATTGGTGCACGCGGCCTTATCCGCTTACAAACTGCAAAAATAACTGAAAATGCTCATCTATCCTAATTTTCCGCTTTTTTTGCATGTTTTTTCTTTAATATGACAGTTAGTGTCTTAACTGATAAGACATTTTAGTTCAACCGACTTGTTTCAGAAGCCATCATAGTTTAGCGACTTTGAAAATCGGTCGATAAGTTGGTTTTTAATCGACTTATTTCCAAAAGTGGGTTATTTTTACCACTTTTGGAAATAAGTCGATTATTTTATATCTTTGTCTTTAAAATTAGAGACTATGATTGTAGGACGCAAGGAAGAAATCAACAAACTCAATCGTGCATACGCTTCTGAATATTCAGAATTTGTAGTGGTGTATGGCAGACGTCGTATTGGAAAGACCTTTCTTATAAGAGAAACTTTTAAGGGAAGGTTTACATTTCAGTACACCGGGGCTTTAAATGTGTCGAATCAAGAGCAACTCAAGGAGTTCTACAAGAGTTTGCTCTCACAAGGTTTATCCAGCGATTCTACACAGCCTAAAAATTGGTTTGATGCCTTTCATCTTCTTGAAGATTTAATTTCAGCTTCACCAGAAGGGAGAAAAATCATTTTTTTAGATGAGCTGCCCTGGATGGATGCTGTCAACTCCAGGTTCATTCCAGCCTTTGAACACTTTTGGAATGGTTGGGCGTCAGCTCGGAAAGATGTACTTCTCATTGTCTGTGGAAGTGCAACATCTTGGATAATAAATAAGATTTTCCGGAATATTGGAGGACTCTATAATCGGGTAACTTATAAAATTCCACTGCGTCAGTTTTCCCTGTCGGAGTGTGAGGAGTTAGCTAATACTCTTAAGTTGCCTTTGTCGAGGAACATGATTTTAGAGGGGTATATGGTTATGGGTGGTGTGCCATATTATTGGACTAAACTGGAACCGTCTAAAAGCATGGGGCAAAATATAAACGATCTCTTTTTTAAAGAAGGAGGAGAATTTCATAATGAGTTTAATTTTATTTATGCCTCTATGTTCAAGACTCCCGAAAAATATATCAAGGTTGTCGAAGCTCTTTCTGGCAAGAAATCAGGACTTACCAGAGATGAAATAATAAAAAAGGGTAAACTGGATAGCAGTGGTCAACTAAGTAGTATTTTGGAAGACTTAGTAGAATGTGGTTTCGTCCGAAAATATTGCTATCTTGACAAAAGACTTAAAGATGCAACATACCAACTGATGGACTGCTATACTCTATTTTATTACCAATTTATCAGAATGGCTCATGGCATCGATGATGAATATTGGAACAAGTTGTTACAGACTCCTACATATACCACTTGGTGCGGACTGGCTTTTGAACGTGTTTGCTTTCTTCATTCAAGACAAATTAAAGCAGCCTTGGGAATATCTGGTATAATGGCGAACCTATTTTCATGGCATGTCAAAAGTAACGATACTCACCCTGGTGTTCAGATTGATTTACTCATTGACCGTTCAGATAACATTATAAATGTATGTGAGATGAAATATGCGCCAAAGGGATATTCCATGACTTCGGCAGCACTTGAAAATATTAATAAGAAAGTTGTGGTACTGCAACAATATGTACCTGCACGCAAATACATCTCTCCAGTATTGATTACTTCAAATGGAATCATCAGGAATAAGTATTCAGATGACATACGGCAGTTTATTACCGCCGACCAATTATTTATTCCTTGACCATAGGTTTTCTTTGTACGAGTGTTAATCCACGGATAAACTCTTGATGAGAAGACGTCTCATTATGTAATAAAATATTTTTTATGAAGATGAAATCTGTAAAGCGAGAGAATTTCTTTTGTCTTTTTTCGGTGATGATGTTGATGATTGTTTCGAGCTGTAGAGCGGGAAAGTCAGATAATGAAAATGTGCAGCGTGACAGTGCGATAACGGAGGCTATCACAGTGTTGTTAGAGCGTTATCCAGCCTCACGTTACGATGATGTGTATAAGAACTTTATGCAGGACTACTTTGGTCCAGGCCATATTTTAGGTGATACTGCTCGTGCAGGTGCTTATCTGCGTAAAGAACTTGCTTCGGCGACACGCTTTGATGGCGCCTTATATGAGCCTACCGGTTATGAAGGTAATTTCTATCGTGTCAATCTCTCGTTAATACGCGACAGTATCATTGACTATCCGGTTTATTTCGATGCCTTTGTCCGTAGTGTCAGTGCTATAGAACCCCCTTCTTTACCTGAATGGCGTCAGAAATGGGCTGTCATTGACTCTGTATTGTTGACTACAGGCTATACCTACGACAGTCTTGAAGTTGACCGTCGTCGTATACTTCTACAACTTGAAGCCGGAGACCCGGTCGTTCATCACAGCCGTATTTTTAATGATACTTACTCTGTTCATTACCGTATCATATCACGTGATGTTTTTGAACGTGAGATTCTTCCTATTATTTCCAAAGTTGAATAGTAAAGTATCATACAGAGTTGTAAAGCCTATCAAAATAAAATAAGCTCTTACATTGCCACTAAGACAATGTAAGAGCTTTGTTTTCATAAATATAATTATAGTCTAAGACTGGTGTTATTCCTTGAAGAATCTGCCGTCGACACCCCATTCCCAACGCCCAGGAACTACAGCTTGAAAATTATATTTGGCTATACCGAGGTCATTGGAAGTGTAAGGATTGGTTTCGGCAAGTCCGGCGTGCAAATAAGTATCTTCACCTTCCCAAACCCGAACAGGCTGTTTATTCATTCCTGATGGGGCACAGGCTAATGCTTCAAGCCCTTGCTCTAACCACGGCATCTGCGATAATGCCTCACTTAAGTTGAAGAAGGCCATCTCTTCAGCATAGAATGTATCCGGGCTTCTATTGATACGCGGAGTGTCTTTATATCTATTGAGATATTCTTCAGTATTTCCTTCACCTTCCTTATAACCGAAAGGAATTAGGAAGGTTATCTTTTCGTTATCCTTAAGATTCAAATCTATTTTCTCAGCATCGTATGTTGCACCTACGAAACATGTACCGAGTCCGAGGGTCTGTGCTTTCATCACAAACTGTTCACCAGCGAAACCGGCTATCTCTTCTGCATCCGAATCGGTTGTATCAACCACTGCCAACAGATAGTTACGTACTCCAGAGAACATACCGTATGTTTTCTTGAAATCGGCAAATACCTGTGGTTCGTCCATCCTCAATTCAAAACGTATGGTTTTGTACTTATCGTTTATGTCTTTAACTTCAGCTTGTAAGGCAGCTGTGACATCATCAGGCAGTTGACGGTCTGCGAATTTTCTCACTGAGTGACGCTGTCTTAGTTCTTCAATAGTATATGCCATAGTAACCTTAATCTTTTAATACCTTAATTTTAGATAGTGTTTTTCTTATAATATAACACCCCATTATAGATTGCGGTTCAGTTTCGATGTTTCAGCATATAAAATCTAATTTTGCAAATCCACTATGGTGGATTGATATAGAACGAGAGTGT
>CAYNUE010000059.1:0-20881 GCA_964400325.1 uncultured Sangeribacter sp. | reverse complement strand
CCATCAGGAAGTACGCTGTACAGGTCAAGACGTCCTTCTGCGTCATTGAAACGCTGACGTACCCACATACTTACTTCCTTTATTTCACGGTCAAAACGGATAGTCTTCATGCTTCCGGAGATGCCTGACAGTTTCACTGAAGGAGCTGCCTGACCACAATAGGCTGTGCGTGTCTCAAAATCAACATCACCTTCGAAGCCTTCCGGCAGGTCGTTATCATCGAAACCGTATACAAGACTCTGCTGTGTCTCACCGGCACGGCGTGTGGCTACGGTGAGCAGATAGCTGTCGGCACCTTCAACAGCGTCCCAGTCAAGGCGAATTTCGCCGTTGTCTGTGTAAGGATAAAGCTGTGTGCGAGCCTCTGCGAATTCGGCTGAACGAGTCTCGAAAGTCAGTTCACTCTGTTGGCGAGCACTGTTGACTTCGCCGCAGGCATAAACCACTGCCGAATAAGAAGTGGCAGGAGTCAGACTATTCAGTACGATTGAAGTTGACTCACCGGTCGATACATGAGTGAAAGCAGCCTGACGTGGATTGCCATTTGTGGGCCAATATGCTACTATATATTCTACCGCACCGGCTACAGGTTCCCATGTGAGTGAGACTTCGGAGGTGCCGAGTGCTGTGAGACGTGCCACAGGAGCCTCAAGAGTTGAACCTGCCATAGTCGAACCATTATCAGCTATGATTCTGAATGATATGGAGCCATCGGCATGACGCTGTATACGCTCTATCTCATAGCCTGTTGTAGCGTTGTCCCAAGTCAGGAATGTAGGTGACACATTGGTGACATACTCGCATATACCTGCTGTGCCTGGGAAGAGGTCGCCTGAGCGAGTAGCGGTAGTCAACTGATCATCAGCTTCGATAAGGTCAATACGCTGATGCTGCGGGTCGTTATTGGGAGAATTGTTACTCCATACATACGAGTCAAAATCTATGTGCCATACGGCAAGACCTTCTCCTTCGAGGTAAGAATCCCATGAGTCACGAGCGCGACACTCAAGTATGAAGTACTCCTGCGGATTATTACGTGAAGATATTTTATAGGCCATTGGCCGTGAGGAAAGGGGTAAGAGAGTGAAATCACCACCACCGGTTATTTCTATCGGACGCATCCACTCCAGCGAATAGCTCTCGTAAGCCGAGAACATTGGCGGCGTATGTTCGGAGTTATTGTAGTTGCCGGCATCCATAGTCGAGAAGCTTGAGGGTGTAAAGCATTTCGAAGCAGTGCCGTTGTTTGATGTGTCATAAAGGTCTGGTAGGCCAAGTACATGGCCGAATTCATGACAGAAAGTACCGATACCACTCAGACGGCCTGACGAACCTAATTCCGATGAAGTGGCATAACGGTTGATAGTAACACCGTCAAGTTCAACAGTATGGCCTAAGGCAGACTGAAGTGTATAAGCATGAGGCCATATAGTAGTGTTGACATTACCGCCAGTTGTAGCACCTTTGCCCGGGAAGAACAGATAGACGAAATCAACCATTCCGTCACCGTTGGTATCGTATTGGGAGAAGTCTATTTCCGAGTCAAGAGCTGTCACGGCCTGCTCCACCATACGGCCTGCTGGATAGACGGCTACTTCACGTCCCGATTCGGGGTCAATGAATGTATCATCGGTTTTTACATAATCAACTTCTTTACCAGCGAGTTGTACAGGACCATAGACATCAAAGCGTGGAGTGAAAAGACCGAAACTTGCGGTCGAATAAAAGTCATAAGCTGAACCCGAAGCACCATGCATCGAGAAACCAGGCTGATTAAGCATATTGTCAATAGTCTGGTGCGGGTCTGACGATACAGAGAAATGCACATCATCAAACTCCACAAGCAGCACAAGCACCGGCAGCACGCCGCGTGTCTGCACCTCACGGAGGTCATGGCCGTCAGTGTTGTCCCAAAGTGAGTCACCGAGTTTATCGACTTTCATCATACCCGGACGTTCAGGGTGTGATAGTTGAGGAGGGGTGTACGGATTCCCTTCTCCCGGAGCCCAGCATCCGAAAGGAGTATGAGCCGACAGAGTCGCACCCGTACTCAGCATGGCTGCAGCTACGAACGGACGTATAAGTAAAGATATGTTCATGAAAATGTCAGTTGGTTGAGTTGGTATTTAGGTGGCCGTCCATTTAGACGGTCTGTTTCAAACAGTAAACGTGTTATTAAGAAAAAAATTGCCGTCAGCGAGATGATAGCGGCCAAAAAATTAGTAACTTCGCAATTCAAAACCCGGGCTGTCTTTCGAGGCTGTCCGCTCAATTACAATCCATGCCAAACCGTATATACGATACTGCACCCGAGCTGCCGGTCACACCGCTGACCATCAATATAAAGGGACGTCTGCTCAATTTCTCCAGCCCGTGGGTCATGGGCATAGTCAACGTAACGCCTGACAGTTTTTACGAAGGCAGTCGTACGGAATGCCTCCGTGATGTACGCCTCCGTGTGCAAGCCATGCGCGAAGCCGGTGCGCAGTGTGTCGATATAGGGGGTTATTCATCACGGCCAGGTGCCTTTGAGGTCAGTGCTGATGAAGAATATCGTCGTCTTACCATAGGTTTGGAGGCTGTGCGGCTCGAATGGCCTGAAGCGGTAGTAAGTATTGACACATTTCGTGCCGACGTTGCACGACGTTGCGTTGAGGAATGGGGCGCTGACATTATCAACGACATAAGCGGTGGCACGCTCGACCCTGCCATGGGTGAGACCGTGGCCGCTCTTCGTGTGGCCTACGTACTGATGCACATGCGCGGCACTCCGGCCGACATGCAGACACATACGCACTATGACGATGTGGTGGCCGATGTGATACGTGACCTTGCCTTCAAAGCCGATGCCTTGCGTAGTCTCGGTGTAGCCGACATCATTATTGACCCCGGATTCGGTTTTGCCAAAACTGTTGAACAGAATTACCGGTTGTTGGCCAATCTCAGCGAATTCCGTAGACTTGGATGCCCTCTGCTTGCCGGTCTGTCGCGCAAGTCGATGATATGGCGCCCTCTGGGTATTACTCCTGCCGATGCTCTGCCTGGAACGATAGCACTCAATACTGTCGCGCTTTTACGTGGAGCCGACATAGTGCGTGTGCATGATGTGGCTGAGACCGTACAGACTGTAAAGGTGCTGCAGTTGCTACGCGATTCAGAGACGCCTACCATATAATAAAAATACAGCCATGATCGAATTTGGACTGAAAGATATAGTCGACATACTTATAGTCGCCCTATTACTTTATTACCTTTACCGCCTCATGAAGAGTAGCGGTACGCTGAGTTTGTTCTACGGTGTGCTGGCCTTTATCATTATATGGGTCATAGCCTCCGAGATATTCGATATGCGGCTTACGGGTACGATTCTTGACAAGTTCATGAGTATCGGTCTCATAGTCCTTGTCATAATTTTTCAGGACCAGATAAAACGTTTCCTTATAGACATAGGTTCGCAGGGGAGATTACGGCATTTCCGACGTTTGTTCAAGCATGACAAGAGTGATGAGAAAGACCGTTCTCATATAATGGCTATAGTCTATGCCTGCATGAGTATGTCAAAGTCAAAGACCGGTGCGCTGATTGTAATACAGCGCAAAGTGCCGCTTAACGATTATGAACGTACCGGAGACGAGATAGATGCTGACATAAATATGCGTCTGATAGAGAATATCTTTTTCAAAAACTCCCCTCTTCACGACGGTGCGTTGATAATAGCCAACGGACGCATGGCTGCGGCTGGCTGTATTCTGCCTGTGAGTCACGATATGAATATACCCAAAAGCTTAGGTCTGCGTCACCGTGCCGCGTTGGGTATGAGCCAGATGACAGACGCAGTATGTATTATAGTCAGTGAAGAGACAGGTAACATCTCGGTAGCCCGCGACGGTCGTCTGAGAGTGAAAGTGAGTGCGCCTGAGTTGGAACGTATCCTTATCGAGAGCTGATAGAGCCTGAAATCAGAAAGGTTTACGATATTTGTCCTCGCCTCCTTCAACCTCTTCAAGTATGGAGAGGTAGGAGGCATAGCGACTCTGAGAGATGCGATGTTCCTCTACGGCCGGTATAACTGCGCAGCCTGGTTCTCCTGTATGACGGCAGTTGCCAAAGCGACAATCGCGTCCTATAGCGAATATTTCGGGGAAATAATGAGATACTTCTTCGGGTTCGAAATCTATCGTGCCGAAGCCTTTTACACCGGGAATATCGATTATCTCACCGCCGTATGGTAGGGTAATCATCTCGGAGAAGGTTGTGGTATGCATTCCGGTATGGTGAATATCGGATATATCGCCTGTACGTAGGCCTGCATCAGGCACAAGGGCGTTGATAAGTGATGATTTACCCACACCACTATTACCAGCCAGCAATGAAAGACGGCCACGGGTAAGGTCGCGCAATGCGTCGAGCCCTTCGCCGGATAGAGCGGAGACAAACAAAGTAGGATAACCGATTGAGGTGTAGAGATAATGTATGCCGTCAGCCAATTGACGGTCTTCCTCATCCCACATATCGCACTTGTTGAGCACGAGAGCAGCCGGTATGTTATAAGCCTCGGCAGTAGCCATGAAACGGTCTATGAATGTTGTGGGTGTCACAGGCTCGCGTAGGGTAGCCACAAGTATGGCACGGTCTATGTTCGAGGCCAATATATGTGATTCTTTCGACAAGTTTGAGGCACGGCGTATTATATAATTGGTACGTGGTTCTATAGCGGTTATGTAATCGGCATCGTCGGCTGCATGGCTTACCATCACTATATCGCCTACGGCCACAGGATTAGTGGTACGTATGCCTTTGATACGAAAGTTGCCTTTGATACGGCAGTTGATTAACGCACCGTCGCTATCGAGGCGTACGGTGTAAGCCGAACCGGTGTTACGTATCACACGTCCGCGGCGCGGCAAAGTGGGCTGTTTTGCTGACTTTTTTGACATGATTGCAAAATTAACAAAAACTAAACGAACTGCCAACGATATGTGTTCAACCGTGTCCGCTTAGTCTGGTTTGGAATTATAGCTAACCAAAAGGGGTGGTCAGTTGTTAAACAAATAGACACTGATTTGTCGTACGTTACGGACATCAATGTTGGCTCTGACGAAAAGAAAATTGGCAGTTTGAGAAATTTTTGCTAATTTTGCAGGGTTTTAGGAAAATAAAGTACAATTAATTTAATTTTAAGGTAAAAACATGAATGTAGAATCAATAGGCACATGGGCCGGCGAAGTATACAGAGCCCTTGAGAATAGCGGTACACACACACTTGGTCTCAAAGCAGTAAAGAAAGCCACAAAGCTGAGAAAAGATGAACTGATGGCCGCATACGGTTGGCTGGCACGTGAAGGTAAAATCGCGCTTACTAATGACGACGATGAACTTGTTGCTACTCTGGTAGGATAATAGAAAATTATAGATACTAAAAAAGAAGAGGCCGTCCTCCCGGATGGTCTCTTCTTTACTAAAAATCAAACTGTTAAAAGTATCTGTATAAAAAAGCTGTCTATTTTCTGAAAGGTACCGGCCAGATTACCCTCACCGGTACGTAATGTCCGTTAATACTGCCCGGAGTCCATGCTGGCATAGCCGAGATGATACGGACAGCTTCTTGATTGAGCGACCCTTCGACACCCTTGAGCACCGATACATTCGACACGCTGCCATCGGTGTTGATGATGAATGCACAAAGTACACGCCCTTCAATACCATTGTGATAAGCCTGGGCCGGATAGTGTCTCTGCTTGTTTATGAAATTCACAAGTTCTGTACTGCCTCCGGGAAACTCCGGCTTATGTTCTACATAATCATATTCGTATACCTCTACAAAACTCCGGCAGCCGTCGGCATGTACACCATTGCATACCCGGACTGTCTGTGAGTATAGGGCGGCGGGGAGGAGTGTGAGTGTCAGAAATAAGAAATGTCGAAACATGATTAAGTGGTAAATTATGATGCAAATATAATCCCTCTGCCTGAATGCTGCAAGAGGGGGGTAATATAATTACCTTAATATTAAGTTTGTTTTACTTTTTTTAGCATTTCATCTTTCCACTTACTGATGGGGGTAAATTTAGCTTCTGTATAATAGAACTACCGTCGAAGCGTTAATTATGTGTGAAAGACAAGAATCTCAAACATATCCGCCATACGGCTCCGGTGACGCGGGTGCTGTGGCTTGTTACGGTCATGATGCTATGTATGCCCGTAGCTATGCTAAAGGCTCAGGAAGGGTCTTCGGCTTATAATTTTCTCGATATTCCGGGTTCGGCTCAGTCGTTCGGACTCGGTGGTGCTGCCATAGCCCTCGTTGACCCCGATGTCATGCTCAGCGACCAGAACCCAGCTCTATTAGGCCCTGAGATAGGTTCGCAAGTAGGTTTGAGCTATATGCATTGGCTCGGCTCTGCCAATTTCGCTGGGGCCCGTTACGGTATGGAAGCTGGCGAACGTGGCGCATGGGCGGTGGGTGTACGTTATCTGGGTTACGGTTCCATGACTGCCTACGAACCTGACGGTAGCGTGAGCGGTAGTTTTACCCCACAAGATATAGTGGCTGAAGGCACTTATTCGCATGATTTCAATGACCGTCTGCGTGGTGGCATCAATCTCAAGATGGCTTACAGTAACTATGAACAGTACACAGCTTTTGCTATGGCTGTCGATTTGGGCATCAACTATTACAATCCTGATAATGACCTTTCTCTCGCGGTGGTTTTACGCAATATGGGTGGTCAGTTAAAACGCTTCAACGAGACATACGACCGTCTGCCTTTCGATGTACAGATAGGTTATATGCAGGGCCTTGGTACTTCGCCTTTCAGCCTGGCCATTACTGCACGTCACCTCACCAAGTGGAATCTTACTTCTTATCATCACGAACAGGGTGCAGAAGATGATATGCACCCCAAATCGGGATTTATGCGTAATTTCTTCCGGCATCTGGTGTTCGGTCTGCAATACCGTCCTACAGACCGTTTTTACCTTAGCTTAGGTTACGATTATAAGATGCGTACCGACATGTCTACCTATCAGCGTAATTTCTTATGTGGTTTTTCGGCTGGTCTGGGTTTGAATGTACGCAGTTTTGGTATTGGTGTGGCTTACGCCATGCCTCATAAGGGTGGTTCGTCGGTAATGCTCAATCTGAGTATGGATCTTAGCTCGTTGCTTTAAGAGGATAATGGAATAACGGCCTTATTAAGACCGTCTGAAAAACTATATCAACGTCGTCATGCAATCAAAACTCAAAGGCAATGTCGCTATGGGCATTGCCAAAATCTTTTCCGGTCTTAACGAGAACGCATTGCGTTATCTGTTGCCTACATGGATGGGTGCTATAACTGGTGTGCTATTGCGTCTTACTGGTGGTACGATTCTATTCTTTCTCTGGGGCCAGTACATGAATCATCGTGACCCATCGCGTCCCAAAGCCTCAGTACGCGACCGTCTGTGGCTCTTTGCTATAGGTATTGTTATGGTGTATGGCTATATGTGGGCATTGCTTGAGGGTCTTACTTACACCACACCTATATCGTCGTCTATATTTATCAGTCTTCAGCCGGCTTGGGTTTTTATCATCTGTCTTATAATGCGCACTGAACGGGTTACAGTATGGAAAGTAGCTGGCCTACTGCTTGGCTTTGGTGGTGCGTTGCTGTGTATTCTTACCGGCCACCACAGTGATGTGGCTAGTGACCCTTTCAAGGGTAATATGTATTGTCTTCTCTCCTCAGTGCTATATGCCGGTTATCTGGTGGCACAGAAGATATTTCTGAAACGCCTCGATAATACTACTGTATCAATGTGGACATTCTTCGGTGGTGCGGCAGCAGCTGTTGTGGCTGTTCTTATCACCGGTTGGGACGCAAAAGTTTTCACACAAAGCATCTTCTCCACGCCGATGCTGATATTGGCTTTCGTCATTATATTCCCGTCTTTTATCAGCTATCTTTTACAGGATATAGGCTTGAAGAACCTTCCTGCCACAGTCGTAGCTCTATATGGTGATGTCATATTGGTAGTGGCCACTATAGCCAGCTACATACTCGGACAGGACCACTTTTCATGGTGGCAGATGCTGGCTATCATCATGATGCTTGTGTCTGTCTATTTTGTAGAAGCCGCCGAGCGCAAGACGCACCCGGCGGATTGATAAGGTTTGATAAGTCTTATAAATCTTATAAATCTTATACGACTTATAAAACTTATAAGATTTATCACTTATTATCTCACTTTTCGGTCGGTGTCATGCCGAGGTTATTGAAGATGAAGGAGTAGATATCAGCATACTCATCTATCACCTTCGACATGGGTTTGCCGCTGCCGTGGCCGGCCTTGCTGTCGATGCGTATCAGTTTCGGGGCGTCGCCAGTATTAGCTGCCTGTAGTGTAGCGGCATATTTAAACGAGTGAGCCGGTACCACGCGGTCATCATGATCGGCTGTAGTGATAAGTATGGCAGGGTAGGGCGTACCGTCGTTCTTTATGTTGTGTATCGGCGAGTAAGCCAATAGATAGTCTGCCATTTCTTTAGAGTCAGCACTTGTGCCGTAGTCAGAAGCCCAGTTCCAGCCGATAGTGAAGAGATGATAGCGCATCATATCCATTACGCCAACTTCCGGAATAGCTACTTTGAATAGGTCGGGACGCATGTTGACAGTAGCACCTACCAGCAGACCGCCGTTGCTGCCACCTACTATAGCCATCTTTTCAGGCGAGGTCCAGCCTTCCTTAACCAAGTATTCACCTGCTGCGATGAAATCGTTAAAGACATTCAGCTTATTCATCTTGGTGCCTGCGAGATGCCAGTCTTCACCATATTCTGAGCCACCGCGCAGATTGGCCTGTGCATAGATACCACCATTTTCGAGCCATAGTAAGCGGTTGGGTGAGAAACCTGGTGTCAACGATACGTTGAAACCACCGTAACCATATAGATACACTGGATTGGTACCGTCTTTCTTCAGACCTTTCTTATAGGTAAGGAACATCGGTATCTGCGTACCGTCGGCCGAAGGATAGAATACCTGTTCAGTCACATAATCGTCGAGATTTACGCCTTCAAGTTCAGGACGGCTTACCAACTTGCTCTCACCTGTTGCCATATCATAACTGTAGATAGTTGAAGGCGAGGTGAATGAGGCTAAGGCATAGTACACTTCATTATGGTCTTTGTCAGCCGATACACCTACGCTGCCGAAGGTAGGAAATTCTATCTCGCGTATGAGGCTACCGTCGCGCTTGTAAAGGTAATCGTGCGAAGCAGCGTCCTTTTCAAACTCCACAATCATGTTCTCGGCTCCAGCCATCTCTACACCAGTCATGACACCTTCACCCTGTGGTACCAACTCGCGCCAGTTTGAACGCTGTGGGGCATTGACATCGGCTACCATAAGACGGTTGCGTGGCGCACCATAGTTAGTGATAAAGTATATCTTACCGTCGATTACATCTACTATATCAATATTGTAATCTTGCGAGGGCTCCATTACAACCCAGTTGCCATTTCCCTTCAACGGACGCAGCATTACAGAATTGCCGACACCTTCACCACCGCCTATTACGAATAGATAGTCTTCTGATTCGGGTACGTATGCTGAATGGAAATGCAATGGGTGAGCCTTATCTTCATACACAAGACGGTCTTCACTCTGTGGAGTGCCGATTTTGTGATAATATATCTGATGATTTTCGTTGGCGTTAGAGAATTCCTTACCCTTCTCAGGCTTTGGATAAGCGCTGTAATAGAAACCGTCACCTTCCCAGTTGGCACCGGTGAATTTAGCCCACTCTATGTGGTCATTGAGTGGTCTGCCGGTCTTGGCATCGAGCACGTAAATTTCGGTCCAGTCCGAACCACTACGCGATATGGTGTAAGCAGCATAACGACCGTCGTTCGAGAAGCTGATGCCGGTCAAGGCTACTGTACCGTCGTCGGAAAGAACATTGGGGTCAAGGAACACTTCACGTTTGCCACCGAGTTCGTCAGTGCGATACAGTACGCTCTGATTCTGGAGGCCGTCGTTCTCGAAGAAATAGTACTTGCCGTCCTTATGCAGCGATGGTAGACCAGTCTTGCGAAAATTGTTGAGAGCCGTCAGACGTTTGCGTATCTTATCGCGATAAGGTATCTGCGACAGATAATTCTCTGTAACCTCATTCTCAGCCTTTACCCATTCGAGGGTAACAGGTGCGGTGTCATTTTCAAGTGGACGGTAAGGGTCAGCAACCACAGTGCCGAAATAAGTGTCTGTCACAGTCGAGTCTGTCGGAGCAGCCGGATAGGTTAGCTTCCCACCATGCGAAGAGGAGCAGGAGCAACCCAACGTAGCCGATATTGCCGACATACACACGAAATGAAAAAAGTGTTTCATGGTTTTAGTCAGTATTAGATTCAATCTTTGTTGAGCGGTAAAATTACGAAAACTCTCTGAAACTCCGAAATTTTTTTCAACATTGCTATAATATATGACGATATAATGTGCGGCGGCAATGGTGTGTGATGACAATGGTGTGTGCGACAGCAATGGTGTGTGACGTCAATGATTTATTACCCCAATGGTAGAGTAAGGCGTGTAGGGGCGTGGCCTGCCACGCCCACCGCCCCATTACGTCGACAAGTCCATCATCGCCACATTGGTATGATAATGTGACCATGATGGACCTGTCGGGTAGGTTGGACGGTTATGCTCAGTGGGCGTGGCAGGCCACGCCCCTACACGCCTTACTCTACAAGCACAAACTTAATAGGGCAGGCATCTCTCCAGTTATTTGCGGTGTAAGCGTTGAAGTCGAAGTTAAAATAATTCATATCCCAACCTAAACATGGACCTGCCGGACCTTCCGCATATTGGTTAATCCAATATATATTTCCTGATTGTACCATAAGGTTATAGGGTACAGGACGGTATAGATTTCCTGCACCACGGGCTATAGTAAGGAGATAGTCGACATCACCATATCTTAACTCACCGGCTTGATTACCATCTAAGATAAAGTTGTTACGTCTGCCAGTACCATATTTACCCATTGGAAAGAATATCTGGTCGCCTTTTGTCCTATGATATACAATTACCCCTCTCATACCTCTTTTATCTGTAAACTCACCTGTATTATTAGGGTCAATAAGGCCATAAGCACTATCAGCTCTTTCCTGAGGTCTAATTGCGGCACTGCCGTAAACAACACCAAATCCAAATTCTGCACTATCAGTCAATGCTTGAAACTCATTATAAGTGGGTACCCTGTATCTTTGGCCATCTGCCGTCGTAAAAGTACCTAACTTATTTGTAGTACCACGATCATCTCTGAAGCCGATTTGAGTCCATGTCTGATTTGGAGTTCTTGAATTAGCAACCTCAAAAGTTTGGTTACCAGGAGCTTTAAAGGGTCCTAAGCTTTCCTTCATATTGTTTTTAACCAATATGCCTTTACTTTGAATTCCGCGACGGAACATCGAACCTAACATAAGAGGATTCAAGGTTAGTACTGCATTATAGGTATCACTTACTCCGTCAACTCCTCCAGTAGGAGTAGCCTGGTAAAGAGAGAAAGAACTCCATAAATTCCTTCCCATTCGTATAGGGGCATGGTAACCTTTGCGAACAAGGATTTTGTGTAGGCATTGATTACCATGATAAAGTACTTTCACTATGGCACATAGTGACTCATTCTCTCCTACAGAAGCATCGAAGTTAATATCAAACTCAATGTTTGAACCTGTATAACCATGAATGGTACCATCTTCATCCTGATATCCAACAGTATTATTAGGACTAAGGGAGAAACGATTTTGGGTATCTGTTTGACCGTCAATATAGGCCGTCCATTCACCCTGTGAGGTAAATGGTCTAAAATTAGCCATATCATTACCACTCTCAGCTTCTAACAAGATGACATGAAATGGCTCAGTTCTATTGTACTCACGCCATACGCCTTTAGGGTTTACAAGACGTTTTACTTGAAGAACTGTAACGTCTTTATTTATTTCAGTGCCATCAGCAAAAGTCGCTTTTATGTGAAGAACGGCTTTACGTTCGTATCCTTCGTAGGGATTGTTACCGGAAAAACCCGAACCTTCGATTAGTGTCTTGGCACGAGTCCAAACCGGTAGCATTAAGGTTTTTTGGTTTGGTATTTCCTTATTATTATCGTCATAAACGTTATTAACTTGGTAAGCGTCATCATTACTTGGATGTCTATCATCATACGTTCTCGAATGAGAACCTACAGAAAGATTATCTCGGTTAAATTTCCGTTCACCTTCTTGGGCATCATCATACCTATTTATAAGTTCATCATTAGCTGCTTTACTGAAACTTGTAGAAACTGTAGTTGTGTTTCTATCCGGTAAATGAAGAGCAAGAAATCCAAAATATGTTTTCTGTTTTCCATTTTCCATATATTCAGGATTCATATAAGCTTCTCTGTTCCATTTAAATGCATAGACAGGATCAGGTTGAAATGCAGTTTCAGTAGGTGGAACAAAATATGGAGCTGCTGAAGCAGCAGAATCGTATGGTGCCCAGTTATTTTCGGTTATGGTTACCTCAAGATTGGTGCAATCACCGAGTATACGGATAGGCAGCTCACTCTTTTGGTGATAGAGGTACGAAACACGGAATACAGGTGGCACTTCGATACCCGGCGAGGGAAGTTCGTAATCTATGTGCCAGTCAGGTTCATTGGCCCAGCCGTTGAAGCCGAGGGTTAGTTTGAAATGGTAATTACGTTGGGCATCATAATTGAAGGTCACGTCTTTACCAAGCATGAAGCGGTATTTGATGGAACCTTCTCCAACCTTATTAGGATTGGTAGAGATGTAGTAAGCCTCGACTTCAATATAGGTGCCACAAGGAACACGGTCTTTGAAATCATTGTCCAAACTATCTTTTCGAATTGGTGTGCCGACTCCGTCATCTTTACCGGAATGTTGCTGACGTTTATCATATTTTGGCTGATCTTTAAACTCCCCCTGATTATTTTCATAAAAGAAAAGAGAGGGCGCATTATTATCATGCGCTCCTTCTGGAATAGCCTTGCGTATAGAATTAGTTAGCATAAGGCCGTCTGTTTTAGCCTTGCCTGTATGTATATCAGAATTCGTGATAAGCCCGTTGCTATTATACTCAAATCTTGTATTAGCAATCGCCTCTGAGTCATGGGCATAGTCAGGCTTAGAATAGGGAGTGATGAGATGATTATAAAGATCAAGTGTATCAGTCGGAGTGTTTTCCTTACCGAGATAACAAGTCTTAGGAATATCACGTATTGTGACATTCCTAATGTAAATCCATACGTCCTGATTAAGTCCGCTTGGGTCAAAAGCTACAGTCACCTTAGAGGCTGCTCTTTTAAGCCAAGCATGTATTTTAGTGCCGGTATTCTTGAACACAAGCAGGTCCTTAGACTGAAACCCTTCTGCGTCCATATTATCGGCAGGTGTGAAGTAGCCGAACATCTGATTGTTTGACGGTACATCTTCCGGCTTCCATGTGAGTGAAATACTCTTGAGACCCTCTTCAGTCTCTATCTGTTCTGTATATGCTCCCAAGTCTCCCATGTTGGCTACAGCATATATCCTGTATTTGCCGAATGGGAGGTCAGGGATTGAGAAAGTGGCTTTAGCAGTTGTTGTCTCTCCTGGTTTGGCTTCATTACCGTCGAGGTGGTCATTACCACTTACAGTATAGGTGCCGGGAATATAATCCGCCAGGTCACTCTGCCGATACCTTTTGAAGAGATTCCCATCAGCAGTATAGACCAGTACGCATAGTGAGTTGATATTCTTTATGGTATCTCCGGGTGTACGCGTGCCTCCAAGATTTGTCGACACAGTAGGGGTAAAAGTGACTGTACCAATCAGGGTACCTTCACCTTCCGGAATATCCATGTCGTAACGTGGAAAATCATCAGCACATGAGCTGCCGAGAAGGCAGCTCATGATAGCCACAGTATATAATAATCTCAGTATGATATGCTTCATGATGTATGTCTGGTAATTGGTAGTCATTCTAATTCTCGTTGCCGAATCCGAATGACGGATTTAGCGTAACGGCTGTATAAGGAAATACAGTGACGTCACACACTAACTCACGATTCCGGAAAGAAAAGTTTATCTGAACGACAGTATTACGTGGCAGTGCAGGCAAATTAGGAAGAGAGACAGAACCAAAGGTTGCTGTTTCTTTTTTACCGTCAGCTGTTCTGAACTCTGCATCCACTTCTACGAAATATGTTGGGTTAGCCTCGCTGTCACCAGCATAGTTCTCACTTTCACAATAATATAATTGAGGATTGTATTCCTTACTACAATTCTGTCCGTAACCGAAAGCTTCAGGTTGGAACTGAATTGGTTTTATCTTATTGTCGGTGCGGCCGGGAGTTTGGAAGGAGGTGATTATACGCCCAGCAAGTTTATTATCTTTTTTTTCTATATCCTCATACTTTGTAGGATAATATTTGGTATCCTTGGGAAAGAGATACTCCTTCTCCATTACGTTTTGGAAACGTATGTGAGTGATACGTACAGATTCGCCAGGTAGAAGTGCCGAAGCATCTCCATCTATTGTAAATACGAATTTTACTGGAATGCGTGTGATGAACAGAGATTCGTACTGGGGTTCCTTGTCTATATTGGCATTAGCGATATTATAGGTGACACTGATGTCGAAAAACTCGGACATAGGGATAAACTTCTTCGGCCCTTCTCCAGTATTATCAATAAGAGGTACAGCCCCTGTCTGCCATTCTTCGCTCACAATCATTTCTTCTGCTATAGCAGGAGTAAAGGTGTCACCCTTTGAGAGACCAGCCAAAAGGTTACGATTCTTTTCTTCAGGCAAAGATGCTTCGTTGGCTATAAGGTAGATACGTTTTTTCTCTATGCGTATATCCGGATTTTTATCATCTATTTGCCCTTGGTCGGTGGCCACTTTGAAGAATAGTTGGTTAAACTCCGATGTACCCTCGTCCGGAGGTAGATTCTCCAGACGATTGTACTCAACAGTATTGTCAGGACGTACTATTATGACACGCAGGGTATTCATACGTTCATATACCCATTCCGGTGGGTCGAAGGTATAATGTGTAGTATCCTCGGGCTCGTCTTCTCCTGTACGTGTGCCGGGACGGTATATCTCAGGACTGTCGCTGACACTGACATTCAGACATAGTATCACATCTGTATCCTCGGGCATAGGTTCGACAGGCTTTTCTGACGAACGGCAGCCTGTCGCCATACCTATAGCGGCAAGCAGCGGCAGTATGTAAAATATCAGTCTTTTCATGCCTCGATATCGTTGATGCGTACTATCCAGTCGTTGATGACGATGGTGGTCTTTATCCACTGCATGTTGTTGTCAAGGAAGAACAGCATATTCCATTGACTTTCGCGGTCGAGAAATTCCTGATTTCCCATTTTTGCGTAGGCCATGCTCTTGAGCAGCAGCAGATAGTTATTTAGGGGTATGTCGATGGTGGTCTCACCGCTGAGACGGTTGGTCACTATCAGATGCGGTTGTAGACCGGTGACAAGACGCGGAAAACTCATCTCTGCCCAGGCTACACTGGCTTCTGAATAGTCAGGTAACTGACCAGGGCTAGCGTTGCCCTTAGTCCATGGATAGTAACTAACCTGAGGAGAGGGGAGGACATCGTTATTCCAGCCCATGAGTGTATTGTTATCTACTACACGGAACTCAAAGTTATTGACATCTATCTTTTCGCCCGACACCTGCTGCAAAAGTACACGCAGATTATTGGTGTCCTTAATCATGCTTACTGTCACATTATTGTAATCGGTACCCCCTGCCTTGACCTCGGCATTGACACGACCATAAAAAAGACGGTGCAGCTGCTGTCCGGCTGGCGAGGTCAGACAGTCACTGTTGAGACGCACACGCAGGTCACGCAGTGGTGTCTCAGCTGGATTAGAAGTGAAGCTAAACGATGATTTGTCACACTGCATTCCTCCGTAAGCTAACAGTGTGTATTGGCCTGGTTCAAGGTCAAACTCCATGCGCCAATTTTCGTCAGCCAACTGCTTAGGCGTAGCATCAGTACGGGTAGCCAGCCAGTGACCTTCGCTGTCATAAAGAAAGACTGTCAGACAGTCAACCTGAGCAGGGAATGCATTGGCGAACTCCATATTGTAATCATAGATGAAGCGTACGCGGAGACCCTGCGGGCATGGCTGCAGGTCGTCATACAGGCTCTCGCATGACGGCAGCGTCAGCACTGAGGCCACCACAATGAGTACTGCCGTCAACAGACGCCATATAGCTGTTGTCTTATAAGCTGTCATTTCTGATGTAAGTTTGTAGTTTTGGTGATGCGGAAGTCCTCGCGGGCTTCCGCATCTGTTTTTATGGTGCCTACTTGCGTTCGGCTACTGGGTCGTAACCCGCGTCGGGCACAGTTACACCGTTATGGGTATGTGGTTTAGAATACGATATCGTTGACACGTACTACCCACGGAAGAACCTGTACATCAACCGATATGTAGATGTCGTCGTTTTCGTCATCTGTGTTGGGAGTGGGCTTATCCGGGTCATTCTCGGTAAGACGGGGATGTCCTATGTTGTGGATACCAGTTACAGCAAGTTTGTAGACGTTGTTACGTACAGCAGCAAACTCCATTGGGCCCATGACACCACTCTTGCCATTGTCGTTATGACGGTTCCAGTAGTAATAATAGCAGTAGTAGCCATATTCGTTAGTTCCGTCGTAGCTGGTCTGATACAGAGTGAAATCAGCAGCTACAGCAGCGGCCTTAAACTTATAGTAAAGCGCATAATCTTCGCTTGTTGCCTGTGTGTCTGACTGAGGTACCGGTCTGCCAGCATTATCCCACTCATGCCATGCGTAGCTGGGAGAATTCTCATTGACTGTGGTAATGGGATCATCTACTGTTACTGTCTCGCCAGAGCTTGTAGTAAAGGTGTAACTTCCGCAACTGCCGTCGCCAAATACAGCATGGAACAGAGGCGCACTACGGTTTATTTCAAGTCTCCAGAATCCACCGCCACCTTCAGGATGATGCTCATTATCAGCTTCCCATACAGGAGTGATAGCCTCTGCTTTTGCGGCCTGCTCTACATTAGGCCATGTAGCATACATGCCGCCTACATTATTCTTCGTACCCTTGAATTTATATATTATAGGATCCTTTGCTGGGTCACCTGTGAGGGGTCTGGTGTCATTGTCGCCTGGCACTGCAGGAACATTATTGATTATTCTGGCTAATTCACGTATATTATTATCAGGACGTCCATCTTTATCGACAGCATTCAACGCTTCTTCGGTAGCAACCATCTGACCTTTGAATACAACTCCTGTTGACTGGCCGTTCTTCTGCATCTCAATTCCGGGAATTGTGTTCTCGGTGACATAGCGCCAGATATGATAGCTTTTATCAAGTGCAGGTGTTACTCCTTCCGGACTTGTGTAATCGTCTTTCGGACCGCTTATCACATCATCGACTACAGACGTAAACCAATTAGAGAGGGTAACGTTATCTATTTCTCCTTCGTTATTAAAGAAAGGATAATTGAAGTATGTGGAGAAATCATCGAGAATAGGATCCTTCATCTTAGAAGCCAGTGGGTTGACTACGTAGTTACCTACCTTAGTCAAGCTGAGAGTACCGTCCACATTAGTAAACCAAGGCAGTTCGGCACCGCAGAGAGTTGCATTAGCCTCTAAGCCGTTAGGCGACACACGACGTAGAAAATAGTACTGCTTGTTCATGTTGGTCAGGCTCATCTTGTGGAGCTTGATGTCAATGTAGCAGGGCTTCTTACCATTAATTTCCTCATCGGAGTAGACTACATTATAGAGATTGTTCCCGTTTGGCGAACCATCTCTGAAGTCCAGACGGGCAGCTGTACGCTCTACCTTGACTGGACCACGTGCATTTGTGTTTACACTATTGTCATAGTCTGCAATGTCACCATTTGTACCTGACAGATTGAACGCCTTGTCCTCATCACTGTATGCATCCCATTCGTCAATGGTACGAGGTATGGTACGTATAGCAATCTCGCTGTTTGACATCAGGAAGTTATTTTCACTCCAGATGACTTCGGCGTTAACATTTGTCGCATCGAAATATCCTATTGCCTTTTCAGCCCACGAGTCGCCTACTGACAGGCCGTCAAGCAGATTACGTAGGGAAAGGGTAGGATTACAGAATACGAATACATTGACATCACGTTTTTCTCCTTCTGCTACAGGATGCAGGCCGTAATGCTCTGCTAATTCGCTTTTAGAGAACTTAGCCGTGCTGGTATACTGTGTGCCATCGGTACTCTTGACAATACCACTTGCGGGAATCTCGCCCCAAGTAATGAAGCCATTGTCTTCGGTTTCGGCGAGTACAAGATAGACTGTATTCACATTGTTCTCATAGTCCTTACCTATTTCCGTACCGCTGTTGCTCTGGTTGGGATCATCAGTATAACTGCGTGTACCTCCGCCAGTAGGCATCTTGATATTTACGCTCATGTAGACGCCCTCACCCTCGTCGTCCCTGACGGGATTGGTGTTGCTACCGGGCTTTACCACATCGTCGCTACAGGCCGTGAACATCGCTAAGCCCAGCAGCCCGGTGAGCCATTTGTTATAATGCGCCATAATTCAATAATTTGATGTTAAGTATTTGATTTGTTTATAATATTCCCTGAAATGTAACCTTGCCAGACGCCTCAGCTTATTGAGTGATGAAGGTCACCGGCTGGCTGGTACGTGTCTCCAGTTCTTTGAGCAGACGCAAAGCATCTTCAGCCTGTAGTTCACCCATCTTGGCGGCCTTCTCAAAGTATTGGCGTGCTTCAGCATAGCGTTTCTGGCGTCCGAGCAGTACACCACGTGCATATTCGGCCTCGGCACTATCACCGGCCTTCTCCAACAGACGCTCAGCACGTTTAAGGTCACCTATTTGCATACTGGCATTGGCTGCATTAAGATTGGCTACCGGATCATTAGGGTAGAGCAGAACAGCAGTGCTCATCACTTCATCAAACTCCTTGGTGCCACGTCCGTAACTATTGGCAAGTACAAACAATTCGTTGAGACTCAGGTTGCCCGGATAAGTTTTGAATACACGTAGTATCTCTTCCACTTCATAATAGCGGCGCACCGTATAAGTGATACGATAATCGGTATGACGCAAAGGAGGATAAACATTTGTAAGAAGCCACGGATACTGTGCTGGGAAAGCCTTAGCGAAACGGTCGTTCTTAGTTTCGATGGGACCGTTGTCGGTATCGATAAAGCGTATCATCTCCTCACGTTCGGGCAAATTGCTTTCGATAAGCCAACGGCGCAGACCATTCCAATCTTCGGCTACGGAAGCTGTGTGATAAACAGAAGCCGGAAAATCACCATTATTACGCACATACTCCTTTATTACCTCCGTACGGCCGCGAGCCAGACGTTCGTTGTTGGCATAGGGACCTTCAGGTGAGGCATAACCGGTGAGCAGAATCGAATCGACAGCAGCGTCAGGATTCAGTCGCACAGCTTTGACCGTACGCAATATAGAATCCAATTCCACATGATTGTTAGCGTAACTCCAGTCTATATCGGTTTTGTTGACTATAAAGCGTACATTGGCACGTCCAGAGAGTGCAAAACGTTTCTCCAGAGTGTCAAGTGGTGTAACATATTCAAATACTGGCTCGAATATACGCGGACGCCAGTCAAGACGCGCTACCGGCAACTGCCCACATTTCGGCTCGCCTCCACAACAGCTTACCGTATCAAGAAGCAATGTAAAGGTACTGTTGTCCATCCATGGTTGCCAAGTCACGGTATTGGTATATTCAGCCGCTTGGCCATGAGAAGCACGAAATAGCATCGGGTCGTCGCCACCGTTGCGTATCTCCTGATACCACGCATACTTACCCACTACAGTCAGGGGTGTCATACGCGCTGTATCCTTCCCGGCAGTGAGGGCAGGGGTAATACGTAGCAGATTGTTACGGCTTAGACGGTACTGTTCAGGGTGAAAAGTGAAGCTGACACTCAGGCTTTCTGTGCCCTTGTCTATCATCACGTCGTTGATATGGCAGCGCTCCACGTTTTGGGCACTTACCTGGCCGGCGACCAGCAGACAGCCGACGGCAAACAAATGTTTCAGGCTATTCATGTCAGAAGAGATAGACTATATTGAGGGCGGCCTTAGTCGGGCCGACATAGTTGTAATGTTTATCTTCAGCTATCTTTGTACCACAGTCGGCGCAAGGATATACGTCATGGCGTGTATAGATGTAACCCACACCTATCTCAGCCTCGATATTCCAATGACGTGCTATCGGCCAAGCATACCCATACGCGATACCGGCGCCTACTCCCCAACCCTGATAACGTTTGTGACGCAGAGCTTCGAGATTGATGCCGAAAATGTTTGAGCCCAGATTAATATTGCCTACATTATACTGTCCCCCCAGAACATGTAGCCCCACAAAGTGACCAGCGAACGAACGGCAAAACCAATAACGTGCCTCAGGCTGAGCCAGCCAATGTTTCCACCTATGTCCATCGACAGTCCACAGATTCAACTGCCCAGTGACATCAAGAGTCCACTTAGGTGCAAGACGGAATTCCACACCCACGTTAGGTGTCAGTGCGGCATCATAGAGAATGTTGTTCTTGAGTGCGACTTTTTGTGCCTCCGGGGTCCCGTGGCCAAGTATGAGTAGACTCAAAAGGACAGCAGTTCGGATTAATATTTTCATAAAAAATGATATGGCTAAGCTGGGCTATGATTAGGTAGAATAAGCCTCCGGGTATGGCTGTTTTTCCGTGGCTTCCGGTCGTAAATAAGCGGGATTAGCAAGTCAGTTTGAGAGCTTTTCCATCACACTCTCTTGAAAAGAGATAT
>CAYNUE010000058.1:0-21150 GCA_964400325.1 uncultured Sangeribacter sp. | reverse complement strand
TCGATATCCCTACCATGATATTTATTTCCTCTGTCAGGTCTGAATTCAACGAAGGTCTTATATTTGGCATCGTATGTATACAGATAAGTTCTGTCATCTATATCACCGTCATAATCCTCATAAGCCTGTCGCAACAGAAATCTCGCATACCGCTCATCTTGTTTATTGTATGCTGAGAATGGAGATACCTCCTTTCCGCCATCTATACGTCCCTCATGAAAGTGTTTTAACTGCCAAAGTTCAGGCTCAAAAGCCTTAATAACTAACCTTAACCGCTGTTCTTTGTCCGGTCTGAAATGCAGCACATCGACAGCGGTTTTATCAGATAATACTTTGAATGTATCAGCAGGATATAATGTGCCGGCATATATTCTTCTGGAATTTTTATATTTCCAAAGTGCATATAACTGTTGCTTTGCAGTAGCTTTCACCTCATCTTCACATACTTCTAAAATATCCGGATTTAGTTTGATATAAGTGGCTTTTTTATCAGCAGTGATAAACTCTACAGGAAGCTCAATTAACATAGAGAACAGTTCATAATCGGACACAATGCCACTACTTTCAACTAAGATTTCCTCCCAATTTTTAGGAACAAGGAGAGTCACATTATTCGGTAGATCTAACAAATCGAGGCTCTCGAATTGCGGATTATCTTTCGCACCGTTTATTAAAAGTGGTATATGGGGAGCAACTACAATATTCATTTCCGATTAGCTTCAAGTATAGCTTTAAAATCTGTGTCACGGGTATCAAGAAATCCAGGCGGCATTGACCCTTGTAGTCTGCCAGTATCAGACAGGCCTATTGTTTTATATACACTTGCTCCAAACTCATTCATCACAAATATCAGATGAACCTTCTTGTAATCAATCGCTTTTTCTGCTATACGGCGGCGAAGTCGAGTAATAAAATGATCACTATGAGTTTCTATCAGAACCGACACACCTCTTTCCTTACACAAGAAAATAAAGAAATCAGCCATGGAGGCCTGAATACTCGGGTGCATGTGTACATCAGGGTCTTCAACTATCATTAATGAATTTGGTGAAGAAATACATCCTTGTGTTATGATTGGTAAAATCTGACTCAATCCAAACCCCATGTGAACCAAATCTACTTCCAGATTTTCGTTGGTAGTGACCACAACCCTATAACGCTTTCCACTTTCCTTTACAACCTTTATATCTTTTGCCAAACGGAAACGGTTACACAGCCATTCTTTAATAAGTGTCAGCTTTGTCCACTCAGCCGACATTTTATCAAGAATAAAGCGGGTATTTTCACCGTTTGGTAAAACATAGCGAGTTTCTACATCGGTATGGTAGCTTCGCGCCAAGACAGGAGCAACTCTGAGAGGTGCAATGTATATTACCTTCTCAAAACTTTCTACGAACACATCACGAATAACTTTTACTTCGGAAAGATCATATACCACACCGTCTTTCCGTGTGAAGATAGGGAAAAAATTAGCAAAAGAGTAATTATCAATTTCTACTTCCTTTATTTCTTTCCCCTCATAAAATATATCGTAAACTCCCTTTCGAGGACGCCAGCGTGCCCAAAATTTAAGTTTCTCCCCACTCTCCTGCTCTCTGATAATATTAAACTCTGAAATATCATAAGTGTTACGCTTGTTCTGTTTTACTCTAAACCCAACACTAATTTCAATAGATTTAAAATCATCTCCCAATAAAGATAATTGAGATTCGCTGAATTCCTCTCTCAACAATCTGAGAGCAAATCTCATATCACCTGACTTCTTTTTATGTATCAAATCAAGAAGTGAATCAGCATACACATACGGACCGTTCAGATTTAGTTTCTCAGAGGTAGAAAAATTCAGAGTCTGTTTCAATAGTAGCAATGCCTGTATAAGAGAACTCTTACCACTACTATTGACACCAGCCAAAACAGTGAGATTAGAAATATCGACTTCTACTACATGTTCTATCGACTTAAAATTATCTACGCTCAAAAACATATCACGGAATTATTATTGTTTCCTTGAAAAATTTTCATATTGAGAGCAAACATTCCGAACTGCCATTTTAAGTATCCGTATTAGCCTACTCAATTTGAAAGTGCAAATATAATCATTTTCCCAAAACAACGACTTCAAAACCTTTTAAAGAAGAATTCAGTTCCTGTGCTGTTCTGTGTTACATAACCGCAACGACATTTTCAGCGAGTTACCAACCAATTCTTCCAAGTCAGTAGCCATAGGGTATAATTTTCTGCAAAGTTAATCTTTTTACCCTACTTCATAGTATTTACACCCTACTTTACAGTATTTACACCCTACTTCTACTTCTTTAGTTAAATAAACATTGTATTAAGTAAGTATTGCTTTTGCGTCAAATATAAGAATTGTTCCAGTGTCGTTTCTTCACTGACTATCTCCGCCTGTGTAGCGATTGATATGGTTTGTAGCGAAATTAGCAGTACTTTTGTAGGATTAATTATCGGTATATCCGTAATCACTATGATGAAGTATAGGAAGAGCTTTTTTGCGGCGGTGCTTTTAGCAGCGGCTGTCGAGACGGTATGGGCAGAGGGTACTGCACGACTGTCGGCAATAGCGGACGGTTACAGTTCGACGTCGGTCAACGCTGCCATATTCCGTGCCAACTCACTCAACACATACGGCGACAGGCAATATGCGTGTTTTTATGACCCGGAGGGCTATGTGACAGTAGCTTCGCGTCAGCTCGGCACAGATGACTGGGAAGTGGTACGTACTCAGTACAAAGGCAATGTAGCAGATGCACATAACGTCATCTCGATGGGTATAGACGCTGACGGTTATCTGCACCTTGCGTTTGACCATCACGGTCATCCGTTGAAGTACTGTCGCAGTCTCGCACCAGGAGGCATAACCTTCGGCCCACTCGAAGCAATGACCGGCAGTGACGAAGAGGACGTAACATATCCGGAATTTCACACACTTGCTGACGGCACGTTGCTGTTTGCCTACCGTTCGGGTATCTCAGGCGGAGGCAATATGGTACTTAACCGTTACGATACCACCACACATAGCTGGACACGTCTGCATGATATCCTCCTTGACGGTCAGAACGAACGCAATGCCTATTGGCAGATGTGTACCGACGCACAAGGGACAGTACACCTGTCGTGGGTATGGCGCGAGTCATGGCTCGTCGAGACGAACCATGACCTGTGTTATGCCTGTTCGCACGACGGCGGAATGACATGGCAACGCAGCGACGGAACTCCCTACACACTACCGATAACAGCAGCAACAGCAGAATTAGCGTGGAAGATACCGCAGAATTCCGAACTTATCAACCAAACCTCAATGACAGCCGATGCAGCTGGACGCCCGATGATAGCTACCTATTGGCGTGACGAAGCAGACACAGTGCCGCGCTATAGACTGGTAAGCTTCGATGGCAACAGATGGAATATGGAAACCGTAGGCAAACGTACTACACCCTTCTCACTGTCAGGAGGTGGTACAAAGTGCATACCCATCTCACGACCTAAAGTCGTGGCAGACAACGAAAACATATTTTATATCTACCGCGATTCCGAACGCAACAGCCGTGTGAGTCTGTCGCACCGTCAGCTTACTGACGATAAGTGGACCACTGAAGACCTCACCGATTTCAGTGTCAACGCTTGGGAACCATCAGTAGATAATACTCTGTGGCAAGAACGAGGCATACTAAATATATACGTGCAAAATGTCTCGCAAGGCGACGGTGAACGTACCGTCGACACACCACCGCAGACAGTCTATGTACTGGAATACACTCCACGCACCATACCCTAAACACAAAGGATAAAATAATAACAGTGTGAAAGGCGTTATTGTGATACGGCCACCGACAGTAAAGAGGCGGTGACCGTTACGTTTCACTTTTAACTAAACACATCATGAAACCGTCAGTCTTTATCGCCGCTGTCCTTGCTATCTCACCACTCACACTTCATGCAGAATCAGACATTATGTGGGGTGCGCGAGCCACATTTGACATCAACTTGCCTACGAAGTGGAAAAGCAACGAAACCGGTTTCAAAATGAAAATGTACAAACCCGGTTTAGGTGTGAGCCTCGGTGCAGTCTGCAATATCTGGTTGGGCAATAATTTCTATTTCGAACCGGGCGTATCACTCTTTTATGACAATTACGATTATGATAATGTCATTATCAGTAATGAGCCTTTTGGTCAGAGCGAAATCATCAAATCGTTATATAAAGTCGGCTTACGTGTGCCGATAGTCACAGGTTATACCATCGACTTTTCCGACAGATTTGGTATGTCAATCTATACCGGCCCTCAGTTCAGCTATGCTTTCGCTGGCGATAACCGTATAGACGCCGAACATCTCGACAAAGATATAGACTGGTCCCTATTTGGCGAGGGCGGTCAGCGTCGTTTCGAGATGGGCTGGAAAGTAGGCGTGGCATTCCCTATTGACAGCTGGGCTATAGGAATAGAAGGCAATTTCGGCCTTACCAACGTACTGAAAGAAACGTGGAAATGCCGTGAGAACCGCGTTGTCCTCACTCTGACAAGATATTTCTGATTCTCACTATCCGAAGAAAGCCGCCGTGACATGACCGTAACCGTCGTTACGTCGCCGTCCGGAAACTGAAAGCAATTCGGGCAACGGCATCTCATGACGGCTTATGTGCAGACCGATGGCACGTGTCATAAGCATGTCATCATGAGTTGAGGGTAAAGCACCGTAACTTCCGTTAGGGCGTCGTTCATATGTAAGATATTCGTCAAGACATGCCTCACAGCGCTCTACATACAGACGTTCGCGTATGGCTCGTACCAATCCCGATATAATCATTGGTTTTGTATTGACATTGGTATGAAAGCCATATCGCACCGGTACTCCTTCACGTATATCCTCCGGGCGTCCCGAACGTGCGTACAGGTTGGCGTAACAGTTGCGTATCTGATTAAGTATAAACCCTGACTGGTCGCCTTCCACCCAACGTTCCGAATCGTGAGTTTCAAGCGTATTACTCTCTATCACTAACAGAGCTTCGTCATACCACAGAGCTATCTGAGCGGATTTCCATGCTAACAAGTCAATGTCACAATGTCCGCGCCACTGTGCCACAATCTCCGGACCATGTCCTTCAGCAAGCGGCAGACGGTCAAACACAGCCACCACACTCCAGTCAGCCTTAGCCGAACGTCCGCCTATATCCACTACCGCCAAATAACGATGTCTGATGTTGTTGTACTCTGGCATAGCCCATACATGCAGTGCCCCTGTGGGAGTAGCTGTGAAACGTATATCGTCAAGTGCCTTAGCACCCCATGGAGCTTCTCCGTCAATCTCGCCGATAGTTAACGGTGGCCGACAGTCAGAGCGCATGGTCTCCACTTTGTAACGGTCAAATACACGGGCTCCTGAATGAACAAACGCCTCAACATCATCGGTAGGATATTCGGCCGCCATCTGCCCATGGTCGCTATACTTGCTTCGTTCGGCCATATACCAACTTATAGCCTGCAACGAAGCACCACGTTGCCACAGCCACCACAAATAACGCCCCGGTTGACTACGACTATCAGGTGCATAATCTTGGTTGCGTAGTTCGAGTAACTTACCGGCTAGTTTTTGCTCCTCAGCCTCAGTAAGCGGCAGTGCATACTGCTCTATCTGATACCAACTTACAAACAGTGCCTCAAACTGACTGAGACCCGATGTAGCTGCCAGATACTCACGATGAAAGAAATTGCCTGTACCGTTAGCAGTCGATTCAAGCACAATCATTGTCAACGGTCTGAACAACACTCCCGAACAGGCGGAACGCACTATATCCTCCGGTTTCTTGCCAAGTGTTTTCTTCCATACCCCAACTTCTGACAGATGCACCAGGTTGTAGTCACCACCACGACAGGAATCTGGTCGTTCAGCCGTACCCACCTTTATCTTACAGTCACGTGTATCAAGACGAACCGCAGAACGTGAACGACCCACAGCTGTAAGCCGACGCGCAGCACGTGCCGAGCGTCGTGTCTTACCTTCACAGTCCACCTTCTCTTTCTTGGGTTCTAACAGCTCTTCGGGATATGATTCTATCATACGGTCAAACATATCACGTATCTCGTCAGTAGCTGCCGACTGATGAGCTATGATAAGCGAATTTAGTCCTACGGCCTGAGTAAGCTGAAGCCATGCCATATACAACTGAATACAGGTACTTCCGCCCCACTGACGTGCCTTCAGCAAGAGCAGACGTATAGGCCGCTGGGCAGTACGCATTGCCTCAAGACGCTCTACCAATAGCCTTTGCGGACGATTGAGTCGGAATGTAATATCAGCCCCTCCCCCTTTAGGCTTTATCATAGCCACGGTGCCAGCCCAGTAGGCGAAATCATGCCGCAGGCGTAACCGCTTGAAGTCATCAGCAGTACACGGACGCTTACTACCCTCAGCCGAAGCATTGTAGGCTGCGACATCAGGATAATCAAACAAACAGCCCCATTCGTCATCATGACGCATGGTCAAGGGCAGATGGCATGTTACAGGTAAGTCAGAAATTTCTTGTCTGAGAGTCCAATCAAAACGTTCGCCAGGTGCACCGAGACCAGTAAACGGGTCGAAAACGTCGGCCGCTGCTGCCAGACGGAGCCGATTTTCATTCAATATAGCTTCTATGTCCGTAGCAGTCACACTCGTAATTTGTAACTCCCGATTATCGTTATTCATATTATTATCGCTGTGTTAGAAGGCTAATATAATGGTTGCCTTAGCCAACTTCATGCTATGAACTCATAAACCTCCGAAGGATACATACACGATTGACAGAATTTGTGTATTTTTGCACTCATCATGGAATACATCGAACCTAAAGGCGCCACTCAGGAAGATGTGTTGCGCCATCTACGCAGCCAGCCAAAGGGCATAACTTTCGTACACGGCAAAGCGGGCTGCGGCAAAACCTATCTTATACGTCAAATTGAAAAGTCAGTTGATGGCTGCTGCGTGCTTGCACCCACAAATCTTGCCGCCTCGCTCTACGAGGAGGGCAGAACGTTTCATTCTTTCTTCTACGGTGCTCTCGATGATTTGAAGGAAGGGGCCCAACAACCCGAAAATCTTAAAGACCGTTCTCTACCCGACCGTTTCCTACAACGACTGTGGCACGTACGAATGATAGTGATTGACGAAGTATCAATGGTGCGTGCTGACTCACTCGAAATGATGCACCGTATCCTACAGAAAGTCAAGCGTAACAGTAAACCATTCGGCGGACTGCCAATAGTGCTTGTAGGCGACCTGTTTCAGCTTCCTCCGGTTGTCAGCGATGCAGCTACCGAAGCATATCTGATGCAGGAATACGGAGGCATACACTTTTTCCACAGCCATGTCATACAGGACAACATAAACAATCTTCATTTCTTTGAACTCACCAAGTCATATCGACAGAAGAATGACCTTGCCTACGTCGAACTGCTTGATGCCTTCAGGCGCCCATTGTCGCCAGAAGAGAAAATAGACCTTATCGGACGTCTCAACAGCCGTGTCACAACCGATATACCCGAAGACACTATCATCATAGCATCTTCAAACGCTCAAGTCGGTGTGGTCAATTCAATGCGTCTGGACGAACTGCCGGGAGAATTGCTTATGGCTGACGCTCGTTACCGAATACGCCGCAGTGACGGCCCTGACCACAAGGGAAGCAATTATGTAACTCTTTCACATTGCGACTTACCTACTACCGAACCGATAATCCCTATTGAGGTGCCGGCTTCTATGGAGTCACATCTCGAACTCAAAGTCGGTGCGCGTGTCATGATATGTACATCAAATCGCCAGAGCGGTTATGTCAACGGTGATTTCGGCACCGTTTTGCGCTACGATGAGGAGAACGGCTGTATCTACATTAACCTCGAACGTACAGACCGCAATGTTCGTGTACCCTCTCATCCTAATGAGATGGTCAACGAACGTTTTCAGATGCGCTATGACCGCGCCAAACATCGTCTGAAGCGAGAATATTTGTTGCAACGTACCGTACAGTATCCGCTACGTCTGGCGTATGCTTTCACGATACACAAAAGTCAGGGACAGACTTACGATTCAGTAGTGCTCGACCTCAGCAGTCATATCTTTGCACCTGGGCAACTTTATGTAGCTTTGAGTCGTGTTAAGTCACTCGATGGTCTTTATCTCACACAGCCTGTAACTTATAGCGACATTATTTCCGATGAGTCAGTATTCGATTTTCTCGACACCCTACGTCGTGCGGTAGCCGGTACAGAAGAAACCATACCCGAACCCCAACGCCGTTATGCTCACCCGTTATGCTCGAGCTTTACTGCTTTCGTACGTGCCAATGAAGAGGACTCCGAGACAGCCCGTATGCTTGAACATGTGCTGCAGTGCTACGCTCAGCTTTCAGTAGGTGGCACACCGCAGATTGCCTCAGTCGAATTGCTTAAAATTGTTGATACAGTCTGCAATGTCTATGTCACTGATGCTTACGCTGACCTTCTGGCAGCACATACTACCGTAGCACTCGACAGTTTTGCCGCTTGCGACGCACTGTTAAATGCTATTTTCGAAGTCTACACTTCGGTAGTACATGCTCCACGCAGGCAGTTGCTCGTAAGGTAAGCTACTGTCCTATCCCCAGAAAAAGTATGCAGTTACTACAGCCGCTACCGCTCCGGATATGTCAGCCAATAGTGCGTATCCGGCAGCGTAGCGTGTCTTCATGACGCCTACCGAACCGAAATATACTGCTAAGATGTAGAATGTTGTGTCCGTAGAACCGCGCACACAGGCTGCCAGACGGCTTACAAAGGCATCTGCGCCCTCGGCTTTCATCACATCGAGCATCATGGCACACGAACCTGAACCGCTCAATGGTTTCATAAGCATCGTAGGTAGAGCGCCAACCCATTGTGTGTCTATTCCCATAGCTCTAACGCCGGTTTCTACCCAGTGTGTCAATGTGTCTAATGCGCCCGATGCGCGAAACATGCCTATAGCGACAAGTATGGCAACAAGATATGGTATTATCATGACGGCTGTCTTGAAACCATCTTTAGCACCTTCAATAAAGGTATCATAGACATTGATACGTTTCTTGACTCCGGCACAGATAAAGGCCATTATGACACCGAACAGCAGTACGTTGGCGCCGAATGTGCTGTACAGTTCTACTTTATCGGCCGGCAGTGTCGAGAAAAACCATACCACTCCGGCCACAGCTGCCGCTATACCCAAAAGCCACGAACATAGCACCCTATCGATGCGTATGTGTTGCTTGATACATAGCGCTACAAGACCTACCAATGTAGCTACGGCTGTAGCTATAAGTATCGGTATGAATACATCGGTAGGATTGGCTGCCCCACCCTGTGCGCGATACATCATGATACTTATAGGCACCAAGCATAATCCAGAACTGTTGAGCACAAGGAACATTATCATGGCGTCAGTGGCCGTATCTTTCTGCGGGTTGAGTGTCTGCATCTCCTGCATGGCACGCAGACCCATAGGGGTAGCTGCATTGTCAAGACCCAACATATTAGCCGATATATTCATAAAGATAGCTCCCATAGCCGGGTGTCCCTTAGGAATACCCGGAAACAGACGCGAGAAAAAAGGACTTATGAGTCGTCCGAAAAACTCGATGACACCACCCCGTTCGCCAATTTTCATGATGCCCATCCACAGCGTCAGCACGCCCGTCAGCCCTAACGAAATCTCGAAGGCAAACGCTGCTTGCTCAAACGAACTGTTGATAATAGCCGACCAAATCTCCAGATCGCCGGCCCATAGCGTCTTGCCTACAGCCATCAGAAAAGCCACAGCAAAGAACGCAATCCAAATCCAATTCAAAACCATACCGCAAATTTAACACTAAATTTCTCAATTTCTCCACTCATAAATATCATAAGTATCTCTTAAGGCCTATTAATTTATTTAATCGTCCAACCGTCAGCTGTAAGTTTGGACTGACATGAGGAGCAGAAACCAGTGGTTTGAGGGAATTTCAGTTTGTGTTCGGCATCGACCATGTAGCAGTGGTGATCAGGACAATGAGGGAGACCGTATGCGTGACCAAGTTCATGCAGAGAGAGTTTTACGAAGTTGTCAATAGAATGTGTTTTACCACTTGCCGGTATTTTGGAGGAAACTACGCAGGTATAACTACCTATAGGACTCAATCCCATAACACCGTATGTGGGCGATATTTCATTAGCATGATAGATTATGTGAGTCGTCAGACCGATAACAGCATCATCGTGCTTATGCGATTTCAAGTCTCGCAAAAGTCCGCTGCCACTGTATCGATTTCGTTCCTTAAGATAGTATTCCGCCGGCAATTCCAGCACTGTATCGGATAATCTTACTTCTGGAAAAGTCTTTCTTAGTTCCTTACACAAGGCCTTAGCAGTCGTCAAAGGAAAATCGCCATAACGATAAACTGTCACACAACTTGGCGTAGTTTTCTTCCTCGCTTTAGATTCTGAGCCACACGCTTCTGTCAATACTGTACCTCCTTTATCACTATCACAACAAGAAAAGCAGAGACCAACAAGTGCTATAACTACACTAAAGAATATAGTTTTTACATACATTATATAAGTAGTTAATATTCAATTATATTACAATGACAGTGAACAAAGAAATTACGATAAAAGTCATAATCGTCTTCCATCCTTGTTCTATATTTATCCAAAACATTCTTCGGAAGATAGAGCTGTTCTATCGTACTATCCTTAAATTGCCTCAGATATGGTGACTTAGTGGTTTCACGAACTACAAGGCGCTTTATATACGACCGGCCAAAAGCAAACTTACCGATACACCTGAGCGATGGCGGCAATATTACCTCAGGCAGAAAGCAGTTTGCAAATGCACCTCCTGCATGACTTTCATCACCAATTGCCTCAATCGTATCAGGAAGAATAAACAAATCTGTCACAGCCCAATACTGCAAAAAAACCTCAGAAAAGCTTCTCACTCCCGACGGCACTATCAGAGTTCTGACAGCTTTCTCATGATGCCTCATTCCTCCACCCCATGTTTCCGGAGCGTCCACACCACCCTCTATAACATTATGAGAAGCCGGAGTGAAGGAATCTACTTCCCCACCCATACAAGAAAACACACCAGACTCCGACTTAAGATTCTCAAATATTGCCATATCGCTACTGTTTTAATTACCGTTTCCAACTCTCTGTCAAGAAGAGAAAGCCACCAATCCTCCCCTATCGCCAGCTTTTTCTTCTCAAAAACAAATGTAACCATTTTCCCACAATTTCACCTCAACCTCCACCCAATTTCAACAAATTCATTAAATCTTACTTTCCCCTATCTTCTCCACTTTCTACTCTCCAACACTATCATATTAATATTACGTTATCCCTAATTATTTCCTCTGTACCTACCTTCCTTTTATTTAGTGTCATTAGTTATAATACAAAGACAACTCAAAAAAAATTTAAAATTTTTCTGTTTTTATTTGAAGTTTTAAAAATTATTTATTAGTTTTGCAAACTATCTAATTATGCGTTCTATGGAAATTTCATACATATCTCATCTTTATTTAGATTCTGACTCTAATGAATGGATAATTCAAACTAATGAAGAACATTCTCAGGGGGTCGCAAAGCTTGCACAAACTTTTGCAGCTAAATTTGGCATGGGAGATTGGGGTAACATAATCGGTTTACTTCATGACAAAGGCAAAGAAACTAAAGCATTTCAAAATTATATAACCAAAGCAAAAGAACCAAATTCTCAAAAATCAAAAACAAATCAATATGCAAAACCCAAACATTCCTATATTGGGGCTATAATAGCTAAACAATTATATTGCTCTAATCCGGATATTAATAATATGGCTAACATTATAGCTGGCCATCATCGTGGACTTTATAATAAAACACCATTGAATGAATTATTAGAGAAGGAATTGCCTAAAGAAATTAATATTCCATCTGTTTTTCCTACTTTACCTTCTCCTATACCTTCACACTTATCAGAATACAAATCCCACATCTACAGAATGTTATTCAGCTGTCTTGTAGATGCTGATTATTTGGATACAGAGAGATTTATGAATTCTGAAACTTATAAATTACGTGGTAAAAAGAGAAATATCGGCAAACTAATTAAAAAACTTAACGACTATCTTGATAAATTACGCGAATACTCTAACTCTTCTCCTATTAACACTATCCGAAACGAAGTACAGGGTATGGCACTTGCTAAAAGCAAGTTGCCAACTGGTCTTTTTGAATTAACAATACCAACCGGCGGAGGTAAAACACTTACTTCGATACTGTGGGCATTGCATCATGCACAACACAATGGCCTGGACCGTGTTATCATAGCCATACCGTATACAAGCATTATTGAACAGACTGCTGAAATATTAAAAAATATTTTTGGTTCAGAAAATGTATTGGAACACCATTCTTTAGCCTACAACTTTTATGATGATGGTATAACTACTCAAATAGAAGATAAACTGAAGGTAGCTACTGAAAATTGGGATTATCCTATTATCGTAACTACCACTGTAAGATTATTTGAATCAATGTTCAGTCATCGTCCATCAGCCTGTAGACGTTTACATAATATTGTTAACAGTATTGTTATTTTGGACGAGGCACAAACATTACCAACAAAATACTATAATCCTATCATAAGTGCCATAAATGCATATTCACAGATTTTTAACACTTCATGGTTATTCATGTCAGCCAGTCAGCCGCTATTATCAGAAGCAACTTTAGAAGCAAACGGAAGTCAGAAATTTATACCATTATATAAAAAACCAGAAAAACTTATATCCACTGATGAACAACGCTGGGCACCTCTGAGGAGGGTTAACCTTACTTTCGACAGTAAGGATTATACTTACGAAGAGATTTCAGAATGTCTTTCAGAGTTTCCACGTGTACTATGTATTGTAAATACACGTAAGGCAGCTGCTGAAATATTTACCCGTATGCCTGAGTCAAACGATACATTTCATCTGTCTCGACTAATGTATCCGGCACATATAAAAGAAACTCTCAAAAAGATAAGAACAAGACTTAAAGACCCCGCAGCTAATATAAGAGTGATAGCTACAAATCTAATTGAAGCTGGTGTAGATTTAGATTTCCCAGTAGTATTTCGTCAAATGACAGGTCTGGATTCCATAGTACAGGCAGCAGGACGTTGTAATCGTGAAGGGCAATTGCCCCATAAGGGAAATGTAAGAGTTTTTTCTCTTAAAGAACTTGAGGCTCAACCTAGTGGAATTATGAAAGATGGTGCTTCTGTTTGTAAAGAGATAAGATATATGGATGAACATACTGATTGGTTTTCTCAAAAAACCATGAGTATGTATTTTCATAAATTATACTGTAGATTAAATGAATATGATAAAAATAAGATTATAAACATGCTTAAGCCCACTCGCCTCAATTATGAGACAGCTTCAAAAACATTCAAATTGATTGAAGATGCGTCATCCGCAGTGGTAGTTAAATGTGCAGCAGTCAATCAGCTTATGGAAACTCTTAAGCAAAAGGGTCTTACCTATAAACTATATTTGGCTCTGACACAATATTCAGTTAGTCTACATAAAAAGGCACTTGATGAATTGAGAAACAAAGGCATGATAGAAGTGATAAATAACATTGAGTTTATCTCTGATAAATGCTATGATGAGCGCAAAGGCCTCAATGTAATCAGTCAGAGAAATCTTGAGGATCCCCTCATTACAGAGGAAAAACAATAAAACAAATTAAATAATTATGAATAACTACGACAAACAATTCTGTCTAGAGGTATGGGGCGACTTTGCATGTTTCACCAGGCCAGAATTTAAGGTAGAACGTGTTTCTTATGATGTCATTACCCCTTCAGCAGCAAGAGCAATCTTCGAAGCGATTTTATGGAAACCTGCCATAAAGTGGATTATCAATCGTATCGAAGTACTTTCTCCTATCAGAACTATGAACATAAAGCGTAATGAAGTAGGCGCGACTGCAGGTAAAACTCCTATTCATATAGAACAAACCCGCAGGCAACGTAATGCCGTAATATTACGTGATGTACACTACCGTATTTGGGCAACTTTAAGATTTATACCCGTAAATCAACGACCTAAAAATCTGCAACCTAAGGATGAGAAAGCTTTAGCTGCAGAAACTCCAGAAAAATATATTGCTATATTTGAACGACGTGCATCAAAAGGACAATGTTTCAATCAACCCTACCTTGGTTGTCGAGAGTTTTCAGCACACTTCAAACTGGTAAATCCAAAAGAGTCACTCATAGCACCTATTGATGAATCGAAAGATTTACATTATATGCTCTATGATATGGATTTCGAAAGGTCTTCAAGTTGTCCTAACGCTATATTTTTTCATGCTCAAATGAACAATGGAGTTATAGAAATACCTGATCCAACTTCTGATAAATTATTGAAATGATACTTAAAGCTCTCTATGATTATTATCAAGTCCACAAAAATGAACTACCCAACGAAGGCTTGGAATGGGTAGAAATCGAATTTATAATTCTAATAGATAAAGATGGAAACTTTAAAGGATTTGATGACAGACGTAATAACTATAATAAAAGTGCAACTAAGTTTCTAGTTCGTAAGAAAACTAAACGAACCGGCACAGCTTTTAGAGCAAATCACCTATATGATAAAATATCCTATGTATTAGGTTATGCTAAAACTGACGGACTTAATGAGAAGAAAGCTGCTGAAAAGAAAGATAACGCAGATAAATGCCTGGAAGCTTTTAAAGCAAAAGTAATCGAAATTTATAATAAAGACAATGGCAACCATGCCTCAATAACAGCTCTTAAAGCCTTCTATGATAAGGATCCACGAAGTATGTATGCCGTTTTTATGCAAGACCCGTTGTGGAAGGATATTGAAAAACTTCTTACTAAAAAAGAACCTGTTTTCTCATTTCGTTTCATAACAGATGAAAGCTATACCGAAGACTATATAATGGCTGAGCAACCAGAGCTTATTAAGTTAGATATGATTCCATCTAATACTGAAGATAATGTAATAGATGTAAACTTGCCCAACTGTCTCATCACTGGTAAAAAGGGTCCCATAGTTAAGACCACGACTGCTACAATGATACCTGGAAGTCAAGCCACTGCAAAGCTAGTAGCGTTTCAGACCAATGAGGGTTATGATTCTTATGGAAAAACGCAAGGTGCTAATGCACCTATAAGTATCGAGGCCGAATTTGCATATACCACAGCACTTAACAAAATGCTGGCGTCAGAATCTGAAAATAAATTCCTTATTGTTGACCGTACTTTTCTTCTTTGGGGTTCTGATAAAGAAAAGATAAATAAGGCAATAATAAACCTCGCCTCTCAGCAGATTAAACCACAGAGTAGTATTGAGCAAGACACTGATGCAGAAGGTGATTTGGAGAGTGTAAAGCAACTATTCATTTCCATCTTAAGTGGTAAAAGACCTTCTCTATCCAATGAACGATTTTATATATTAGGTCTTGCTCCAAGCACAGCACGTATTTCGGTAGTATATTGGGCCGACCTGACATTAAGAGAATTGGCTCTTAATCTGCTCGCCCATCTGGAAGATATGGCTATAACCAGTAATTTTAAGGAACAAAGAATGTATACTGGAGTATATGCCATACTGACGGCACTTATACCAAAACAGAAAAAAGCTGACACAGCACGTATCAAAGTGAAACTAGCTTCTGATAGTGATAACAAGACACCTAAATCAAAAATAGAGGGTGTACCACATAATTTACCAGAAGCTATAGTGAAAAGTATTTTTCATAAGTATCGTTATCCTACCCAGCTATATGAATTGTGTATGCAACGCATTATGGTTGAAAGAACTGTAACTATCACGCGTGCGTCTATCATAAAGGCATATCTAAATAGAAATTACCATAATAAATTTACCAAAACCATGGATTTAAATAACACAAATGCCGGATACCTTTGCGGACGTTTGTTCGCAGTCCTTGATAAAATACAATCTGATGTCAGTGAGGCGCAGATTAGTACTATCAGAGATAATTATATGAGTGCTGCATGTCACACTCCATTAACAGTATTCCCCAATCTGTGTCTTCTTTCAACTCATCACCTGAAAAAACTCTCTGAGAGTCATAAAGGCAGGGTTGTTTACTACGAGAGACTAATGGCAGAGATAATAGGTAAACTCAAGAATGAGTTTCCAAAACGACTTAATAATCAAGAACAAGGTGCTTTCATCATCGGTTATTTTCACCAGAAAGAGGATCTCTTTACTTCTAAAAAAGATAAAGATAACGATGATGAGAATTAAAAATATGCATGAATTATAAAGTAGTAAATACTTATATACTCTATTTATAATATGAAGAATTTAAAAAATCGGATAGATTTTATCTATCTTATCGATGTACAAGATGGTAATCCTAATGGAGACCCTGATGCGGGTAATGCGCCTCGTCAAGACCCGGATACAAGTCAAGGACTTATAACAGATGTGTGTTTGAAACGCAAAGTACGCAATTACGTAGCTACTGTTAAAGCTGGAGTGCCCGGATACGACATATTTATACGCGAAAAGGCTGTACTAAATTCTCTTATAGAGGCTGCTCATGAGACAAAAGAAGTAAAAGCTGCTGATAACAAGAAGAAAAATGAGACTGCACGGACTGTAATGTGCCGTGACTATTTTGATGTACGCACCTTTGGTGCCGTAATGTCAACAGGTTCAAAAGAAAAAAATGCAGGTCAGGTTCGTGGACCTGTCCAAATGACTTTCGCACGCTCTATAGATCCCATAGAATGGTGTGATAATGCCATAACTCGTATGGCTGTAACTGCTGAAAAAGATGAAAAAAAAGAGAGAACTATAGGCCGTAAGGCTACAGTACCATACGGGCTTTACTTAACTTATGGATTTATATCGCCCAGTCTTGCTGCTCAAACAGGATTTTCAGAAGAAGACCTTGAGTTATTTCTGGAAGCTATGCAAAATATGTTCGATTTTGATCGTTCAGCTTCACGTGGCCTTATGAGCCCTCGTAAACTCATAGTGTTCCGCCATAATTCCGAATTTGGTAATGCGCCTGCGCACAAGCTCTTCGAACTTGTAAAAGTAACACGTAAAGATTCTACTGCTTCGCCACGCTCATTTGATGACTATACGGTTACTATTGACCGCGCCAATTTGCCAGAAGGTGTAACCATCGAAGAGCTTATCTGATCTGATGACCTCACCGATGACTAATTACTTCCGCTGTCTGGGTTACAACACTATAAGTATTGCCCCAGACAGTGGGGGCTTATTCATATTGATTGCTGTTGGGAGGAAAATCAACTTACTTATGAAGGACAACAGTTACACCAACACCTAGATAATCCATTTTATCGTCAAAAACATAAAGATATAATCTATCTGCGGTCCTTACCACTTATTTCATATCAACTTGGGTTAAGTGGTACAGCCGACATCGTAGAATTACACCATACCAACAATACTTCTGCCTATAAGCATCCTAATTATAGTGGCAACTGGGATATGTTTCCTGTGGAATATAAACATGGTAAACCTAAAAAAGATGATATTGATACTATCCAACTTACGGCCCAAGCTATGTGTCTCGAAGAGATATTTGGAGTAAATGTTTCAGAAGGAGCAATTTACTACGGACAAACTCAACACAGACTTATTGTACCAATAACACCCACTCTACGCCAAATAGTAATAGACTGTGCTGCCATAATACATGACCTTTATTCTCATGGTATAGTACCTATAAGCGAAAAAGGTAGTAAATGTAGGAAGTGTTCTCTGAAAGATTTGTGTATGCCAGAAATTCAATCAAGACATAAAACAATCTCAGCAAAAAAATATAATCTTAATAATTTATATGAAGAAACTTCTTAATATTCTCTATATAACTAATCCTCAGGCCTATCTTTATAAAGATGGTCTTAATGTTGTGGTAGCTATAGAACAAAAAAATGTTTTTAGTATACCAGTTATCAATATTGAAGGAATAGTTGCTTTCAGCTATATTGGTTGTTCACCTGGAGTCATGAAACTGTGTGCTGACAATAAAATAAGTCTATGTTTTCTTTCTCCTAATGGACGCTTTATAGGAAGATTTCAAGGTCCACAGACAGGAAATGTACTGTTAAGAAAAGTACAATATGAACTTTGCAGTAATGAAGATGTTAGCCTACACTTAGCCGTCATTACAATAGCAGCAAAGATAAGTAATTATCGTAGTTTGTTACAACGCTATCAAAGAGATCATACTCAACAGGAAGAAATTGAAAATGCTATCGTCCGTCTCAAGCATTTACAGAGACAAGCTTTAAACTGTACTTGTAAAAAAGATTTGTTAGGCATCGAAGGGTTAGCAGCCAAAATTTATTTTGGAGTTTTTCACTATCTCATACTTAACTCTAATAGCACCTTTAATTTTTCAGGAAGAAACAAACGTCCGCCAAGAGATGCAGTCAATGCCCTACTCTCTTTTGCCTACTCATTACTAACTACAGAAATTACTGCAGCTTTAGAAACAGTAGGATTAGATGCCTATGTGGGATTTTACCATACTTTACGTCCAGGACGTACGTCTTTAGCCTTAGATATGATTGAGGAATTCCGCGCCTATATGTGTGACCGATTTGTATTATCTCTGATTAACAGAAAACAGCTTCACAACAATCACTTTTTTTATCAAGGAGAAGAAGCCGTACAACTAACCGATGATGGGCGAAAAATCTTTTTAACTGCCTGGCAAAATAGAAAAAAAGACGATATTACTCACCCTTATCTAAACGAAACAGTGTCATTAGGTTTGTTACCACATTTACAAGCCGTTCTTATGGCACGCTATCTACGTAACCAAATAGATGATTACCCACCTTTCATATCTAAATAATAATGAAGATACTAATAACATACGATGTAGAGACTGTAACAAATGAAGGTAAAAGCCGTTTACGACAGGTTGCAAAGCATTGTAAAGACTACGGACAAAGAGTACAAAATTCTGTATTTGAATGTACTTTAAACGGTGCTCAATATGCAGCCTTAAAAGATAAACTTCTCCATACTCTAAACAAAGAAATGGACAGTATTCGCATATACCATCTTTCTGACCGACACTCTAACGTAATTGAGACCTTAGGTAAGGAGACCTCATACAATCCCGAGGGGTTATTATTACTATAGTAGTAATTATTGTTTAATTCTTTTTATAGTAAATGCGAACCATAAGCGTTACATAAATCTCCGTACATTCGCACTTACTGAATATTAAACATTTACATCTAAAATATAATTTTTATTTTATCTTTGCGTTATTAAGAATAATACTTTCGCGCAACCTAAGCAATAACTTACTTATTATAATTTATTTACCTCTCCTGCTGTCGCACCCCACGTGGGTGCGTGGATTGAAACGTGGGAGGTCATACCAATCGGCAGACCTCCCATAAGTCGCACCCCGCGTGGGTGCGTGGATTGAAACTTTGCCGCGCCCTGCAACCGTCTAAGGTCATAATGTCGCACCCCGCGTGGGTGCGTGGATTGAAACTTCAGCCGCGCCGCTTTTGCGGCCTCGCGGTCCGGTCGCACCCCGCGTGGGTGCGTGGATTGAAACACGTTCTTGTTGTGTACTTTTCGGCGTAGCACATCGTCGCACCCCGCGTGGGTGCGTGGATTGAAACTTGTTGATTTGTGGTTTGCTCACGTCAAACCGAGTCGCACCCCGCGTGGGTGCGTGGATTGAAACATCGAATATCTCCTGTATAGTTGACGGGAGATTAGTCGCACCCCGCGTGGGTGCGTGGATTGAAACTTTGATAGGTGCGTAATCACACCTATCACCGTCAAGGTCGCACCCCGCGTGGGTGCGTGGATTGAAACATGCTGTGTGACAGGATGCCGAAAGTCCGAATCTGTCGCACCCCGCGTGGGTGCGTGGATTGAAACACAGCTGCCTCACTCTGTCACTACCTTATCGGGAGTCGCACCCCGCGTGGGTGCGTGGATTGAAACAAGTGTGGAATGGGAGCCGGTGGAAACACAATAAGTCGCACCCCGCGTGGGTGCGTGGATTGAAACGCGTGGGTCTATCTCGGCCAGACGGTTGAGGTACTGTCGCACCCCGCGTGGGTGCGTGGATTGAAACACCTCCTCCCCACTGAATAGGTTAGAGATAAACTCGTCGCACCCCGCGTGGGTGCGTGGATTGAAACTATCTCGCGAGTATCGCCGATAACGGCAACCGATTGTCGCACCCCGCGTGGGTGCGTGGATTGAAACCTTATCGACTCATGGTCTTACTCCGGCGTGGCAACGTCGCACCCCGCGTGGGTGCGTGGATTGAAACCCTGTTGGCTTACAAAAATGTAGATTTCAACTGGAGTCGCACCCCGCGTGGGTGCGTGGATTGAAACGCTTCCTTCGGAAATAGGCCTTTCTCTTCACTCCGGTCGCACCCCGCGTGGGTGCGTGGATTGAAACCGAGCTGTAACCGTATGTAGCCAATACCCCGTGCAGTCGCACCCCGCGTGGGTGCGTGGATTGAAACACGCGAAAGGAGATAGCCGACAGGTTGGGATATTCGTCGCACCCCGTGTGGGTGCGTGGATTGAAACACCTCATCGACATCGAGGCGTTGAGGTAAATATTGTCGCACCCCGTGTGGGTGCGTGGATTGAAACAGCTGCATTTGCTTTGTGGGATTTACTATACGGTGTCGCACCCCGTGTGGGTGCGTGGATTGAAACTAACGCGCTTTGCGGCGCGGCAAAGGGCCCGCAAAAGTCGTACCCCGTGTGGGTGCGTGGATTGAAACAGAAACACCAACTCGATGCAACACATTACCAATACGTCGCACCCCGTGTGGGTGCGTGGATTGAAACAAGAATTTCTACCAGGCTATAACAGGAAACCTTAATGTCGCACCCCGTGTGGGTGCGTGGATTGAAACTCAGATACGCCGTTACTACATCTCCAAAGGTGTGCGTCGCACCCCGTGTGGGTGCGTGGATTGAAACTCCCAGGGCAAACGCCTTATCGCCTGCGGAGTAGGTCGCACCCCGTGTGGGTGCGTGGATTGAAACGCAAAGCGGGGCTGTGGTCTCCGCAGCTGTCGT
>CAYNUE010000057.1:0-21260 GCA_964400325.1 uncultured Sangeribacter sp. | reverse complement strand
AAACCTTTCTCCTATTTAAGTGTGTAAATTATAGGTAATCGTCGCAGACATTGCCACCAAAATAATAAAACAATGCTATCGCGACAAAACGGAGTGCAGGATGCGTCCTCGCTCCGTTTTTCTTTGTATAAGAATTATAAATCGTATAAGTTTTATAAATCTTATAAGACTTATACGATTTATAAAACTTATACGAAATTATACGATTTATAAAACTTATACGAAATTATACGACTTATAAAACTTATAAGAAACACTATAAATACACCCAAATGTTAAAAAAAGCCACTCCCTTATAAAAAGACTCACCTAAATTTGGCTATCTCATTCTTATGTCCTATCTTTGTGGTGTAGAAATAAAGACCGCTTATTAAAACGACTTTCCTTCTACTCGTAGCAAGAGAGCACGAAGCAACCACATACCACATCAAAGCTAATTGGGAAACTCATCAAATTAAAATGAAATACCGAGACCAGCCGTCATTTCAATGGCGGGCCCCAACGCTCCCTGTGGGCGTCGCATCCTTAGTGATGCGCAGGCGGATTACAAAGAGATGATGGCTCTCAAATCCTGTCGTTCGGAGTTTCATCACATTCCTTTGGTGTGGCCTTATAAAGAGAAGTCAGACGTAGTTCAACACTACACTGACTTCTCTTCTGTTTTTAACATGGCACAACATTCGCCCCTGCCCTAACGTTCTATGTTTAGAAAGACATTATCAAACCAATCAACATGAAAGACGTAAAAGAGACATTACTCGAACGCACCAGCGTACGCCGCTACGAGCGCGAGGCTATCCCGGCCGAAACCATGGATTTTATCTTCCGTGCCGTCGAAAATACCCCTACCAGTTATAATGGTCAGCAATTCTCGGTTATTGACATCGACGATCAAGAACTCAAGCTGAAACTCTACGAACTTACCAACCAGAAACAAATCAAGACCTGTAACCGTCTACTCATATTCTGCTCCGACTATAACAAGATTTCTCTCCTTGCCAAACGCAAAGGTATTGACATGCCTCCTTTCACCGACACTATGGACGGCGTGACTATCGGTATCATCGATGCCTCTTTGGCTATGATGAGTGCAGTAGTTGCAGCACAAGCTGCCGGCCTCGGTAGCAACTGTATCGGTTACTTACGCACAGTAGACCCAGCTAAGGTGGCCGAACTGCTAAAACTGCCACGCGGTGTCTTCGTAGTCTGTGGCCTTGCTCTCGGTGTACCACGCGAACACCCGGATCTCAAACCCAAACAGTCAACTTCGACAGTTTTCTTCCGTAATGAGTATCGCCAAGACACCGAAGCTCTCACCGACGAACTCGCCGAATACGATCGCACCGTACAACAATACAATCGCACCCGTGCGGGCGGCACTACCGACAACGACTGGTGCGCTCACATCATCGACTACTATCGCCACGCCATGGACTACCGCATCCTTGCTTACCTCAAAGACCAAGGCTACGACATCAAACATTGATATCTCCCCCTCTCCTCACCCTTCATAACAACAACGGTGCCTCCTGGTTCTGTGTATGAGCTTTAGCTCAATTTTAACCTTGGTTGTGTGAGCTTTAGCTCGCTTTTAATAAAAGAAACCGGGCGCATCCTGATTAGGACGCGCCCGGTTCTTTTATTAGAACTTACACTTTAAGCGTTCTTTACCTTATCGCATATAGCCTTGAAAGCCTCAGGATTATTCATAGCGAGGTCAGCGAGCACCTTACGGTTAATCTCGATACCAGCCTTGTGAATCAGACCCATGAGTTTTGAGTAAGAGAGATCCTCCAGACGTGCGGCAGCGTTGATACGCTGAATCCACAGAGAGCGGAAGTTACGCTTCTTCTGCTTGCGGTCGCGGTAAGCGTAGGTCAGACCTTTCTCCCAAGTATTCTTGGCGACAGTCCATACATTACGGCGGCTGCCGTAGTAACCGCGAGTGAGTTTAAGGATTTTCTTACGTTTTTCTCTTGAGGCAACGTGGTTGACTGATCTTGGCATTGTTGTTTAGATATTTTGGATGTGAGCGGCATTTATACTATAGTTGTATGCTCTTGCGGGGCTGCACACCCGGTTAATAAAAACTTTGTCTTGTTCGAGGGGAAAGCCCTTATCGTTGAGAGGGAGCGGTGTAGGCTTATCGCAGATTGAGAAGTTCCTTCACCTGGCGCTCGTTGGCCGAATTTACGAGAGCAGTGTGGTCAAGATTTCTCTTGCGCTTGGTGCTCTTCTTGGTAAGAATGTGGCTGTGATAAGCGTGCTTTCTCTTGATCTTGCCTGTACCGGTAAGAGCGAAACGCTTCTTAGCGGCGGCATTGGTCTTTACCTTTGGCATGGTGTTTTTGAAAAATTTAGTTGTTTTTACATCACCTCGGCACATAGTGCCTACGGTCTCCATTTGATATTATATGCGTTACGATAGCGCGTTGTGTCATTCTTCGGTAGCCGGAGTGTCCTTAGCGGCAGTTTTAGTGGCGTCAGCTTTTGGAGCCTCGCGATTAGCATCGGTAGCTTTAGCAGCCTCGGCTTTCTTCTGAGACGGAGTCTTGAGCGGTGTGAGCATGATAGTCATACGCTTACCTTCGAGCACAGGCATCATCTCGACTTTACCGAGGTCTTCGAGGTCATTGGCAAAACGCAGGAGCAGCACTTCACCCTGTTCCTTAAAGAGAATGCTGCGTCCGCGGAAGAAGACGTAAGCCTTAACCTTCGAGCCTTCACGCAGGAAACCCTGAGCATGTTTGAGCTTGAAGTTGTAGTCGTGATCATCGGTCTGAGGACCAAAACGAATCTCCTTTACTACTACTTTGGCAGCCTTCTGCTTCTGCTCCTTCTGACGTTTCTTCTGCTGATAGAGAAACTTCTGATAATCCAGAATTCTACACACAGGGGGCTCTGCATTAGGCGATATTTCAATGAGGTCGAGCTCCATCTGCTCAGCCAAACGGCGAGCTTTCTCAATAGGGTAGATACCCTGCTCTACGTTATCACCTACCAGACGCACTTCTTTAGCCCTGATGTGCTCATTAGTCACATACGGATCCTTGCTGCTACGTTCGTTACCACGTCGCGGACGCTGCTGTTGTGGCTGAGCAGGCTTGGGACGCGGGGCAACGGGAGCAGGCTTACGGGGTCCTGAAAAATTAGGTTTTTTCTCCATTCAGTCTTAGCTGTTGCGCTAATTTGTTTCTTTTTTTATTTGCTTCAATTCTGTTTAGTCATTGAATCCACTTCGGCATTCAATTCGGCTGCAAAGTTAGCGATTTTCATCGTACCTTTATCACCTTCACCCTGTTTTCTTACAGAAACTTCGCCATTTTCTGCTTCTTTTTCTCCTACAATGAGCATATAGGGTATTTTTTTGAGCTCATTGTCGCGTATCTTCTTGCCGATTTTCTCGTTACGGTCGTCAACGATAGCACGTACACCGTCCTTATCGAGTTCTTTAGCTACAGTGTAGGCGTAGTCGTTGAACTTCTCGCTAATCGGCAACACAACACACTGTTCAGGTATAAGCCACAGAGGTAGTTTACCTGCGGTATGCTCAAGCAACACGGCTACAAAACGCTCCATCGAACCGAAGGGAGCACGGTGTATCATTACTGGGCGATGCTTCTGATTGTCACTGCCGGTATATTCGAGACCGAAACGTTCAGGAAGATTATAGTCTACCTGTATGGTACCTAACTGCCAGCGGCGGCCGATAGCGTCCTTGACCATAAAGTCAAGTTTCGGACCGTAGAAAGCAGCTTCACCCTCTACCTGACGTGCTTTCAGACCCTTTTCTGCACAAGCTTCGATAATAGCTTTCTCGGCAAGATGCCAGTTCTCGTCACTACCGATGTATTTTTCCTTGTTTTTAGGGTCACGCAGTGATATTTGAGCCTCAAAGTTATCGAACTTCAGCGCACGGAATATGTACAGAATGATGTCCATCACTTTAAGGAACTCATCTTTTATCTGCTCAGGAGCACAGTAGATATGGGCATCGTCCTGCGTAAAGCCACGTACACGTGTCAGACCGTGAAGCTCACCACTTTGTTCATAACGGTAAACAGTACCGAATTCAGCCAGACGTAGTGGCAACTCGCGGTAGCTACGTGGATAAGCCTTATAGATTTCGCAGTGATGAGGACAGTTCATCGGTTTAAGCAGGTATTCCTCACCCTCTTCAGGAGTATGGATAGGCTGGAAAGAGTCTTTACCATATTTTGCCCAGTGGCCTGAGGTCACATAAAGTGCTTTGTTACCGATATGCGGAGTTATGACTTGCAGATAGCCATATTGTTTCTGTATCTTACGCAGGAACTGTTCCAGACGATCGCGCAATGCAGCACCTTTAGGCAACCACAGAGGCAGACCCTGACCTACTGTCGAAGAGAAAGCGAACAGCTCCATCTCTTTACCGAGCTTACGGTGGTCACGTTTTTTAGCTTCCTCAAGCAAGGTGAGATACTCGTCAAGCATCTTTTTCTTGGGGAATGATATGCCATACACACGCAGTAGCTGCGGACGCTTCTCGTCACCACGCCAGTATGCACCGGCCAATGACAGAATCTTAACAGCTTTGACAGGGGCCATATTGGCAATGTGCGGACCACGGCATAAGTCAGTAAAACCACCCTGTGTGTAAGTGGTGATATGACCATCTTCAAGTTCGCTGATAAGCTCACACTTGTATTCTTCCCCACGGTCACCAAACATCTTCAAGGCGTCAGCCTTGCTGATGTCAGCACGTACTATAGGTTGTTTGCGAGCAACGATTTCAGCCATCTTCTTTTCGATTTTATCGAAATCATCAGCCGTTATTTTATGCTCGCCCGGATCTATATCGTAATAGAAACCATTCTCGATGGCGGGCCCGATGCCGAACTTCACACCTGGGTAAAGCTCCTGCAATGCCTCGGCCAGAAGGTGGGCTGATGAGTGCCAGAAAGCATGCTTGCCTTCAGGATCCTCCCACTTGAAGAGCTCGATGGTGGCGTCTTCGGCTATGGGACGACTTGTATCCCACTCCTGACCGTTGACCTTTGCAGCCAGTACATCGGCTGCGAAGCGCGGGCTGATGCTCTCGGCTATCTGGGCCGGAGTCACGCCTGCCTCGTACTCCCTGACACTGCCGTCGGGAAATGTTATCTTAATCATGTCTGTGTTTAATCTATTGTAATTTTAAGCGTGCAAATTTAGCAATTTTTTAGCCCTCTTGCAATAGTGTATTAAGTTATTTTGACGTTTTTTTGTACTTTTGCGCCACTTTCTCCCCCATCGAGGCCCTCGGCATAGGCTGACTTCTCCGGGCCTCAGAATCTAAAACCTAACAACACACCCAAATGAAGACCCTTCTACCCCTTGCCCTTGCGGCACTGACGGCAATTCCGGGCCATGCAGCCACTGATATAAAAGCCGATTCTACTTCCTTCTCATATATTCCACATCTGTCGTTGACGCTACGCCCCCGTGCCGAATGGTCTACATCTACCGGCGACGTACGTTTCAAGATACGCAACAGTGACCTTGCAATGTCAGGTAATATTTTACCCTCTGTAGCCTATTATTTACGTGCCGACTACTGTGCGGCTGGCAAATTCCAGGTATTCGATGTCTGGGCACGTGTAGGCTTCGGACAAGGCTGGGCGGTGCAGGCCGGTCAGTTCCGCATACCTTTCGGTGTCGAGACTTTCAGAGCGCCATGGAATTATTATTTCATCAATCGCTCTTTCATGGGCAAACAGATGTGTAATGAACGCAGTGTCGGTGTCAAGGGCATGTGGACAGCACCGAAGCTACCTCTGTCAGCTGAGTTTGGTGTATTCAATCCTACCTCTTACGCTGACCACAACGTATGGGTACGCACCATGGCCTTCGGTGGTAAAGCTTCGTATCGCATCAGCAACACTACCCTTACTGCCGGTGGCCTGTCGATAAGGCCAGCTGACGTACGCATAAACTTTGCAGACATCTGCGCTCAATGGCAGTATGGACGTTGGACTGTCGTAGGCGAGTACATGTACGAACATTATACCAACAGTGCCCACAAGCCGGCACACTCATACGTGGCTTTTGCTGATTATAAAATGCCTCTGCGTACAAAGCTATTCAACCGTATGTCATTTCAAGGACGCTTCGACGGCCTCACGGCTCACAGCAACGGTAAGCCCGACGAAAACGGCCACCTGCTCACTGACAATCCTGCTCGCAATCGCCTCACTCTCGGCGCAACCCTCAGCTACATACACACTTCGGGTCGCTTCCTTGAGCTACGCGCCAACTACGAGCAGTTCTTCTACCATCACGACTACCACCCCTCACCCTCTGACGACAACATGGCCTCAGTAGAGCTGGTGCTACACTTTTAAAGGTGTAAACAGCGAGTGCTGACAAAGCGAGCACGTACAAAGCGAGCTAAAGCTCGCACACACAACCAGGAGGCACAAAGCCTAACCTCAGCACCCAGCCACACTGCCACCGTGCTGTCACAGCCGTGCCGCTACAGTGCCGCTAAGGCCGTGCCGCTACAGTGCTACTAAGGCTGTGCCTCCTGGTTGTGTGTGCGAGCTTTAGCTCGCTTTGCTTGCACTCAGCCGTGCCTGCGCCCAGCCGTGCCGCTACAGCCGGTAGGCCTCAAGGCGGCAGGCCGCCACAGCGAGGTCGCGACGTATGCTAAGCAGTCGCTCAGCGACATCATAGCGATAAGAGGACTGGTCGAGGTAATCAGGCAGTGAAAGCTCGCCCGCTGCGAACGCTCGTTGCAACAAATCCGTGTTATCAGCAGCATCGGTAGCATCTATATAAGCGCGTTCCAGCTGAAGCAGCGAGTTTACCTCGTCAAAAAGTGAACGCAACTCCTCGCGTTTTACAAGCAACGCATCATCGTAAGCTGCCCGCTGAGCGTTCTGACGCGCTTTGGCAGCTTTGACAGCTCCACGGTTAGCCCAGAGCGGAAGTGTCACACCCAATGTCACACCATTGAGTGTGCCTTCCTTGATAAACTCACCACTATAACCCAACGTAAACGACGGCAGGTTACCAGCCTTAGCCAGGGCGACCTCACGCTCGCTTACCTCCAGAGAAGTCTGCATAGCGATTATCGACGCATCTGCACCAAGCGCACCTATAACCCAGTCGTCAAAATCGGCAGGTAAGATAGTAGCAGGAAATTCCGAATACATAAATTGAAGAGACTGACCTCCATTAAGAGCATTCACGACCTGCTGTGCTTTCACAGTAGCGATATGTGCCATACGCAAAGCATTGTCAGCCTCAGCCTGTGCCAGTTTAGCTTTATTGAGATCAATACGTGACAGTTCTCCTAATTCATTCAGACGCGCTGCTGCTTCAGCCATACTGACTGTTTGTTTCACACGTTCACGTGCTATATTCTCTGCCCCCTGGCAGCCGATAAGGTCTATAAGAGCCAACTTAGCCTCAAGCAACACCTCACGGCGCGCTTCGACATACACACTCTCTGCCTCACTGCGCTGAGCTCGCGCGACACGGCCCTTAGCACCTGTAAGAGTCTCCATATCGAACTCTTGGTTGAGTCCGATATCCTTGCGGTCATAGCCCCCGTCGGCTCCCCACAGATAACCGAGTTCAAGCTCGGGGTTAGCCAACGTTTGTCCCACATGGGTAGCCTCGATGTCAGCATCACGTGTGGCACCAAGTGCCCGCAGACGAAGACTGTTAACCTCAATCTGCGATAAGGCTTCGGTATATATATCGCCATTTATATGGCCATAACATGCCCCGGCCAGAGCCAGCGACAAGAGAAGGCGAGAATAAATCTTCACGACAGATATTTAATGTATTTATTATTTATTACTTACTTTTTGTACCTGTTGCTGGCTTTCACGAAGCACACGACGTCGTTCATACCAACGATAAATAAGAGGCATCAGATAAAGATTGAGCAACGTCGAAGTCAGCAAACCACCGAGTACAACTACCGCCATAGGACTTTGAATCTCATTGCCAGGCTTGTCAGCAGCTATGACCAGTGGTATGAGCGCCAATGCCGAAGTGAGAGCCGTCATAAGTATGGGATTGAGACGGTCAGCAGACCCCTTTATCACTGTAGCGTCTATATCCTCACCTTTACTGCGCAGATGGCGATAACGCGACACAAGGAGTATACCATTACGTGTAGCTACGCCGAAGAGAGTGATAAAGCCGATTATAGCCGGTATACTTACTACAGCTGTGGTAATCCATACAGCTAACACACCGCCAATAAGAGCAAAGGGAAGAGTCACTAATACTATCAACGCCAAAGCCGGAGACTTAAATTCACCCAACAGCAGCAGGAAGATAAGTGCCACAGCCAACAACGTGGCCACAAACAATGTCCGCGAAGCACTGCGGGCATTCTCAAATTGTCCTCCGTACTCAATCCGATAACCCTCAGGCAACTCAACTCCAGAGGCAACTGCCTTCTGCATTTCACTTACAGCCGAACCAAGGTCACGACCTGACACATTGGCCGATACCACAAGCTTGCGCTGTACATTCTCACGACTTATTGTATTAGGTCCTGTGGCAGGCACAATTTCAGCCACTTCGCCTAAAGCTACACGACCGCCGTCACCGGTATCTATCATAGCATTGCGTACCTCATCGGCATTGTGACCGGAGAAACCCTCCATACGCACCACCACATCATAACTGCGTTGGCCCTCATAGATAGTGCCTACTGGATTAGCACCAAAAGCAACTTCGACAAAACGGTTAAAATCAGCCACCGTGATGCCATGACGTGCCAAAGCTTCACGGTCTGCGCGTATTTGAAGCTGCGGTGTCATGGTCTGCTGTTCGACATTGACATCTACCACTCCTTCTACACCACGCATTACCTCAGCTATCTGTTCGCCAAGACGACGCAGTTGTGCCAGGTCATCACCACTTATCTTGACAGCTATATTAGCACGTGTGCCCGAAATCATGTGGTCGATACGATGGCCGAGCGGCTGCCCTATCGTTATTACAACACCGGGTACCTGACCGAGACGATGACGTATCTCATCGAATACCTCATCACGACTACGGTCGCCAAAATTGAAACGTACATCAATCTCAGCACTATTCGTAGCCTGTGAATGTTCATCAAGTTCACCACGTCCTGTACGTCTGGCAGTGGCAACTACTTCGGGTATCTGAAGCAGCTCTCGTTCCATGGCATTTCCAAGCTCATTCGACACATCAAGCGACACACCCGGCCGAGCCGCGGCCGAAATCGTAGCAGCGCCTTCGTTAAACTCAGGAAGGAAACTGCTGCCCAGGCTGAAACATACCACCAGCACCACACCGAGCAATAACGCCGTGCCGCCTTTGATAACTGCCGGATGACGTAGCGCCCATTCCAAACTACGACGATACACAGAACCAAGAGTACGTTCCACACGACCTTCACTCTGTCGGCGTTCCAGATGACGTGCCGGTGACAATAACCACTTAGAAAGCAGTGGTGTAACAGTCATAGCCACTATAAGCGACATAAACAGAGATACAATGTAGGCTATACCTAAAGGCTTAAGCATACGACCTTCAAGTCCTGACAAGAAGAATAGAGGTATGAAAGCCACAATAATGATAAGTGTAGCATTCAGAATCGATGCACGTATCTCACGTGAAGCCTCAAATACCACTGTAAAAGCTGACTGACGTTCTGATTTCGGCAGTCTATGATTCTGACGCAAACGCCGGTAGACATTCTCAACATCTATAATGGCATCATCTACCAACGAACCGATGGCTATACACATACCGCCAAGAGTCATGGTATTGATGTTAAGATTAAGTCCTTTGAGTACCAAAACAGTACCTAACAATGACAGTGGAATGGCTATGATTGATATAACGGTAGTACGCCAGTTATTAAGGAAAAGGAAAAGCACCACTATTACGAACAGCGCACCCTCAAACAGCGCACGTCCGACATTACTGACTGAAGTTGATATAAAATCAGCCTGACGGAATATCTCCGTGTCGACACGCACATCAGCAGGAAGTGAGGCCCTTATGCCATCGAGTTGTTTCTCGACACGTTCGGTAACATCAAGAGTATTGGCACCTGGCTGTTTTGATACAGACAGTATTACCGAAGGTTCGGCATTCTGAGAGCCGTGACCCATCTTGACAGCTGGCATAATCTTGATTTCAGCTACGTCCTCTAATGTCACAGGCTGTCCGACTGCTGACATCTTTACAAGCGAACGGCCAAGTTCAGCAATATCGGCACTACGTGCCATACCACGCAGACCATACTCATTGCCCCACTCACGTACTACCCCACCTGTAGAATTATCGGAGAAAGAAGATGCTGTCTCTACTATATCAGCCAGACTCACACCATGACTTGACATGCGTGCAGGGTCAACCTCTATGACATATTGTTTGTAGTCGCCGCCTATAACAGTCACCTGCGAAACTCCACCAGTAGCCAATATGGCCGGTTTTACCACCCAATCAGCGAGTGTACGGAGCGTCATCATCGAAGTAGTATCGGCCTGCATACCTATAAACAGAATCTCGCCCATTACACTTGACTGTGGAGCCATCTGAGGAGTAATGCCTTCGGGCAACATACCTGATAAGGCAGTCAGCTTTTCACCTACTGTCTGACGAGCTTTATATATATCGGTACCCCAATCAAATTCAACCCATACAAATGAGTTGCCATAGCCTGAACTACTACGCACACGTCTCACACCAGCGGCGCCATTGACAGCACTTTCCACAGGATAAGTCACCAGACGTTCCACCTCCTCAGCTGTCATACCCTCTGCATCGGTCATTATAACTACAGTAGGAGCTGTAAGGTCAGGAAAAACGTCTATATCCATACGTCCAGCCGTATAGGTACCGCCTACAATAAGCATTATGGCGCCAAGCACAACCAAAAGGCCGTTGCGTAGCGACACACTAATGATACTATCTATTGCCTTCATACCGGTAACTGAGTTTAGTGGTTATGACCGGCATGAGGATCGACAGCAGCTGTTGATGAGGCAAGACTCACCATGACAGCACCGCGAGTCACGATACGTTCGCCTGGCTGTAGGCCTGACTCAATACGTACCATTCGGCCATCAGTGGCACCGATACCAACCTGACGACGCTCGAAGTATTCGGGTGTCACCTGTACGTAGACAAAGTGTTGACCCATTTCTTCAGTTAGGGCTCCGGCAGGTACAACAAGCGCCGAGTCGCCATGACCTTGCAGATAAACCTCAACATAACTTCCAGCTACAGGCTGTTCTACTCCCGGCAACTGTATGGTAACAGGAAGGAGTGTCGTGCCTGGTGCGAGAGTACCGGAAGCTGACAGACGGCCACCTGCTTCCCGTACTGATACCGGACCACCAGGCAACATCACTACAGCATCAGCAAGTCCTGATAGCAAAGCAGCGTTACGCGGTGATACTTCTGCACGTAATGTAACCTCACGACCAGTGCTTATGGTGAGTATATTTTCTCCTTCCGAAACATGAGCACCGTTAGCAGCATTAACAGCAGTTATCCAACCCGACACAGGAGCAGTAAGCGTACTACCACCACCAGAAAATCCTTTACGCAAATGCTCGTATGTAGCCTGTGCTGTCTCATAATCACTACGGGCACGAAGTGCTTCGCTACGGGCTACTATTCCTTCATCAGCAAGCTGCTGTTTGCGTTCATATTCAGTACGGGCAAGTTCGTATGCACTACGAGCTTCAGCTATGGCCACATCAAGGCTACCGGTAGCTGTACGGCTACCGTCAATACGTCCTATTGTCTGTCCTGCCTCTATACGGCCCCCAACTGTAATACGGCTATCGGCATAATTCAATGTGCCTGCTAATGGAGCGCTTACAGTACGCTGTGTACCTGCGGCCGGTTCAGCTACAGCCATTACACGTAATACTTCGCCGAAAGGTTGTTCAGTTACCGGTCCAGTAGCGAAATCAACCTTCCAACCCATTTCTTTCGGGAAAGTAACACCTAAGGGTGATTTAGGAGTCGGTTTTATAGCATGAGCAGCTTCATGATCATCGCTATAGACAGTGACTGGAAAGCTGACTGACTGACTTCCACAGGTGAGTGTAAGTGTAGTAGCACCAGCAGTTGTTGGCGTGACATTAAAATGATAGATACCAGCACCATGAGCATGTCCGTTCTGAGCTGTTATATCGCCAAGACGAGCACTAACTTTACCATTAGCTAAAGGACGTCCATTACCTTCACGGCTTACGAATACCTCTATCTCCGATTTATCACCTACACTGAATGGTGTGGCTTGTATATAATATTCAAGTGAATCAGTGTATGCTGTCAATACCAGCGATTCATGATGATGTTCTTCTTTGTCACTGTGCGCATCGTGGTGACAAGCGACGGTTAGAAAAGATAAGGTTGTCAGTATCGCCGCTTTTATATATTGTGTCATATTATATGATAGTTACAGGTTTGTAATTCATTAAGTTGTAGCCTCCGAGATTGGAAAGCTTTATACAGTGACCTGTAACGGTGGTGCGCGCAGTGCAATCACAGCACGAGCAAGCGCTGTGATTAGTGGAGGGGCACGTCTCGGGCCTGCCATACGTAATATCATACGCACAGCAGGTACAATCTCTGGCATAATACCTGGAGATGTGGCCCAAAATTCAGGGAGATGTAAGTCAACAGACACGCGCCAAGCGCATTGGCGAATAGTCGTGACATAATTACACAGATGATACTCAGCACACTCCTTGTCAGTATGACTCTGATGCATCGTGACTACCACACCATGATGATTGTGGTGAGGCACAACAGCATGGGCGACGACACTTAGTAGCATCATCGTCATAGCAGCTATTTTGAAGATAAGGTGCCTCATGGTGTAGATAGTTATTATTAGAATAACGGATACCTGGACGGTATTATTACCGTACCCTAGTATCCGTTACTCCAATAATTGTGGTTTTTATAAGTAGCTATTCTTTCTCAGCGTACAGTCTTGAGAGTTACAGTTCCCTTAGGAGTAGTGATATTAAGCAGTGTAACGCCACGTTCTGGTAACGTAACTACTGCTGTTCCGTCGATAGCATCAACTGCACTACCTGTACGACCATCAAGAGAGACTGGACGCACACTGAATTCTGCCATACGCCCGCTTATAGTAGCTCGGTCGCCTGCTACACTTACTTTGAAATCAGATGGATTGATTTCAGCTGCTGTCTGACCCACACCGGTTCCGATACGTTCTGCACCGAGGTCATCAATACAAAGATATGTCGGTGTCGTGACGCCGTAGTCATTGGTTTTGGTAGATGTTATGCCAAATTCCATACGTGTCACCTTTCCAAGTGGCGTAAGGTCAAGCCAATGCCATGAGTTGATAGCATACCATTCTTCCTGATTAGCAGAAGTATAATCAGCCAGCAGTTTCTCTATACTTGTAGCGTTTTCATCAGCATCATATCCAGTTATGGTAAGTGCCATAGTATCACCGGCTTCAAAAGGACCGCTTAGACCATCGCCATTGGCGATTGCATCAGCTACCCATGCCGAATTGGTAATCCACATACCGCTTACTTCAGCACCCTCTTCATAGTCAGGCAGAGTCACCTGTGTACTACCCATCCACGATGATACGAATACTACACCGTAAGTATCTGAATCATAACCTCCGCCGGGAGCTGTCAGGAACTGATCTTCAAGGCTCTTGTAGACATTGCCAGTATAATTGGCGTATGCAAAGAAAGCCCACGAATTATACTCAGCCCAGTAAAAGTTATTAAACTCAAACGAGCCGCTGCGGAATGTCCCCATCATGTAGTCTTCATCATCTACATCACCACACCAGTGACTTTCAGGGGCGAGACCGAGGTCTTCGAATGTTGCTGGAACGAGGTCGGCAGCTGTGGCCGTAGCAAATGCACACAACGTAAGGGCATTGCATAAAACTGTAGTCTTTTTCATTTGGCTTCAGTGGTTTATAATAGTTAAAAACTCAAAAACGCACAGATTGCCAGTTTTAAGTCAAACCATTATACTGCCACTGTTCCGCCAAAGCATGGACATAATGTAACGCCGGAACATAGACGCCGTGTGACTGTATCAATAGGCCTTTCCTAACTCCCGAAGATAAGACCCAGGTCTGAGCAGAAAACCGCGACGCGTAACTCCATTTCGATTATAACAACCGTTGGATACACGCCCGTACGGACAGGTCTTCTGACTCATTCCCTTCCTTTATCGTCAGTAGCATCGCAATAGATACCCCAACAGTCGCCTCAGCCTTCCCAGTGTCATTAACACCAGTGACTGATAAAACCACAAAGCCAACTTATCACAAATCGACATCATGACCGGCGGCGGGAAGATAGAGGAGTTAATGTTACTCCTTGGAATTTACAGCAGCGGGTACTGTCGCCGATTCAAACGGCGTTCCCTTGTCCGTTAGCGCGGCAAAGTTATGTAATATTCTCAATTCCTCCAAATCTAATTTCTATCATCTGGACTGACAAAATAAGTCTACAATTATGCTTGAAGTGCTTATTTCATTCTTTTCAGCAGGTTATATGAAGGCAATACACCCAACTCTCCGGCTTTACTGAGGTCAGAAAAAGCTTGAGGTTTATTACCCATACGCAGATAGGATATGCCACGGTTAAAATAGGCCTGTCCAAAATCAGGATCTATACGTAAAGCCTCACTGAAACTCTGTATAGCCGAGGTGAAATCACCTAAGGCATAATATATATTACCTTTGTTAAACCATGCGAATATAAGTCTTGGGTCTTGTTGCAAGGCCACATCATAATCGGCAAGTGCATCGGCTACACCTCGCTGTGCCGTCATCTGTGCAAGGCGACGTGAAGCCTCTGTATCATCGTTGTCTCCAGACGTAGCCAATGCGTTAGCTCCATGTATATAGCGAGCGTATGCACGCGCCATATAAGCGACTGTAAACTGAGGATTAAGACTTATAGCTTTGTCAAGGTCAGTAAGAGCAGCTTCATAATTCTTCAGCATAGTGTACAGCACTCCGCGAGCAAGATAATCTACAGGACGCCCAGAGCCAGAGGCAATTATTCCATCATATTCTACTACCATGTCAAACATACGTCCCGCTATTTCACTCTCTCCTACAGGAGCTGCTCCGGCGTTCAGATACATCTGCTGGCGAATATAACGGGCAGCATTGAGTTCGTCAAGCTCACGGAAGTAATTTGATATGGAGCGTAATGTTGTAGGCGGCATGAGGAATGAGAGTGTGTACATCGGTTCCGGCTCTACCTGTACATCACGGTCTTGTACACGTCCTTTGATTTTTTCGTTATATGACAATGGTGTCTCATTGGCCTCCGATACAGTTACAAGCTGATTGAAGCGTAGCATTACTTCCTCTTCGCTCTCTCCGTCCTGTCCAGGCCGCATACCTTTTGTGTTAGCTTCTGCTCGTGCTATGGTAGGACGGTCAAGACGGTTATGAGTCGGATCAGTTATATAGCCTTCCACAAGTTGATCACCACGATGAGCATACTGCATGGCACTACGCATATCGCCCATATCTCGATAAGCTTCAGCCAAAGCATAGTAAGCTGGATAAAAACGCGGATAGCGTTTCGATATAGCTGAGAAGTCGGCTGCTGCTTCTTTAGGACGCTGAAGGTCAAGATAGACTAAACCACGGTTATACAAGGCATGAAAATTCGATGGGTCAAGAGCAAGCACCGAGGTCAGGTCGGCAGCCGAACGCTCAAGATCCTTGACTTCGTAACGCAACAAAGCACGATTGAATAAGGCTGCCGCGTTATTGGGATTAAGTTGCAAAGCATAGTTATAATCACTCATAGCACCGAAGAAATCATCGGCGTTATAGCGTACAAATGCTCGGTTGACATATAAATTGGCTTCTTGAGGACGTAGCTTCACAGCCTGGTCCATATCGGCCATGGCTTCTTGCCACTGCCGACGCGAAGCGTTTATGTCAGCCCGCATCAGATAGGCATTGACCAGAGCCGGGTCTATGCTTATGGCACGGTCAAGATCACTCATAGCTGCAACGGTATCACCACGCAGCACATTGAAACGTCCTCTGGCAGCATAACCTTCTTCAAAACCCGGATATTGCCGCAACAATACACTGAACGTACTGTCGGCACCAGCCCAACGTTCTGATTCGGTCTGGGCTACTGCCTTATAAAAAAGGAAATACTTGTCATACGGGTTATGCTCTAACCCACGATTATAGTCGTCAATGGCAAGTGAGTCAAGACCCATACTCTGACGTGCAAAACCACGCACCTTATAAGCCTCACTCTTGAAACGGTTACGCTCCAGAGCCAACGTACAATCCTCCTCCGCTCCGGCATAATCGTCAAGACTCAGCTTGGCTATTGCACGGTAAAAATACGGATCAGCCAAATAAGGTTTTGCCTTAATAGCTTGATTGAAATACTGTATCGACAACATATAGTCATCCATCGACAGCACATTACGCCCTATCGCAAGCACTTGCTCAGCATTAATCTGCGCTGCTGCGGTTGCCGGCAGCATTACCAAAGCTGCCATAGCTACTACCTGCCTCATTCTTTCCGAAAGCCACCCAGTAGATAACCCCTTCCTACCCATGGATAGCCACCGCACAGTATTTCTTACCCACGGCGAATACCGCAGACAAACATCATCTTTGCTCTTTATCTTATTACTCAATTGTTGCAATCGTTTCAGTGTCACTTTGTCTGATTCCCATACCTAAATAGGTCGATGCTTTTACCGACCCCCTTATTCCGCTGATATGGTATTTCCGCAAAAGTACTAATTATTATCCACACTTCCCCTACATTCCCTCCAAAACTTCACCTTCTACCCCTCCCCCGATCCCACCTAAACCACCTATGCTGACTCACGGAGCAGAGCTCCGAGCGGAAACCAGCTTCGCGCTGCAAAAACCAACCCCACCGACCTCCTCACCGAAAGCACTGCCATTCCCTCCAGAACAAAAGCCCCTACCAGCGCGAAGCTGGTTCCCGCCCGGAGCTCTGCTCCGTAAGTCAGCATAAGTCAGAACAGAAGCCAGAATTCACCAGTAGCTATCCGCTTTGCGAAATCGTTGAGCCTCCTGCAGGCGCCTCTATCAAGCTTCTCACCGACTGGAATATGCACTATCATCAGCCGTCCTTCAGCACAGACATCATACATCACACCCGAAGGCTTGAAGCGCTCCCCAAAGGGCTCGTTAGTAAGATAAATCACCGCTCCCCCGTTAGTATAAGCCCAATCACGCACTCGTTTCTCGTCCTTACTGATAAATGGACTGACTAACACACCATCATTATACACCGTCTGAAGCCATCGTCGCTTAAGAGCTACTAACTCAGCAGAAGAATAGGTACTACTGATTCTTACTGCCTCCCTTTCAGGCTCAACAAGCAAATCCCAATTACCGTAAGCCCTGAAAGTATCCTTTCCATCAGTAATACGAAAATGACGAAACCACCCAGGGTGCAGCTTGCGAAGAAGGTGACGACGCGGATTATCGCTTATATACCTAACCATATTATCCAACTGCCCTTCTTTGGTCAAGAAAGTATCATGGTAATTATCAATAAACAGCCGTACTTCTTTTTCATAGCCCAGTTCGGCCCACCCGCGAGAACAATCATGCTTAAGCTGCTTAATGATTGTCCCCAAGTGGGTATCTGTTGATTTACGCACATACAGCGCTATATGCACATGATCAGGCATAACGCAACGCCTCATAATCCAGATAAAAGGGAAATGACACTTAAGCTCAGACAGGGCCTTATAAATCACCTTACCAGCTGCCTGTGGGTCAACACACGGTGGCCATTCGCGACTCCCTATACTCCCAATCACAATCGAGAAGTCAGGTATTCCCTCCCTCTTATTCAACACTATATGATAGATACACTTACTGTAATAATCATGCCCAGGACACCGCTGTCCAGCATACTTACGTCGACGCGAAAAAGACATAGCTTCTGTTTTTGGTTATATACTAATTTAGCATTCACTCACTCCAGCCTTACCCCGCTTGTGCTGACTTACGGAGCAGAGCTCCGAGCGGCAACCAGCTTCGCGCTGACTTACGGAGCAGAGCTCCGGGCGACAACCAGCTTCGCGCTGCAAAAACCAGACCTCGCCAAGAGCCTTGCTACCAAAACTGCCCAAGCAAAGCAACCCCCTGGCAGCCGTGAAGCCTCCCGGCTCCCACGATGGCCGCCTTTACCAGCGCGAAGCTGGTCTCCGCTCGGAGCTCTGCTCCGTAAGTCAGCGCGAAGCTGGTCTCCGCCCGGAGCTCTGCTCCGTGAGTCAGCGCGAAGCTGGTTCCCGCTCGGAGCTCTGCTCCGTGAGTCAGCCCAAGCAGGGAGAGAGGCGGGGTTATTGGCGCAAAGATAGCGACTGTAGGGCTGAGAAACAAAGCGGATAGGCAGCTTTTATGAAGCGGAAGTCATTTTTGACCCTTTATAGAAAACTGACAGCGTGAATTAATCGTTACACTTGCAAGGAGCCATTTTCAGCATAACCGCTATGCGGTCATAATCCCGCTGAAGGCCGTAATTTAAATAGGATATTCATGGAAAAATTAGTCATCATAGGAGGAGGCTTCGCAGGCCTGAATCTCGTAAACCATATCGACAAGAGCAAATATCAGGTATTAGTTGTTGACCGTAATAACTTCCACTGCTTTCCTCCGTTATTTTATCAGATTGCATCATCAGGCATATCGTCGTCAAATATATGCTTCCCCTTCCGTCGAGAGTTTAAGAAATACATAAACAAGAACCCCCAACGTGATGTCACCTATCACATGGGCCATGTCAAAGGCATCGATCTCCAAGCAAAGACTGTAACAACCAGTTATGAGACCATCAGCTTTGATAAATTGGTTATAGCCGCAGGTACCACCAATAACTTCTTCGGCATGAAGAATCTCGGTGAAAACGTATTCTGCATAAAAACAGTAGCTGAAGCAGAACATACACGAGACGAAATACTAGACCGTCTTGAACGCGCTGCCTTGGCTACTGATCCGCAGCGCCGTAAAGAACTGCTCAGTTTCCTCGTAGTAGGTGGTGGCCCTGCCGGTGTTGAAATAGCCGGTGCACTTGGCGAAATGAAAAAAGACATAGTGCCGCGTGAGTACCCGGAACTCAACCCAGACGACCTCAGCATCACTCTGGTGGAAGGTACTGACAAACTGCTTGGCGCCATGAATCCAAAATCATCAGCGAAGGCTCTGAAGTATCTGCAAGACCTTATGGTTAATGTACGCCTTAACACAATGATGACCGACTATACCGATAAAATGGTAACATTTGGAGATGGCAAGAAAGAATACTGGGAAACATTGATATGGACTGCCGGTGTATGCGGTGAACCCATGCCAGGATTCCCGGCTGAAGCTATGGGACGCGGAGGCCGTATCGTTGTAGATGAATTCAATCAGGTAAAAGGCTACGAAGGCACAGTCTACGCACTTGGCGATATAGCTCTGATGCAAACTGAAAAATATCCTAAAGGACACCCACAGATGGCACAGCCAGCTATACAGCAAGCACGTAATCTGGCCAAGAACCTCAATAAAGGGCGTATGGAGACACCTTTTGTATATAAAGACAAAGGCTCTATGGCGACTGTAGGTAAAAACAAAGCCGTTGCTGATCTTCCCGGCTGGACGTTCGGTGGCTGGTTTGCATGGTTACTTTGGATGGCTATACACCTTATTTCTATTTTAGGTATGCGTAACAAGCTGCACGTGCTTATCAACTGGATATGGAACTATCTCACCTACTCCACATCTCTGCGACTACTGTTGCGTCCTACCAAATATCCACTTCGTCGTCACTGGGGCGACTAAGCCATAAATACTTACTTATAACCTCATAGCATGTTCAACAAACTATATAGAAATATTATGTCTGCCACACTCGTAGTGGCAATAGCAATAGGAGGAATGAGTTGCTCTACTACAAAACAGTCAAACGATGAGGCTTTACCTGAAGCCATCTTACCGCAAGATCGCGAGCAGATAGCCGCACCCAAGGCAACCCGTAACTACACCCCGGCAGAATTGCTCAAAGGTATAATAAAGGGTGACTGGGCTATCGAAACTGTCAGTGGCAAAGCAGCTGTAGGAGAAGAAGCACCCTTCCTGAAATTTGCTGATGACAACCGTGTCTACGGTAACAACGGTTGCAACGTAATCAACGGTCTGTATAAATACAATGTGAGCGACAGCACTATTTCCTTCTCACAGATAGCCACTACAATGCGTATGTGTGGCATGACAGGAATCACCGACAGCGAAATCAACGCGGCCCTCAGCGAAACAAAATTCTACAGTCTGAGAGCTGACGATAACGACCGCTATCTTTTAACTCTGCTTAACGCCTCACACCAACCGGTAATGACCCTGATGCACCAAAACTTCCAGTTCCTTAACGGCACATGGAGAGTCAGACAAATAGAAGGTGTTACTGTAGATAATCCTGATATATGTCTGGTCATAGATGTTGACGAAGGACATGTACACGGCAACACAGGTTGCAACATACTCAACGGTTCACTCGCTACGGATATGGATGCAGCCAACTCACTGTCATTCCATTCCATTGGTGTAACGCGTAGAGCTTGTCCAGAGCCTAATTTCCAGACACAGCTTATCGTAGCGCTCGAAGACGCTTCGCAGGCACGTCCTGTAACAGCTGACAAAGCCGAATTGCTCGACAGTTCAGGCAATGTAGTCATGCAGCTTGAGCGTGTAGCTGCCTCACCACAGTAAGCTCACTTCATCAAAATATCTTATTCACAATTTATGCCAGCAGAAGAGAGAATTGATAAATGGCTATGGGCCATGCGTGTCTTCAAGACACGCACTATAGCCACAGATGCCTGTAAGAAAGGACGTGTCTCTATTGGAGGTACGACTGTCAAACCATCGCGCACTATTAAGGTTGACGATGTAATCGAAGTACGCAAACCACCAATCACATATACTTTCCGTGTCAAAGCACTTACAGCCAACCGACTCGGAGCAAAACTTGTACCTGATTATCTGGAAAATCTCACACCTCAGAGTCAGTACGATCTCCTTGAGATGACACGTATATCAGGTTTCGTAGACCGTCAGCGCGGTATGGGGCGTCCAACAAAGCGTGACAGTCGAGAGATGTCGAAATTCCGCGAAGAAACATACGCCGATTCGTTTTTATTAAGGAGACCAACCTCCCCACCGGATAAACCAAAAATCTCACAATGCCCCG
>CAYNUE010000056.1:0-21835 GCA_964400325.1 uncultured Sangeribacter sp. | reverse complement strand
TTTGTCTTCAATCTAAGCTACTGTATTACAATAAAAGCCTAATTATCTATTTTGGATTTTTCATTGTCAAAATGTTAGTATCTCTTAGAAAGAGATACTAAATTGATGCAAAATTATAAAAATCAGCCTAAAAATACTAATATTCAGGGTATTTTTTTCATTTCTGTTTAACAAATTAATTTTTGCCCTATTGATTATTAGCAACTTACGTGTAAAAATATCTCTTTCTAAGAGATAAGGCTTCTATTTATAACTTTCATAACACGTAACTCCCATGAAACGTCTGTCATTAAGCTTGATAGCAGTGCTCCTGCTAACACTTGGCTTGCCTTCTTGTAGTGCGAAAAAAGTAGTCAAAGCCTCTTATCCCGAATATACTTCTCAGGGTAATAACGGTCCACGTACAGTGAGCAAAGTTAAAGACGAAATTGATGAATGTCAACAGGCATCTATGAACGCACCAGCCAACGAGTTTCGTGCATACGGTTCGGCTATAGATGAGGATAGAGATTTTGCCCTTCATCAGGCTATACTATTTGCAAAAGCTGATCTTGTAGATAGACTTGAATCATTAGTAATTAACGTTGAAAAAGGTTATCGTGAGAAGCTTCAGGCCGGCGGCAAAACCTCAAATGAAGGCCACATACGTCAAGATGTAGGTACGATGGCTGAAGGCGTTGTCAAAAATTGTCGCATAGTATGTTCAAACCGTTACCGTCTTTCTGACGGCACATACGAGTGCTCGGTATGTATCAGTATCCCAGCTACTGATGCAGAAAAGGTAGCTGGTGCAGCTACTATCAACGAAGACGAACGTCTCGGTGTGGAGTTTCACGAGCAACAGTTCCGTAATTCCTACCGCGAAGAGCTTGAGCGTTTCCGTCAGCAATCGAAAGAAAACCATTAAGTAGTTGCTAGTCATGTCAAACCGTATATTTCTGCTTATCGCGGTACTGGTTCTTAGTATAAACTGTGTAAGTGCTGACGATAAGTCTGACAAACTTAAACCACGTTGGATAACTTCTTCACTGCCTACTCCCAAAAGCCCTGGCTATATCTTTATCTCAGCACAAGGGTCTGGTAATTCACTGGAGGAAGCACGACAGATGACAATAGTCAACCTTACCTCAAAGCTCGAACACGAGCGAGGCATAGTAGTGGACAGTCATGTGAAAATAGAGAAGCGAGCCGAACGTGACAGTGGGCCAGTCAAAACTCAGGAGTTTACTCTTGAGGCTACCGAAAAGGGTAAACAGATAAACCTTACCTGCCGAGAAGTCGACGAGTATTGGGAACGCAAAAACAATAAATACATAGTCACAATACTCTATACGGTCAACGACAATACTCAGCCAGGAAAAGGAAGTTACAGCGACCGTATTACTCTAACAACATCTTACGGTGTAGGACCAGTATTTTATTCCCTTATTCCGGGCGCAGGTCAGTTTGTTAAAGGCAGTTATCTGAAAGGCGGTTTGTTTTTAGGCGGTACAGCTGTCGGAGCCGCAGCTATAATACTTTGCGAAAACCAGCGTGCCAACTACGCCAAAAAGATGAAGGAACGTCCGCAGCACTTCGACTTTTACCGTAATAAGAAATCCTCATGGAAGACCGGACGCAACATAGCCATCGGTGCTACAGCTGCTGTATATCTTTATAATCTCATTGATGCTGCCATAGCACCCGGTCGCCGCAGAGTGGTGGTAAACAAACGAAAGTATCAGTATTCATTAGCGCCTGTCGTGACCGATAACGAAATAGGTATAGGCTTTGCCATGAATTTCTAATAATACATAACAACACAAATAATAACTTCATACCCAACAGAAATGAAAAGTATTTTCAAACTTCTGTCACTTGCCTTGCTTGTGACTATACTCTCGCTTACTTCTTGTACAGAAGAGCCTGAGGAGTCCACTGGCTCCATAACGGGCTATGTGACTGAATCAGGAGCCGGAACAGAACCTCTTTCCGGAGTTACTGTTTCGATTCTTGCTAACGGCAGAAGCACCACTACCGGAAGTGACGGCACTTTTTCCTTTACTGCTATGCAGCCTGGTCAATATTCATTGCAGTTTTCAAAAACCGGTTACAACACCAACACACGTACTGTCAATGTTGTAGCAGGCCAGGAAAACCGCTGTGATATTCAACTGACTAAAGTGAATGAAGTAGCAGAGATTGTTATCAATCCTTCTTCTCTCAATTTCGGTACTACTCAAACCGATATGAGCGTCACAATCAAAAATAACGGCAACACTACAGCCGAATGGGCTCTCAATCTCGGCAACAATCCCTGGTTATCGGCATCTCAGCTCGGAGGTTCGATTCAGGCAGGACGCACCCAAAGCATCACTTTTTCGGTTGATCGCAATTACATATCCGAACCTAAGACTACTGTTGTCAATCTGCAGGCTTTCGGCAACTCTTATCCTTTGACCATATCCTGTGCCCCTCGCAACACAAGCAGCACTATGGTCATCGAACCCACAACGCTGAATTTCGGCTCTGACCTTACACAGCAGACTTTCACTATCCGCAATACAGGCAATGCGCCTTTAACATGGCATGCCAATAATATTACCACTCCGGCACTAAGCCTGTCAGCAACCCAAGGCACTGTAAACGGCGGAGGAAGTTCGGTAATAATCGTCACTATTGACCGTAGCTTAGTATCAGGAGATATGGTATCTACCTTCATCATCTCAGATGGTATTATTGACCAGACTATTACGGTAAACATAACCAGTAGTGGCGGTGGTACAACTCCTGGTGGAGGTGATGAACCAGGACCTGGCGATGACCCTGGTCAACTTGTTGTGACTAATGGATTAGCAGCTTACTATACCCTAAATGACAACTATGATGATACGATGGGAGAATATGACGGCTTTGGCATTAATGACCCGACATTTGTAACTGGCATATCAGGTCAAGCAACCCAGTTCTCAAAAGCTAACGAAAGTTCAATACTCGTACCTTACGGTATGATTTCCAATAAGACTTTTTCAATAAGTTTTTGGGTAAAAGACCTTAATGATGGCGTTATATTTTATTCCAAATGCTCAGATAATCAGAACCGCTTCACATTATCAATGGATAGTGGCAGATTGAAATTTGTATGTTATGCATACAATAATCGCTATGAAAGTACTTACAAAGATGACAATAGAAGCTTTATACACAGCAGTATAACAGATAATAAATGGCATCATATTGCAATTGTTAGTGAATACACTGATAAAACCTATAGTGACCACACTTGGAGTTCAATTCTCTATATTGACGGCAAACGAGCAAGCACAATTACTGAGACCAAAAGCGGAGAAGACAGCGGAGTATCTTATCCTAACTCATTTATAATAGGAGGTAAAGCGACCTTCAATAATTATTCTCTTACTACCTCTAATTTTACTGTAGATAATTTCCGAATTTATGACTCGCGCCTATTAACAGCCGATGAAATCAAGGTAATCTACAACGCAAGGCAATAATCTGCTTCTGGTATAATATATCACGAGAATCCACCGAAGCTGGAAGGTGGATTCTCCTCCCTCTATTATCCTTTTATCATTCACCTTTTTATACGTTATGAGACTACCCACTATTCTTACCATAATACTGTTTTCTTCTCTTATCGGCACACAAGCTCAAAACACTGCGACTTCTGATTTTGAGAACTTCCGTAAAGAAAGGAAAGCTGAGTTTGAACGCTTTCGACAGGAGCAGAAAACTGAATTTGAGCTGTATCGCAAACGGCTCAATGAAGAATATGCGGCCATGATAGCCGGTGAATGGAAGACGTATAAAGAGGAACCACGCAAGGAAATCCCGACGAAGCCCAAACCAACAAAGCCTGCTGTAGTACGTAAAGATACACCAATACAACCCCGTAAGGTCATAATAAGCGGTGTGACGGAGCCAGAAAAATCTATACCGGACATTCCTGTTACTATTCCGAAAATCACACCGGAAACAAAGAAGACCTATCCCGTCAATTTTACATTCTTCAATACTCCGTGTGGGATAGAACAGTTTGACACCTCATCTCTTTCTCTGACTGCTACTGACAACTCATCGTTAGCAAAGGCATGGAAACAGCTTACTGCCGACGAAAGAATGGAACCGTTGCTGAATGACTGTCTGCGCCTACGCGAAGAGCTGCAACTATGTGATTGGGCTTACCTGCTTCTGACAGAAAAAGTCGCAGCTACCCTCTATCCCAAATCGACCGATAAGCAGGCCTTTCTTACTGTTGCACTTCTCAATCAGTCTGGATATGATTGCCGTCTTGGTATTAGAGGGAAACAACTGGTAACAATGTTTCATCCTTCCCACACTATCTATGGCCAACCTTATTATAACATAGACGGTAAGGCATATTTTATACGCGGTCAGTTGACTGACAAGAATGAGGCTTTTTATACCTATAACGGTGACTTCCGGCAGTCGCCTACACCGATAAGAATGGCAATTGACCGTTATCCGCACCTGTCACCAAAAGTCTCGGCTGCCAAGACCTATTCATCAGCCTCATGGAAGGAGGCACCACCGTTTGATGTCACTGTCAACCCTTCGGTAATAGAATTCTTCAATTCTTATCCACTGGTTGATTGGTATATTTACGGCCTGGCGCCAGTTAGCGAACAGTTGCAGTCTACCCTATTTCCAGTAATGGAAATTCTTACTGAGAATCTCAGCGAAGAAGAAGCAGTAAATCTACTGCTTAGTTTTCATAACTATGGCTTTGAGTACATGACCGACGGTGACCAGTTCGGCTGCGAAAAGCCTTTCTTCTTTGACGAGAACTTCTACTATCCTTATAACGACTGCGAAGACCGTGCCATAATGTTTGCCAAACTTGTGAATACCGTTCTCGGTCTTGATGTTGTTTACCTGAAATTTCCTCTTCATCTTGCCACGGCAGTAAGATTCTCACCCAGCGCCAATGTGAAAGGCGCCACAGTCTCGGTCGACGGTCAGACCTACACCGTCTGTGACCCGACATGTATCGGTGCCAAAGCCGGCTATCTCTCCCCTCAGTTTCTAAACGCCAAACCGGAAGTACACAAAATAAGATTGTAAATCAACTGCCTACTTCAACTTAAGGGTCAGCAATAAAAGCCATTGTAATCAAACATTATCGGCTATACATTGTGGTAGCTTCTACTAAGCATTACATTCTCGAGAATGTAAAACGTCTGCTTAAGTAAGATTATAATCTAACAACGATAGTTCCACGGCTACTTAGGTATGGTAGGCTTTAAACTCTTTTAAGCTTATCTATATAAATTAGTATAATTTGAAATCGATATTTTATGAATTTTATTAAACAAATTCGGCTTTTGCTAATTAGTATTATGATGATACCAATGCTCTTTGCGTGTTCATCTGATAATACTGATTTCGATAATTCTTTGATACCAGTTAAAACTGGAGAGCGCTGGGGATATATTAATCTTCAAGGAGAGTACATAATTAATCCTCAATTTGATGAAGCATTTCCTTTCTTTGGTGGACAAGCACTTGTAAAGAAGGGAGATAAATATGGATATATAAATAAGGAAGGAAAATATACTATTAATCCTCAATACACAGATGCAACCTCATTTTCTGATGGAGTAGCATGGGTAACGAGAAAAGGCTCAGCGCCTATTCTTATCAATAAAAAAGGAGAGGAGTTACTAAGTTGTAAAGAAGCTGAAGAGTGTTATCGCTTTTCAGAGGGTTTGGCACTTGTCTGTGTAAGAGATGAACATGGAAATAAAAGATACGGCTTTATTGATCGGAAGGGTGTTTATCAAGTTCAACCCAAATATGGAGAAGCGTATGATTTCTCAGAGGGAATGGCTTATGTAGCTACAGCAGATTCAATTCCTGTTAAAGGTTTCATAACTAAAGAAAAAAAAGACTTTGCGATAGTCTTGCCAGATTCTTTGCAAATTTCAACTTATGTTACAAATGGATTTCTATATGATAGAGCAGTTGTAAAGAGTAAGGAAAACTATGGAATAATTGATAGAAATGGAGGAATTATCTTAATGCCACAATTCTCAAATTTAATGACAGATAATGAAAGCTTATTTATGTGTATGCTGCATGACAGTAATGATTTGGGATGGTGTGACAAAACCGGTAAAATTATCATCAATCCACAGTTTAATGGAGCTATACCTTTTGGAAAAGGTAGACTTGCAGCTGTAATGATTAATGATGAAATGGGGTATATTAATAAAGAGGGTAAGATAATAATTAATCCACAGTTTGAGTATGCTCTACCTTTTGTTGATGACAAAATTGCATTTGTAGGCTCAGGAAATAAATATGGAATTATAGATTATGAGGGGAAATATATAATTACTCCACAGTTTGATGACATCTCTATACCATACATCACTTATTCATGTAACTATACGATACCAGAAAGCGTTGTGACAGATTTTTATGATATAGACAAGGCAGTTAGTATGCTTGAAAGTATCGTTAAACAAGATAGTGCGGATGGAATTAATTTCAACTTGACTATTGAAAAACTTTTGAAGAAATATAATAAAACGGAGAGCGACGTGTATGGCTATTCTGGGTTCTATAGAATCTCAAAGCAAGACATAGGCAATATGTTTGATATTGAGATTGGTTTAGATGGGAACTTCATCCAATATGTGTCTGACGGATGGTGGGGTACAACACCCCTGTTCATTAAAGACGCAAAGCCAAAAGGCATAATTGTGCTTGTAAGACCCAAAGGACGAGGTTCAGACAAGGCTACTGAACTTCTTAAAGCGTACGCAAAAAAATTAAAACTCGATTATAATGAAGATGGAGCATCGGGCAAATACGGTAGTTTTGATGTAACTATAATACCAAATTATGAGGGATTTGATATTCACTTATATCCGAAATCAGGAAATAAGAGTAAAAATAATTCAGCAACCGACATAGGTTATAGCGAAACGATTGGTACTAACTACAACTATGAAGGAACAATTGATGGCAAATACGGAATTGTAATGACCCTGACTTTTTCAAATTCAGGAGAGGTAAGTGGTCAATACTACTATAAGTCAAAAAAGTCACCAATTTTATTACAGGGTAGTATAAATAGCGATGGAGTGCTTATACTTGAGGAAAAAGTCAATGAAAAAGTGACAGGAAACTTTACCGGGAAATGGAGTGGCTCCGAATATTCGGGCTTATGGATAAGCGCTGATGGAGATAAGGAACTGCCATTTAAAGTGATGGAACAATAATTTATAAATTATAGTCTATATCATGAATACAAAAAAGACAATAGTTATTATGCTCATGGCCTTAATAACCATAGTAGCATATTCACAGTCCTCTTTCCCTCCGAAATCTTATCCAGCTTCTATAATGGTTAGGACAGATGCCGGAGTATCACAATATTGGGACGTGAAGCGTATCATGTATAATGGTCCCGGAAACGGTGGTCATAAGTTTCGTATTTATGGTACGGCTGCCGCTGATCATGATGCAATGGGTATAGATATGTTTTATTTACTCCCAAATAATAAGATCCAAATAGCAGGAACCTACTTTTTCCCAGAGATAAAGAAAGGTGAAGCTTTTAACTTTGATATTGTTTCTGCTTTTAATGGATATGCTCCCAGTAGTTTTCTCGGTTTCCTTATTAAGGATGAGAGATTACAGGTATCACAACAAGTGCGGGATATACCTGAAGAAATCTTAAACTCAACACAGGCTACCCAAACAACACCGCTTGAAGAAAATGAATATTTGGTAATACCCGAAGAAGTAAAAGAAAAGAAAATAAATAAAATATATGATGTAAACGATGTAGAAGTGATGGCTTCGTTCCCGGGAGGAATGAAGGAACTTATAACTTGGCTTTCCTCAAACATACGATATCCTGAAGAGGCAGCTAAAAAGGATATACAAGGTCAAGTAGTAGTTAAATTTGTTGTTGGCAAAGATGGCTCAATAACAAACGCTACTGTCATAAAAAGTGTACATCCACTTCTTGATCGAGAAGCGCTACGTGTAGTCAAAAAGATGCCCAAGTGGCTACCCGGAAGAAATGGAAATAAACCAGTAACCTCTTATTTCAATCTACCAGTTAATTTCCGGCTCCGTTAGAATAAATTCTTAATAAATACATATATACAGATTAAAATGAATAAAGTATTACTTTTCGTAATGAGCATAGGACTTATGTGGCCTTGTGCATCATTTGGAGAGCGACTCGTGTATAAGTCAGCTCTTGAGATTTTAGGAAACAAGGTTAATATCCGATCCATTCCTGGTGGTCAGGTTCTTGAACAGCTCTCAAGCCCGAGTATAGTAATAAAAGGGACTCATGATGAAGAGTATGATTATGGGGATGGCTGGACTCCATTAGTTGATATAAATGGTTATGAAGACGGAGTCGTTGCCTCTAAATATGTCCGTGAGATACCCTACCTTCCCTTTGACTCATCTTTCTGTGGGTCTTACATAGGAGAAGGCTATGCTGCACTTGAAGATTATTCATATTCTTTAGCTACTATAACACAGAAGCAAGGATGGTACTTACTAACAATCACTGACTACTCACAACCTAATGACTTCGGATTAAGAAACAATATAACACGTATTTTCGTCGGCAGACCTATTCATGAAAATGAATATACTGATGATGACGATAGACTGAATAATTTTGATGGATTATATCTAAGTTATGAACTTTACGCTGAGTCAGACTTAGATGATTTAGATGAGTACGGACATCCGAATAATATTCTTTCAAAGCTTGATAATGACTACTTTATTGTTACAGGACCAAAGGAATTAAAGTCAAGATACCTAAAACTGACAAAGAACTAAATTATATTCTCTACAGATAATAACTCTCAGCTGCCTATAAGAATGGCAAATAGCACCATCCGATAAATTATAACTAAGATAAGGTTTAAATATTTTTGAGTCTTAGTTAGGTAAAGGATATAAGTTATCTGTGGCAGTACTGATAATATAGACAGCGAATTATCCCACGCTTTAATTTATTTTTAACTTTGCTTGCTTTGGGATAGAGTATAGCAGCTATTTATTTTATTATATGGAAGACGACAATACTCTTGATTCGTCACAGACGAATTTCGGAACTCCGGGCAGTCTGACACAGACTGTCTATGTCAATGTTGACAAGAAAAGCAATGGAATAGGAGTAGCCGGTTTCATCATCGCACTGCTGGCCTTCGTATTCTGCTGGGTACCAATACTCGATTTTATTCTCTGGTTCCTTGGTGCTCTGTTCTCCTTTATCGGCATCTTCAAGCGTCCTCGCGGACTTGCCATCACAGGCTTAGTGATTTCGTTTATTGGAATCATTGTACTTTTGATATTCTTTGGTTCAGCCATAGCATTATCACAATGATGCCAATTCCATTGCCTAAAGAAATTCAGCGATACACTTCTCGCTGAGTTTCCACAAAGACCAAGAGGGACATAGCAGCTGCTATGTCCCTCTTGGTCTTTGTGGAAATCCGTAGTTCATAGAAAATAGACCTAATGGTTGTATATACCGTCACAAACCATTAACTTTATACCCTGATTCCTCAAATGGACTGTAATGAGTTATGAAACTACCTAAATATCCAATCGGGATACAGACTTTTTCCGAAATCATCGAAGGTGACTACATTTATGTCGATAAGACAGAATATGTAGCGCAGCTTACGTTGCAGGGTAAGTACTATTTCCTTTCGCGTCCCAGACGCTTCGGAAAAAGTCTGTTACTTTCCACTTTGCATGCCTATTTTGAGGGAAGGCGTGAACTGTTTGAAGGTCTTGCACTTGATAGTATGAATGTAGATTGGATACCACGTCCTGTCATACATATAGACCTTAATGCTTCAAATTATACCTTGGATGATGGACTTGACAAACGCCCTCGACAGCATACTGACTTTCTACGAAAATCAGTATGGAATAACTGACCCCTACCCTTTTTTGTCAGTGAGATTTGAACAACTTATACAACGAATATATAAATCTACCGGTCAACAGATGGCTGTTCTTGTCGATGAGTACGACAAACCCTTATTGACTATAGAAGACAATCCAGAACTTTTTGAAAAGAATCAAGCTACTCTAAAAGGGTTTCTCGGAGTACTTAAAAGTATGGACATGTACATCTGCTTCGCTATGCTTACAGGTGTGGCACGCTTTAGTAAAGTAAGTATATTTTCCGATCTCAACAATTTCGATGACATATCACTGTCAAATGACTTTGCTGATATATGTGGCTGGACTGAAAAAGAAGTGACTGATAATTTCAAACAGGGAATACAGTCATTAGCAGAAGAGAACGGTATGAATTATGAAATGGCTCTGGAGACCATGCGCAAATATTACGATGGATATAAGTTCACGCCGAAAGGAAATCATCTTTATAATCCTTTCAGCGTATTGAGTACACTCAAAAGACGAGAGCTGGATTTCTATTGGTTTCAAACCGGAACTCCTACTTTTTTAGCTAAGCGTGTACGTGATAGCCGTATAGAGTTACCTGCTCTGAATAGTCAATGGGTCAGTCGTAGTGAACTTGTATCCGTGGGATTTGACTCACCCAATCCAGCGCCACTGTTGTTCCAAACTGGCTATCTGACTATAAAAAGTGCGGAAGGACGCTTGATTGAACTTCATTTTCCTAATTACGAGATGGAGGTAGCTTTTACTCAAAACTTTCTATCTTGATTTATGGTGTAACTTGGGGAACATTTTACGCACGTGAAGAATCAGTTTGTCTACCGATTTATCAGCCACTACGATTGTAGTGGCCACGATAATAAGGACGCCTCCTAATATATCGCGGGCAGTGATGGTCTGACCAAGGAAAGTAATGCTTAGGATAACAGCCGATACAGGTTCGAGGGCACCGAAAATAGCCGTTGGTGTAGAACCTATGAGCTGTATGGCACGTGTAGTACAAGCCAACGAGAGCACAGTAGGAATAAGAGCAAGAGCCAGAAGATTAAGCCAGCCAGTCGGTACAGCTGGCAATATGACATCATAACCTAATGGTATCATTGCCACATATACCAGACAGCCCCACACCAATACATAAAAAAGAAGTTTAGTCGTGGGAATAGCTTTGATAACTTTCGATACGTTGACAAAAATAATATAAAGCGCGTAAGTAAGAGCCGATATCATAACTAAAAGGCAACCATAAGAACTTAGGCTCTGTCCACCCTGCGGTTTCATGAGCAGTATAAGCCCGACACTCATAATCACCAGACATACGGCCACTGTCAATTTAAACTTCTCATGAAAAAAGAATATCATCATGACAGCGACCATTATCGGATATACAAACAGCAACGTCGAAGCAATACCGGAATTCATGTAATTGTAACTCTCGAATAGAGTCAACGATGACAAGGACATCAGAATACCTAATATTGCTGTCGGTCCAATTTCTTCTTTCGACAATCGGAACGTCAATCCACGTATATACATGATAACTGCAAGAAATGGCAGTCCCATAGTATATCTGAAAAGTAAAACTGTACTGGGATTCATACCCTGTTCATACAGAGGTATAGCAAAAGCAGGATTAGTACCGTAGGCTGCAGCAGCCGTAGCAGCCAGAATGTATCCTTTCAGATGGTCAGCGGTCATGGTCTGATTACGTTAATTAAGGGTATTTGGAATGGGGTACAAAGTTATAAACTTTCTCATAAGTAAGTAGCTCCAAAATATAAGTTCATTTAAAATTATTACGTAACTTTGCCATTGTTGGATTAGTACTGCAAAGTTCCCACTTTATTATTTATCCTTATAAAGGTTTTACATTCACAATATGTACGATTTCGGACAGTTTATCCGAAATCGTACACTAAGCTAAATATGTAAAAACTTTATAAACATTATGTTAGCTCATTGGCATAAGATGTGTTGGACTCTCAACCGACATCAATGATTTAAACACACAAAACCTGTTCAATTATGATTCGATTCAGTGTACTTTTTTTAATCTCGGTATTAGCAACCGTTTCTGTCTCGGCACGTACAATAAACGGTATAGTTTTAGCTGATACTGACTCTACAGCCATTGCCGGTGCCACATGCCGCCTTCTGGCTAATGACAAACTGCTGACAGCCACTCTTACCGATGCTGGCGGCTCGTTTACTATCGAAACTAATATCAAAACTGCTCTCACTCTTGAAGTCGGTCAAACAGGTTATAACACTACGCAGGTACTAATCGAAAGTGGGTCAAAGAATATAAGCCTCGGAAATATCTTTCTAAATGCCGGCACAACCCTTGATGAAGTTACAGTGACTGCTAACCAACTAACATACGCTAAAGGCCGTACAATAATATATCCGTCGGCAGCAGATGTAAAAGCTTCTTCTACCTCCATACGCCTCTTTCAGAAACTGCCATTAGCAGGTCTTGATGCCAATCCGATTAACCGCACACTGAGCGTAGATGGTGGCACTCCAATGATTCTCATCAATGGTATACCCTCTACTATTGAAGATGTAAACGCCCTGCAACCTAAAGACATCGACAAGATAGAGTATTCACGGGTGACTCCAGCCAGATATGCAGACAGAGGCAACAAAGGTTTTATCAACATCACTCTTAAACAGCGCAATGACGGCGGCCAGATATACACCTGGGGTCGCAGCGCTGTCAATACTACTTTTGTCGATGCCAACATACGTGGCTCCTATCATCAGGGTCCCTCGCAGTTCACACTTTCCTATAACCCATCATGGCGCAACTATCAAGACGTTTACGACAATATAACAGAGAGCTATATCGGTGATGACTTCCGTGTTAACCTTGAAGAACATGACCGTAACCCGTTTAACTATAGCTATCATAATATCAACCTGAAGTACGACTATAGTCCTAATATACATACTCTCTTCTCAGCTACCTTCAGAGCTACTCCCTCATCAGACAAAAGGCGCTCAATAGCACATACCTTCGATTCACAGTTAGGAGAGTATGACAATGATAATACAAGTAGTGGAAAAAACTTTTCACCCTCTCTCGACTTATTTTTCCGCCGCGATTTCAATGCCCGTAATACTTTAGAACTACAAGTAGTAGGAACTCTTAGCTCGAATGATTATCGTCGAACCAACGAGTATATTTATCCTGACGGAAATATAGAAGATTTCATCATGGACGTTGATAGCCGACGTCGTTCATTAATAAGCGAAATCAGTTATATACATCAGTTCAGTGACAACACTTCTCTGTCAGGAGGCTATCAAAACACTATATCACGTAGTACCAATACTTATCTTACCACCGATTATAAAGCCATTCTGACAGAGAATAACAATTACGTCTATGTAAACTTTGGCCAACAAATAGGTAAAGTATACCTATCTGCTTCTAGCGGTGCAAAATTATTCTGGATAAAGAATGATATGAACAAACGTAATTTCGTACGTAATCTATCCACTGTCTATCTGTCATGGAACATATCTCCAAAATGGAACATGGCAGCCGCCTTTCAATATACTTCCGGTATACCTTCGCTATCATCTCTTACTGATTATCCTCAGCAACAATCCCCTTATCTGATTTCTAACGGTAGTCCGAATCTGAAAGGCTCAGACTCTTTTACCTACCAGCTTATGCCTTCGTTTCAGTATAAGAAATTTAACGCTTCGTTGCTGATGAACTACAATAACATCAATAACTTCGTCATGACCGATGTTACCTATCTCGGCAACCGTATGTTTCTTTCGCAGAGTATAAATGCTCGCAGATCATGGTCAGCAGGAGGAAATCTTAATATGAAACTAAGTGGTATAGCAGGATTTGGTATAAATGCAAATTTAGCTCTCTATCACTATGAGACAACAGATGTACACTGGACCCATACGCTTACTACATTCAATGCCAGCTTCTCGCTGTGGTGGAACAAAGGACCTTTCACAATCTCTTACTGGCGTAAAGTACCCGGTAAATACTTAAGCGGTACCTACGTAGGCAAAGACGAAAACGGTGATGCCCTGAGTTTTGAATATCATCCTAACAAGCATTGGAATATAGGAATAGACTGGATGTACATGTTCGATGCCAAGGGTACACGTTATCCAAGTTGGAATTATTCTGTCGTTAATCCCTCCTATCGTGAACGCTATATCAAGGATAACTCCAACATGATTGTACTTTCACTTAGTTATACTACTGACTTCGGCTCAATATTCCGCTCAGCACGCCGCTCACTCAACAATTCGGACAATTCATCTTCACTTCTGAAAATGTAAGGTCGAGCAATTCCCCAAAATAGGAATTAATCAACTTTAATGACTTACCCTCCTTCTGAGCCATATTAATATGGCTCAGAAGGAGGGTAAGTCATTTTCTAATTGCTACTATACTAAACTTTTATAATAAGTGAAGCTTAAGCATCTATTAAAAATTAAACGATGTATGTCTATTTTTGTAAAAGAAATAAAAGAATTCGGAAGTCTTATAATAAAATTTTTGAATTATCAAATAATCTATATTATTTTGATATAATAACAAAGATAATAATTTTGAACCGGATTCAATCATTTAAGCTCACTTAAAGAAAGAAAAGACATCTCTTGTATGGGAAAAGGTGAAATAGGAAGAATTTCGACAGCTGACAGGATTCTGCTTAAACGTCTGTTCCTTGATGAATGCCGCTTTCATCTTAAGGACGAAGTGATGGATGAATTCCTTGATCTGGGCACAGTCGTTGAATTTGGCAGAGGCGAAATAGTATGTCGTGCCGGTTTGACAGATAGTAATATCTACATAGTAATCAAGGGCATAATATCACGTTGGCGTTGGAATAATGATAAAGAGGTAGTAGATACTTTCTCAATGCCAGGCACAATGTTCATGGATTATCACTCATATTATGCCTCACGCGATGCTCATGCTTTCTTTGAGGCCTGTTGTCCGGCAAGATTACTTAAGGTATCTGCACGCGACTTTGACAACCTCATAGAACGTTCGCACAGTTTTGCTCGCTGGGCTCTCAGCATGGCACAGGGACAGCTATACACCTATGAAATACGTGAACTAAACTTCAACGGTGCTGTCTCCGAACGTTATGCAGCTCTAATGCAGCATCGACCTGAGATAATACGCGAAGTACCGATGAAAACAGTAGCTGCGTATCTCGGGGTGTCGCCACAGTATCTAAGCACATTGCGTAAGGAATGGCATAATTCCAGTTCACAGAAACGCAATCTTTGACCGACATATAAACACATATAACTAACTTAAACCAAATTATTATGAGAAACTTTACTCTTGTATTAGCTCTGGCCCTCGGTGGTCTGACCATGAGCGGACAGGTATTGTCTCCCGCTTCTCTTACCCGTGACCTTACGGGCAACATGATGCAGCATTTTGAAAGAAGCAATAGCGAAAATGGCGAGACTAAACGTCCCATGAAGGCTCCCTTTGCTCCCACAGCTATGCCTATGCGTGAGATAGCCGGTCCTAATCCCAATGATCAAGTTATCGACTACACACCCGAGGGAGAGATGATAATGTAGCTTTCTATTTAAATTCTTATTCGGTTACACCAGTTTCTGTACTTCTCTCGACTCTGTTACTCTAAGAACTAATTAAGTATCTCTTAAAAATTTAACGATACGCTTCTACCCTTATAAAAGAAATTAAAGGATTTGGAGGCCTTATAATAAAATATTTAAATTATCCAATAATCTATATTATTTTGATATAATAACAAAAATAATAATTTTGAGCATGATTTAATCATTTAAGTTTACTTAAAGAAAGAAAAGCCAACTCTTGTATAAAAAAAATCGAAATAGTAAGATTTTTTGACAGATGACAGGATTCTGCTTAAACGTCTGTTCCTTGAGGAATGCCGCTTTCATCTTAAGGACAAAATAATGAATAAATTTCTTGATCTGGGCACAGTCATTAAGGTCGGTAGAGGCGAAATGGCTTACTGAGTTCTTGGCATAGCACAAAACAGCTATACAGTCATGAAGCATATCGCGAAAGGCAATAGCTCAGAAAAGTAAACGACTAATCAGCAAACAAATATATTGTTAACCCAAATTTATTTTTATGAGGAACCTTACATTTGCAATGGCATTAGCTATTGGTGGGCTGACAATGAGTGCCCAAATACCGTCTCCTGCTTCTATTGTCAAAGATCTTTCAGCTGGCGAAATGAAGCAGGTTGGGAAGATGAATCGCGAGCAAGACGATGCCAAGCGTCCAGCGAGAATTGCCAATCACAAATCTGTAGCGAAGATGAGTGTGGGAGAGAAGCCATCTTATAATGAACCACTTATCAACGAGACCCCTGAAGGAGAAATGAAGATTTACCAGAAGTCAGGAGCCTATTTTAGCTACAATTGGCTCACGGGTATGTCTGGAGGAACTCTTGATGGAACTGTCAGCAGAGTTGTGACCTCTCCTGATGGCACCAAAATGTATATTCAAAGTCCAGTTTCTTTCTTCTTTGATTGCAAGGAAAACTGGATTGTGGGTGAGATAGAGGGTAATGAGGTAACATTTACCTTTCCTCAGTTGATAAGTTACACTCGTTATGAGTATTCTGAAGATAACGTACAGGAATACTATGATTATGCTCTAAAACTTGAATACAAAGAATCTGAAGAAGGCGGTTGGTATTATCCTACTGAAAATCAACAAATGACTTTCAAGATTCTTACTGACGGTTCACTTGAGCCAACAACCTCTGACCTATCAATGATTGGAGAATGTGTATGGTTTGATGACGCTGACAGTGCAGTAGAGGGTGATGGGTATTGGTCATGGCAGGGAAACGGTGATATCATCACTTGCATGACCGAAGTGACAGAAAAGGTTGTTGATGTACCGGCAGATGTAGAATTTGAGACATGGAGCCTTGTGTCCGGTCTCTCAACACGCGACGTACAGATTGGCGTAAAAGGTGATAATCTTTATTACAAGGGACTTTTCACTTATTTGCCTGAGGAGAGCATTGTAGGAACTATCAAAGGTGATAAAGTAATTTTCAATGGAGGTCAGTATTTAGGGGTTGCATGGGAATATTTGTCGACTGCCTATTTCCTGACTGGTTATATGGAGCAGATAGAAACAGAAGAGGGGATTTATCCTGTATTTACAATTGAAGACGATATGACTTTCAATTATGATGCTGAGAAGAAAGTATTATCATGTCCAGAGGGCACATATCTGTTTTCGTCAGTGCCTAATAAGGTGATTTATTATTACTACATAGAGTCACCTTACATCTGTATGCCTGATCCTAATATACAAGTTAAATCTCTATTGACACCTATAATTACAGATTTCTTTGATTATGAAGAATATAGTGGCTATGAGTTTTATCCTGAGATATTATTCGATTTTCCAGCAATTGATACCTATGGACAGCCACTTGATAAGTCAAAACTCTATTATCAAGTTATTTTAGACGGTGAGCCATACGAGTTTTATAGCGATGAGTATGAGTTACCCAATGGTGAAAATATGACCACTGATATACCTTTTGGTTATAGGGCTAATGCCTTCTGGACTACTTCAGATATAGGTCATGGTGTTGTTTTATACTCTTTAGGGTTTGAGACACTTGGGATTCGTACTCTTTATAAGAACGAAGATACTGTAGTTTATTCAGATATAGCCGAAGTAGAGGGTTATAGCAATGTAAGAGATGTAATGACAGGTAAGGATATAGTGGCTGTTAATTACTATGACCTTACCGGCAAAAAAGTAATTCGTCCTACTAAGGGCATATTTATCCTTCAGACTACCTACACCGACGGTTCTGTCAAAGCCCAAAAGGTGGTAAGAAAATAAAGTCCACACAGGCTGTCTTTGCAGTATGACAGTCAATCGCCTTACCCTGCTCACGCAGAGTAAGGCGATTTTTATTGACCTAAGAAAGCTACATTAACCAAGATAAGTTTGATATAGCTTTCTATGCATATTATATCAGGCAACCGTAATCTCTGTGCCCTGCTTAAGAGGTTCCACATACTTGTCGATACGATGTAGTTCTTTAGGAATATCTATTGATTGCGGACAATGAGGCGAACACTGATTACAGCCTATGCAGTGACTTGCTTGACGAAGTTTCGGTACAGAACGGTCGTAACCTACAAGAAATGCCCGACGTGCCTTAGCATAATTGGCTGATTGTCGACTTTCAGCTACATTTCCTTGATTAACACATTTGTTATAATGCAGCAGTATGGCAGGAATGTCAATGCCATAAGGACACGGCATACAATATTTACAGTCGTTGCAGGCCACTGTAGGATACTGCACCATTAAGTCAGCTGTGTCATAAAGAAATTGTGTTTCCTCTTCTGTAAGAGGTACAAGTGGACAATATGTGCGTAAGTTATCCTCCAGATGTTCCATGTACGTCATGCCACTTAACACGGTCAGTACGTCCGAATGCGAACCGGCATATCTGAAAGCCCACGAAGCCACACTGTTTTCAGGTGCCCGCTGTTTCAGTCGGACAGCAATATGGTCAGGTACATTAGACAGACGTCCGCTAAGCAGCGGTTCCATAATGACAGCGGGAATACCACGCTTTTCAAGCTCACCATATAGATACTCACCGTCGGTGTTACGAGGATTCAGCTCTTTGGCATGTTTCCAGTCAAGATAATTCAGCTGTATCTGTACGAAGTCCCACTTATACTTATCATGATTGGCAAGTGCCCAGTCAAATACCGCTATATCGCCGTGATAAGAGAAACCAAGATTCCTTATACGTCCTGTTTCACGTTCAGCAACAAGAAAATTAAGTATACCATTATCTATATAGCGAGCTCGGAAATCCTCCATACCATTACCTCCTCCTATGGCATGAAGAAGCATATAGTCTATATAATCAGTCTGAAGCTCTTTCAGCGAATTACGATACATGTTGATTGAGGCCTCACGACTCCAAGTCTGTGGAGCAAAATTAGACATTTTGGTCTCAATGAAATACGAGTCACGCGGATGACGCGACAACGCTATTCCTGTAGCGTGTTCTGAGCGCCCCTTACAATAAGCCGGTGATGTGTCGAAATAATTTACACCGTGTGCGATAGCAGTGTCTACCAGCCGATTTACAGTCTCCTGATCAATAATATCCTCCCCTTCCTTTTCTCCAGACGGTATCGTTGGCCACCGCATACAGCCGTAACCAAGTATCGACACCTTTTCCCCCGTCTTGGGATTAGTACGATATGTCATTTTATCTGTGGGTATCTCCGACAAGCCAGTGGAAGCCGATGACATCTTTTAGAAGAAGATTCACAGCCTGCCAAAGCAAGCCCAGTCACATCTACTCCTATTCCAAGCCGTTTTAGAAAACCACGCCGGTTCATATTCTGTTCTTTCATACTCTACATATATTCATTCTGCTATCAGCTTATGACAATATCATACTCCATAGCCGTAACGTCTGTCATGCAAAGTTAATGATAATTATTGAAATATACCCCTACAGATGCCATGCTATCCCTCAATGGTAGGCGTTATATAATATTACTATTATAAGATGACCCCCCATGAACAATATAAATTTTTTTACTTGTTTAGCGTTTAAAATTTTGTAAAGTTAGAAGCAATCACTAACTTTGTAGCGTCATCGATCGAAGAACGAAAGACTTGGTTGGCCGCATTACCGTAAATGCGGTTTTTTTATGCCTTATTCTGGAGCTTACGCATATAGTAAGCTTGATTAGATTGGTCTACGCAAAATCCGGTAATCAAAGCAAAATTTGGATTGACATACTCTACTACAACTATATATTCTTTTGCACGATACCAGAAATACTCTCGCTCACGACCTGAGTTTTCAAAATATCCAAACCGTGTGATACGTTTATCGGAAGCATTTTCCAAAATCGGTTTAATCCAATGAACACGTAAAGCGCGCTCTGAACGGAATTCTCTTACCGTTTTGGATATTTTTCGTCTATCTTCTTTTGTTTCTCGTGTAATGACATGTACAAACTTTTCCAACAGTCCATCAAACCATCCTGGCAGGCCATCGTTATGAGAACGATTGTAGAGATATGGTTTAACTATCAGTTCAGCTCCATCAAGATTCACCTTTTCAATCATTAGGTCATTTCTAAACCTTTCGTGCAACTCAAGTATTTTGTCTTTGTCATCCACCGACAATGTACAGTCAAAATATGGCTGTAACTTTCCGAGTATATCATTATCAGCCATTTTTTCTCTTTGGTTGAAAGTCGTAAATTGCGAACTTGTTATCTCCTGGCTCTGTCCCTTCATTAAGTTGGTACCCTGATAATTCCTCAATAAATCTCACTATATGTGTTTTTGCCTCGCTACCACTCAATCCTCTCGCTCGATATGTTATAGCCCCGATTATAATATCGACAAGTTGAATAAATTGTGATTCGTGTGAGCGAATATTCTGCATTGATTGTATTTTATCATCTGTTCTTATCATGGTTGTCAACTCCTTGTGTATTGAAGCAAGTTTGATTTTACCATGATTATCTTTGAGGTCAAGAAATACCCGGTATGAATTTACTCTATCAGAATTGTGGCGAATAGAGAATCGTATAAGCTGTTCTATCACAGAATAATAGAACTGATTATATTTATCTCTTTCCAATGAGTGCGCTTGAATATTTGATTTGTTCTTTATAAGAATACTGCGAAAGACCATCTGGGAGTTAAAGAACAGACGCAGAAGTTCATCGTACATAGCAAGATGAGTACGACTGACAGTATTCCATTTCAATTCATGGAGAATACCGTATTTACTTTTTATGCGTTTAATCTCGTTCTTGTATGTGTCAAGGTGTGCATTAGGAACTATTATGGCTCCAATGCACATGACATTACTATTGTCAAATTGCAAATGACAACTCTCATCACAGAATATTGAATATGGCTTTCCCAAGTGATTCATCATGTAAAATTACTAAAACTCCGTAACAGACAGAAATATTGCTGATTTCACTACATGACAAAAATTGAAATTTATGTTATAGACATCTAAATTTCAAGTAATTGTATTTTGAAAAAAATCATTGAAGACTAGTAATTAAAGAAAAAGTTTGACTGCTTTTCACCATAAAAATTACTGATTCCAAGGACTTGGTCAAAGTTAACCAAATCTTCCCGATTGTACAAGAACATCTTGGAAAAACAATGAATCTTACGCGCATAAAACTCCTGTCGTATATAGGCCATGCTGTGAGTCAGACCATAAATTATCGAAATATGTCTTTCACAAACTGTCTCTCTTCTGTCATAAGACACCTACCTAACGCAACATACTACCTCTTCCCCACCTCACATCATGAAACTCACCGTTTCAACCTCGTACATACATTTACTCTTGCCCTTTATCTTCTATAGCCCTCCCTAAACTGTCTCCCAACACCCTATCCACTTACGTCACGCAGCCAAATGTGGTGTAAAAACATGCGATTTGGCTGACTGACGTAAGTAATCACCTTCTACAATTCACCACAAGGTGCCGTTGCATTCCGAATGAGGAATGTAGATTTCGCTTGAGAAGCTGTATATAAACGGACCAAAGGGAAGAATTTTTAGTAGTTACCTTGACAATTTCGATTACTTTGACCGAGATGACAAGCCTATAGGTCATGGGAATAAAACGCCTATTTATAGGTATAGATATGATGTTTCCACGGAACACGACCAAAATCTATTGGCATTTCTAATTCCTCACCAAGTTGGTGAGGAATTATATTCGATTGGTTATAAAAATTATACCAACGAGTTGCATATCTAATATTAGTTTCAGAAAACCCTGTCTGACCGGGGAACTCAGTTTTCAAGTCAAGACTAAGA
>CAYNUE010000055.1:0-22035 GCA_964400325.1 uncultured Sangeribacter sp. | reverse complement strand
TTATTTTTGGCCGCTTTGGACTTGTCACTCAGTCGAATACTAAAGTATTCTCCTTTTCTCCGCGTCCGAATCGCCTCAAAAATAACTGCATTTTATATGTTCATTAATTTCTAAGAGCTACTTAAGTATTCGTGTTTAGTATTACAAAATTACGGACAACCAGTAACTTCAATTGGGATTTTAAAATATTTCAAAGATTTTGTTTCAAAGATTGTTACATGAGGTTGCAATATTTTAAGTTGTTTATCCAAATCTCTTGGAATAGACACTTAACTAAATTACAAGATTAAATTCTTATGATAGATGGGATAAATATACTACCAATCTGACCATTTATCACACGAAGATTTCAGGCTAAGACACGTGTCGTTCTGTGATAAATGGTGCGATGTCCCAGTGAGCAAAGCAAGTCCAGTTCCGTGTCGTTCCCATTCTTACAGCCCAGACCCAGAAAAATTCACCTTATAGAAATAAAATTTTAAACCTCTTCAGAACTTTTTACTTTCTGTTGATGTTATAAAGACAGAAAACAGATTGATAGAACAGTCAACAGTTTTCTTCGTTTCATGATGTTAGGTTAGTTAGAAAGTATTATGGAAAACACAACACAAGGCGCCAATCCGTGAGGACAGGCGCCTTGAATTTTATTGGTAGGGGGTAGGATTGTTACTTCGCGTCGATGTCGTGTAGCAGTGAGCGTACGGCGGTTTCGAGCTGGGCATCAATGCCGCGTACCACGTCAGCAGGGTCGTTAGCGACACGTATATCGGGTTCGAGCTGACTGTTTTCAAGCACAGTACCTTCAGCAGTACGGAAAGCCACTACAGGCACACCAAATAGCAATGAGGGGTCCTGAAGGTCAATCCAGTTGACACTCGACATGGTACCCGGAACAGGCATACCTACAAGTTTGCCGAGATTCTTTTTCTTATAGACCCAAGGAGTACCGTGAGCATTGCTATAATTGGCCTCACAGATAAGCATGATACTGGGCTTGTTCCAGCGACGTGAAGGCATTTCAGACGACTTATTGCCGTGTATTTCCTGTGTCAGGTATTTCTCGCCACTGAAGAGCACCTCTATATCCTCGTGCAAACGTCCGCCACCGTTCCAACGTGTGTCAATCACTATGCCTTCACGGTCGGCATATTGACCTAAAACTTTAGCATAGACTTTACGGAAGCTGTCATCTGTCATATTACGGATATGCACATAGCCGAGACGACCACCCGAAAGACTATCTACAGCCTGTTCACGGCTCTTTACCCATCGGTCATAAAGTATCTCACCGACAGCACCCGAACCGATAGGCAACACAACTTCTTCCCATGTCTGGCCGGTAGCCGGGTCACGAAGAGCGACAAGAGTTTTGCGTCGTGTCAAACCGTTGAGTACCTGTGCCCAATCAGTATCAGCATTAATAGCAGTACCGTTTATGGCAGTCACCAGATGACCTGGACGTACACGAGTGGTAGCACGGTCAAATGGCCCATCAGTAAGTATCTCTTCAATCAGAAGGCCATCGCCGTTATGCGAAAGGTCATACAGCAGACCGAGTGAAGCAGTCTGTTCCTTAGCAGCTGGAGCGAAATAACGGCCACCGGAATGGGATACATTCAATTCACCGAGCAGCTCACTCAGCATATCAGCAAAAGCCTGATTCTCGTTGATATGAGGCAAGAAACGACGATAATTCTCAACGTAGGCATCCCAGTCTATAGGCATCTCAGGCAGATAGAAACGCTCGCGTGCCTCGTTGGCCACATAGTCCAGCATAGCTTCACGCTCTTTAGCCCGGTCAAGACGTATTGAACCCGAAGTACCTACGGGCTTAACCTCGCCCGACTTAGGATTGAACTTCTTTACCTGACCGCTTACAAGGAATATATTACCATCCTTATCCGTAGCTATGCCTGTGGGGTCAGCACCAAGTTTCTTGACCATAGACACATCACCTTTGCGGAGGTCTTTTTTCCACATATCATAGCCTTCTTCGAAAGCAGCTAAATAATAAAGTGTCTCGCCATCTTGAGAAACGACAAAGTCGCTTATTTCGGCTGAAGCCGGTGTCAAACGTACTATACGGTCTTCCAGGCCCTCACGCTCAACCACTAAACCTTTTTTCTCATCGGCAGCAGGCTCTTTGTCCTTGTCTTTTTTGCCCTTTTTATCCTTCTTAGACTTTTTATCGTCCTTACCGTCGTCTTTCTTAGCATCTTTCTTCTGTTGGTCTTCCACTTCTTTCTGAAGTTCGTAATCCTCAGGTGAAAGTCTGAAACGGTCGTAGGCCTCCTTGTTAAGGAAAGCCATCATAACATCAAACTGTGAGCCCCATGAAGCATGATTACGCATACCGTAACGCTCCGAAGCAAAAATAACAGCATTACCATCAGGAGTAAAACGTGGATTCTGGTCAAAGTAACCGGTCACTGTCACAGGTACAAATTCACCGGTCTCGGTATCTACTATAGCAATGTCGCTATAAGGATCACGAGATGGATTAGTAACTTCAAGGGTAAGCCAACGGCTATCCGGCGCCCAGTTTACACCGAAACCTCCACTACGATAGTTAGTAATAGGATGTCCGTCAAGAGCACGTACAGACTTAGTGGCAAGATCCATCACCATGAGCTTGGTACGGTCCTGGACAAAGGCCATTTTCTTACCATCGGGAGATATAGAAGGATAACTGCGTTCAACACCATCATCAGGGAACATAGCTACCTCCTCAATAGAAGTAGCATTCGAGAAATTAGGATCTTCCGAACGTGCTATCGAAGCTTTATAGATATTCGAGCGACCGGAACGCAATGAACCGTAGTAAAGTGTACGCCCGTCACTGCCCCATGAAAGACCTTGTTCACCGGCAGCTGTATCTGTGACACGCCGAGTAGAATTATGTTCAGTAGAAGTCACAAGCACCTCACCACGAGTGATGTAGGCTACCTGTTTACCATCGGGCGAAGGCATAGCCTCTGAAACGCGGCTGAAAGCGATACGTTCAGGCTCTTCTATATCGGTATCTATAACGTTTACTGCCAATGGAGCAGCTTTGCCACCGGGACGCATAGTGTACAACTCCCCATTATAGGTAAATGCTAACATGCCGTTGGCACCAGAGCTAAGGAAACGCACCGGATGATCGGTAAAGGCTGTTACAGCCTTAGGTGCTGTTCCTACTGGAGCATCAAGGGGCTGTGTGTAGACATTCATCGAACCGCCGTCACGTTCGCTGAGAAAATAGATATTTACGCCATCAGGAGAGACAGCAGGACTACGGTCTTCCCCGGCATGAGCAGTAATATTACGATGGCTACCGTCAGCAGGATTATAACGCCATATATCGCGTGTCACCGACGAAGTATGATGCTTACGCCATTTATCTTCAAGACCTTTTACATCCTCATATAGGAATCCACCGTCAGGCAACATCGCCAAGTTGACCGCCGGTGTACCCAAAACCTGTGTAATACGGCCACCTTCAACAGGAACAGAATATAATTCACTGAGCGGACGCATAGGAGCCAATACACTTGCAGTTGGGTCCTGTATCACAGCTGAAAATAATATACTGTTGCCGTCAGGAGTGAACGCTTCAGGAGTTTCAGCCGCAGAATTGTAGGTAAGACGACGCGGACTTCCACCGTCGGCCGACATGATGTATATATCACGACCACCGTTACGGTCTGAAGCAAATGCTATAGATTTACCATCGGGAGCCCATATCGGGGCAGAACTATGTGCATCAGAAGATGTTAGACGCCGAGCCTGACCACCACCTGAGGGCACTGTATAGATATCGCCTTTATATACAAAAGCTATCGTACTGCCGTCGGGCGAAATACGCGCATCGCGCACCCACAGCGGTGTTACGGCTGAAGCCGTAATACTGGCCGCGCACAAAGCGGCTGTAATCAAAGTCTTTTTCATGTGTATAGGTTTAGTTGTTTTTTATTCTTATACGAGTGCTCAACAGAGCGTGCTGACACACCCAAAAGCATTAAGTATGCTCTTATAAGTGCTCTAAAACCTACTTTTAAGGGTAGTTGACTGCAAATTTAAGAATTTTTCATTAACTTCGCATCATAGTAGCCTACTTGTCTTATCAGCATGGCTTACTTCCTGTTGTTCTTAACCCGCTCTATGAAAAGAATCGCTATACTGGCTTCAGCCGACGGCCTGAATGCCGACCGCCTCGTAGAGGAATTCCACGATGGCAACCGTGTGCGTATCGACATTGTGCTGACCGACCGTGAAGATGCGGGGGTCATCAAACGTCTCGAACAACGCGGGGTGCCTGTGACATTCTTCCCCCAAGAAATATGGGATAAACACCCGATACAGATAACGGAACTATTAGGTGCTCGCGAAATAGACCTCGTGGTGCTTGACGGTTTTAATCAACCTGTACCCGAACTCATGGCGTCACGTTTCGCCGGACGTATAGTCATGGTGGAAGCCGAACATCCCGATGCAGACACTTTGAAACTCATTGCCTCGCTTTCTACTAATGATGACGAAATGATAATCGAAAAGGTTATCAATACCACTGAGGATAAACGTACCGAAAAGGATATTGTAGCTGAATTCTATCACCATGCTGTCCTGGCAGCTCTGCATAAACTGCCAGTGAACGAGGAGGAAAAGCCTAAGATAGCGACGTCTTCTGATAGACCAGTACCGCCACCGGTACCTGTGTCGACTGATCGTGAGTGGGCTGACCGTCTTGGTGTACACTACAATCCTGAAAAAGTAGCCGAAGTTCCACCACCAGTACCTGTCGGACATGTAAAAACTTACGCTACACAGCAGAATCAGCCACAGAGCGTTCCACCGTCTCCACAAGATATGCCGCCTATGCCACCTAATTATCTACTATGGTCGGTACTGGCGCTTGTGCTCTGTTGCATGATTCCTGGTATAGTGGCTGTTATATTCTCAGCTCAAGTAAGTTCCCGTTACTATCGTGGCGACATAGAAGGTAGCCGCCGTGCATCGCGTATGGCTGAAATATGGATTATCGTATCATTCGTATTAGGTGTGCTCTCAGCCACTTTATACGTACCTATGATGCTAATAAATTGACTCACACGCAGTCATGACTTCTGTAAAACCATCTGTAAAAACAGTTGTCATCATTGTAGTAGTTCTACTGGCAGGAGTAGTGTATTATGTAGCCGATCCAATGAAATCGGGTTTCATGCCGCGCTGTATATTTCATACTCTCACAGGACTTCAATGTCCCGGCTGCGGCAGTCAACGATTGATTCATGCATTGCTACATGCTGATTTTGCAGGGGCATGGCGAGCCAATGCCTTGCTACTGCTTATGATACCCTATCTACTTCTGCTGACTGCTGCTGAATTATGGCCCAATCGTCTGCGTCGTCTGCACAGTGTACTGCACTCACCAACTGCTATCGTAACAATAGTTGTTATCATAACAGGCTGGTTTATACTACGAAATTTTATCTTTCACGGTATGTAACGACGACAGTCAGAGGTAATAGATTACTTTATTTTCGGTTTAATGTCTGAGTCAATCATGGAATCGATTTTCTCACCCGAAATCTTCAACACCGTCTTAGGTGTGATGATTGTCCTGGCGGTAGTGGTATTCTTTGCCCTACATAAAATCACAGCCGGATATGGCATAATGTACAATAAAAAATGGGGACCCACCCTCAATAACCGTATAGGGTGGATAGTCATGGAAGCACCGGTATTTTTTGCTATGCTGTTGCTTTGGCTACTGAGTCCACGTCGTACTGAAGCCGCTCCAGCGGTAATGGCCGGTCTGTTTCTATACCACTACTTCCAACGTTCGTTTATCTTTCCTCTGCTTATCAAAGGACACAGCCGTATGCCGTGGGCTATAATCCTATGCGGCATCACCTTCAATCTCGTTAATGCTTATCTGATAGGGGGTTGGTTATTCTATGTCAGCGCACCGGATACATATCCTAACAGCTGGTTGTTGAGTCCATGTTTCATAATAGGGACACTCATATTTATAATTGGTAATGTAATTAATCTTCATTCCGACTACATTATACGTCACCTGCGAAAGCCCGGTGACACAAAACATTACATACCGCGTGGAGGAATGTTCCGCTATGTAACGTCAGCCAATTATTTCGGTGAGCTTATCGAGTGGACCGGCTATGCCATACTGACATGGTCATTGCCGGCATTGGTATTTGTGCTATGGACTTTTGCTAATCTCGCACCACGTGCCCGCTCGCTACATGCACGTTATGTAAGCGAATTTGGCAAGGAATATACTTCCCTTAACCGAAGATACATCATACCTTTTATCTATTGAATAAGGCCCACCCGAGAAATGCTGCAAACATCACCACAAATGAAACTCTTTACACCTGCTAAAATAGGTCCTATTACTCTGCGCAACCGCACCATACGCTCGGCAGCCTTTGAAGGAATGGGACACAATAACGGGCCTACCGAACAACTGCGTGACTACCATTGGGCAGTAGCTGAAGGTGGTGTCGGTATGACTACACTTGCCTACGCCGGTGTCTGTCGCTCAGCCTTGTCATTTGACACACAGATATGGTTGCGCCCAGAAATAATACAACCACTGCGTAAAATCACCGATGGCATTCATGCCCGTGGTGCCAAGGCTTCGATACAGATAGGACACTGCGGCAACATGACACATATCAAGACTGCTGGAGGCATTCCTGTAGGAGCTTCGACAGGATTTAATCTCTATTCACCGACCATAGTGCGAGGGTTACGTCCTGAAGAACTGGCTGCAATAGCACGTGATTTCGGCAATGCCGTACGTACAGCGCGCGATGCTGGATTTGACTGCGTGGAGGTTCATGCTGGCCATGGTTATCTTATCTCGCAGTTTCTGTCACCTTACACAAATCGACGTCACGACTGTTTCGGTGGCTCCCTCAGTAACCGTATGCGACTGCTACGTATGTGTATGGAAGAGGTCATGATGGCAGCTGACAATGACATGGCGGTTGTTGTCAAGACCAATATGCGAGATGGTTTCAAGGGTGGTATGGATATTGATGAATGTCTTAAGGTAGCCTGTGAAATAGAACGTCTCGGTGCCCACGCTATAGTATTGTCAGGAGGATTTGTAAGCAAAGCTCCTATGTATGTGATGCGTGGCGAGATGCCTATACATACCATGACTCACTATATGAAGCAATTGTGGCTGAAATATGGTGTACGCTTGTGTGGCAAGATGATGATAAAGACCGAGCCTTTCAAAGAACTTTATTTTCTTGAGGACGCACTTCGTTTCAGGGCTGCGCTGAAATTGCCGCTAATTTATGTAGGCGGTGTCGTAGGTCGTGAAACAGCAGACCGGGTCATGGATGAAGGTTTCGACTTTGTACAGATAGGACGTGCATTAATACATGATACAAATTTCGTACGTCGTATGCAGGAAGAACCATGTCATCACAGTGGGTGTGAACATATAAATTACTGTATAGCCAGAATGTATTCAAAGGATATGGTCTGTCACCACAATGTCAACAAAGCCGAACTTACATCAGGCATACAAAAAGAGATTGAACGAATCCGATCAGCAGCACACCATGGCTAAAAATATACCTGATCTTCATGGCCATACAGCTATTGTAACCGGAGCCAGTAGCGGAATAGGATTACAGTTCTGTCATCGTTTGGCTGAACATGGTTGTAACCTGATTATGATAAGTAACGAAACGGAGGCTCTGGAACACGCGGCTCTCGGTTTAGCTGACTGTTACGGAGTAAAGACTTGGCATCTCTGTCTTGACCTTACAATAAACGATGCGGCTGTACAGGTTGAAAAATATATAGATGAGAATGCTCCTGAAGCGGACATAATGATTAATAATGCCGGTATATTCTCGTTCCGTCCCTTAACGGATATGACACCCAAGCGTACCGATTGTTTTATTGACTTGCATGTACGAGCTGTCACAGACCTAAGCCGTATGATAACGTCACGTTGGCGTCAACGCAACTGTCGAGGTTGGCTCCTAAACATGTCTTCCATGTCCTGCTGGATGCCAATGCCCGGACTATCAATGTACGCTGCTACCAAAGCTTATATACGTGTTCTTACACGTTCACTTCACTACGAAATGCGCGATTACGGTATTTCAGTATGTGTGGCCTGTCCCGGTGGCATAGCTACTGACCTGTTCGGTTTACCTCCAAAACTTCAGCGTCTTGCCGTAAACATTGGTGCACTCGATACCCCAGAAGCATTCACACGCAAAGCCCTGCGTCGTCTTTTTGCAGGGCATCGCCAATATATCAATGGTCTACTGAACCGCACCTCTATTCTTGCTGTTGGCCTCACTCCTACTCCTGTACGTATGTTAGTGAAACACCGACTGCTCGACCGTGGCATTACCCGTTGATATTGTAACAGCCCCTTTGGCGGTCGTGACCACCAAAGGGGCTGTTACAATATCAACGGGTAAGTATTTTATCTTACTACAATTTTGGAGATGTTATGCGTTCCTCCCTGAAGAGTAACACATACAGCATATATACCAGGACTCAAAGCGCTATCAGCTGCTACGCGGCGTCCATCAAGCGAATAAACTTCGATGCTTTTATAAGCACCATCAACTATAAGCCTACGGTCTGAACCGACATAAATGCGTGTCTTACTATTATCATCTTTGGTATAATTAATTCCAGAGCCATTATCAACTATTTTATTCCAACGTGTACCACCGGCATTAAGCACATAATTATCACGAAGATTATCTTTGTTGACACGACAGATAAAAGCAATCACCTCACAGTTCTCGGCTTTCCATTCAGGTTGGATTGGCATACGGCCAAAATCTACATTGAACTCACGTGTAACAGGATCAACTTCCAGCAAATCACCTAAAGCCTCCTTGTTAAATTCAATCCTGACTATACCATTATGACGGAAACGTTCCACCAAATCCTCCGGAGCGTCTTCAGCAGCATCATAAATACCACTCTGAATATACGGAGCTTCTGCCGGGATACCGCTCTCTATAAGAGAAGCAGAGATATAAAGACCGTCAGTAGAGATGCCATCAGCAATTTTGCCATGTACCACACAGCTGATTTCACTATCCGTAGACTCTGAATCAACCAGTATCTTGGCATAAGCAGGTCGGTCAGCAGCCTCTTCAAGCGCAGCTATATATCCGAGCGCATTTGGGTTAGGATCAGCTTTATATACAGGTGTGACATCACTCTCAGAACGCATGGTACGGTCATACATTATAGCAGGATTGTAAGTACCACCACTACCGAAAAGATAAAGTAGTTCCTTCTCAGACGGAAGTGTAAAAAGGTCATTGACAAAACCTGTATGACGCGAAACATAAATATATGGTCTTTCAAATTCCTCTAAGGCTATATCAAGAAAATAAGCCATGAAAGGACAGTTAACACAGTGCATACTGGTAAACTCTTCCACAAGAGGAATACGTAGAAAGGCATTCGAGGTCACATGAAGTGTAAACGGTGTGGAGGGCTGAAGCGAAGTCGGCTCCGAATTAAGAGCTGTGACACTTAAGGAATACTCCACAGAAGAATCTTCTACAGTACCAGTAGGCAAAGAAGCCTCGAATGTCCGAGAGTCAAATGGTGCAACCGGTGGATCTATAAGGAAAGTCGATGTAAAAGTAGCCTGACCATTATCCCCGACAGTAGTAATCTCAGCGCTTTCAATAGGAGTAGCTGAGAAATTGTGGAGGGTTATATCACACGTAAATGACTGGTCAGGACTTACCACTGACGGCACCTTGTAAGGTGCAGCCTGAGCTGCAAATGGAAGCTCATAAGGATCCATATCAAGAATAACCTGCATAAGCAGATTACCACGCTGTGTTAGAGTCTGCCAAGCTTCCTTATCCAGCGAAATATTATAGCTGCCAGGCAGAGCGCCACCTGAAGCCGCTACAAAAGGATATGGATTACCACTGGTTTCATACACCATAGGACCTATATAAATCGGTTCATCACCGATTTCGACAGGTTCCTCAAGCATAATATTGTTCCATCCCTCGAAAAAGTCTGCATAGTTTTTCACCGGCTCGGAAGATAGTGACCCCAAACGTACATTAACCGAGGATGTACGTTTTTTCTTTTGAGGATAATCAGCACGCATGAAACAGCGTATACCTATTATCTTCTTCCCCTTAAGAGCTCCGACTACAGGATTGGAAACAGGATCAAGAGTAATCGCAGCTTCAGCATATCCGTTCTTGCCACCTCCCTGCGCTGTTGTAGTCTCAGGTGACGGATCAAGAGGGGCAAATCCGAAATATGCCTCAGCATTAGCCTCAACACTCATGGTGAGCGCGCAGGCTGCGAGAAGTAAGGACTGTACGGCTCGGCCGCACAGTCCTGAAATTGTCAGTCTATTATTCATTTTACAAACATCTTGAAGGTAGCTGATGTTCCGTCTGCACCAGTTACTTTCACAAGATAGATACCTGCCTGAAGATTGTTAGCCGAAACAGATACACCTGCTGATGTATAGACCATCATAGTGGCACCGTCAGGACAAACAATTGTGTTATCCTTAACTATGGGACGCAAGTATGAGGCATTTGTCAAAATTGGCTGTACACCACTTAAAGTAATAGCACATTCAGCACTGTTGATTACAGAACGAGACCACATGCCGTTCTCTTTCGGACGATTGATGAAAGCTACGGCACGCATATTCTCAGCAACATTGTCATAGTCAAGTTCTGTAGTGAAAGAAGCGGAGAACTTACCATCAACGAAGTCTATAGGATCGCCAAATACATTTGTCAGCAACTGACGTACAAGATAATTGTGTACAACATGTCCGGGATTCGAACCATCACCGCTACCACCGGGATATTCCTGGCTATCAGACTCTATACCGTCTTCAACAAGCACCACTGTGAGCATGAGATTTTCACCCTCCGGCAGCACTGAAAGCTCTGCATCGCCCTCTACATTAACAGTAAGTTGATCGTTATCAAGCTCTGCCGCTACCTGTAAAGAAGCGAAAGTCGGCTGGGCAAGTGCATATTCGTAAGTATTCTCTGCAAAAGGCGAATATATGACACCCAGCATAGGAGTCGGAAGTGCTGTAATGCAATAACGAGGTTCCAGACCAAGATTCATATCGCGATCAACCATCACTGTGGGCAGATAAACTAACGACTTGTCGTTCTTTGCTATTTCTACCAAAAGATCAAGCGCCTCGTCACGGTCGTCTGCCAGACCAAGCTGGAACTGGTCAGTAGTATGCCAGTTGATGCGGCTTATACGGTCAGCATAAGATTCAAAAGCCGGAGTAACTATATTTTCATCATACTCAGCTGAACGATAATTTGATTCAGAAGCTACATACTCCATAAGTGGACGGCGTGTATAGCCTTCAGAAACAGACGATGGAATAACGATAGGTGTAAATTTCCAGAAGCTTTCTTCACCGTTTGGTTGACCATTTACTTCAGAAATAGACAGCGAAGTCTCACCTGTGCTTTCGGCATAAACAGGCACACTTATGATAGCTGAACTACTGGCAGGTATCGGACTAGTGAGGTCAAGTGTATATGACCAGGGGTCTTGACCCTCCTGAGCACAACTTACAGTAATTGAATTTACCTCATTTGAACCTGTGTTGTTTACACTTACACCTGCAGCAGTAGGTACACCGGCCTTCAGCATAGAAGGCAATACTGCCGTTGAGAGTAATACTCTGTTATGGAATTCCTCGCCTCCTACTTCTATTTCAGCAACGAGCATAAGGGGACAAGCCATCTCCATCAAACCGGGCTCACTGAGGTCAATCCACTCCATATTACCATCTTCATCAACAAATTCAGGATTGCCAATAAAGTGAGTATCCGGAGCAAATGAACCCCATGTTATAGTACAAGGACCATAGACACCCTTAGTTGAGTCAAATACATAACCCATAAAGAGTTCGTCATTCTCTTGAATGATATATGGCTCTGAGAATGTAGCTATATTCCAACCAGAAGAACCGTTCAGCTCAAGCTCTGTGGAAACCATGTTGGCTTCATTAAGGCCAGGACGTAGAAATACAGTTGCTACAGGAGTAGACTGCTGATAAATACCAGCCCAACCTATATGCACGGCAGTAAGCTTTCCACCAGCGTATGGTGCGAGCATCTCTTGTGTAAGCTTCACTGCAACTGAGAAACCAGCAACATCCTCATTACTTGCAAAACCAGTATAAGGATATACCGGGTCGTTGGTCTTTACACCATGGCTCAAATACATTGTATCGGCCGCTACAGAGAATGACACAAGAGAGAAGGCCATGGCTCCTAATACCTTTCTTAATGGGAAACAGTGTAAATAATGTTTCATAATCAGATGATTAAATAGTTAAAAATAGGAAAACACTTTTGAATACTATCAAAAATCTATCTTTGTATAATTACAAAGATAACACTAATTCAATTAATATTAGTACAACTTTAAAAAATTAAGACCTTCTTATCTGAAAAAAGTTACAATTGCTGCTGACTTTTTTATAAAATTCTTTCCCATTTCTACGATTCTATGTTCTCTGTTAGAGAAAAGAAATAGATAAATAGGATAAGCATTCATCAGTAAGTAGCTTACAATAAGTATAAGTATGCTTAAGAACATTTAGTGTAAGAAAATAAGAGTTGTAAGGCTGAAAATAAAGGTGTAACTTTGTATGTATAGCTTTAAGTACCAACTTTGTGCCATAAGACAGCAGAGTGCCTGATGAAGATTGTAAAAACTAACCGTTTGTTATGCAAGATGTGGAAAGCGATTTTCATGTCTGCAGTGATATGTGTTGCTTCGTACGCTTATGCAGAAGTCAGCCTTGACTCCACACTGAATGTGCTGATTGATGAAGTCAATCAGCTGTCTGCTTATTCGTTACCTAAAGAACGACATTTAAGTTCACTTAGAAAAGCCTATTCAGAGAGTAAATCAGCTGCTTCATCATTTGAATTAGCGAAAGAACTGTTTGATGAATATATCTACTATCAGTCAGATTCAGCGTATGTATACGCTGGCAGAATGAGAGAACAGGCACAAAAACTGAATGATGACTCCAAATTAGCTATTGCCAACTTTGCGCTGATGAAATGTTTTTCATCAAACGGATATTTTAAGGAGGCTGCAGATATGAATAAACTTATAGATGTGTCACAGCTTCCTCATGATGTGTTGGTGGACTACTTACATTCAGCTGCTACATTCTATCAGAATCTTGAGTCATACGCGGGCGGAGCTGGCACACAGTTAGGAGCTATCTATCGCGAGAAACGTCTTGAATTTGCTCGACAGCTCGCTGCGGTAGCTGATACTAATTCATACGAATGGGCAAAAAATTACATTGAACTTGAACTTATGGAAAATCCTTCTCCGGAAAAGGAGATTGAGGATAGACTACGGATACTTCAACGCTTCCGACTTGACGACCACGAACAGGCAATACAACACTCTCTTTTAGGTCATGTATATCTTGCTACGGGAAATCGTGAGGCAGCCAAACTTCATCTTGCTCAGTCAGCCATACATGACATCAAAGGCAACATACATGAGACGACAGCCGCCAAGATGCTGGCAGAATTAATGTATGAAGACAATGACTTACACAATGCACATTTACTTGTGCACAGAGCCTTTGATGATGCCTCGTTTTACAATTCACATTTAAGACGTGATGAACTGAGTCGTACCATGCAACTTATCGACTCTGCCAAATTCAACTGGCGGAGCAATCAGATGTGGACACTGGTGATAGTCACTATCGGCTTTCTATTCCTATTGGCTATTATATTAGTACTGTTTGTCAAAGTACGTCATCGCAACCGACTTATTGAAGCAGTAAATAAAGAAATACAGGAAAAGTCAGACTCTTTATCCAAAACACAGCGTGAAGTTGAAGCTATAAACGGCGAATTACAGACGACAATATCACAGCTTAAAGAAGTTTCGGAAATAAAAGACCAGTATATCACTCAGTCTTTGTATATGAATACGGTCTTTGTCAACCAAGTCGAAGAAAGATGCAAAAACGCCATAAAGCAACTTAAGGATAAAAAGTATGACGAACTGAAGTTCCTTCCATTCCAAATGGGTATAAAAGAGGAACGTCAACGTATCTTCCGCTCGTTTGATAACGCATTTCTACAACTTTTCCCAAACTTCATAGATGAATTCAATAAGTTATTCAAAGAAGAAGATTGGATAAGCCTGAACGAAAATCAGGAGTTACCTATGGACCTCAGGATATTCGCTTTGCTCCGTCTTGGCATCTCAGACCCGGCAGAGGTAGCCAAATATCTTAATCTCTCCCCCAAGACAGTCTATGTCTACAAAACCAAGCTGAAGTCAAAATCAGTGGTCGAAAATAATGATTTTGAAGCCCGGATTATGGCTATACCTAAGCCATAGGGGGCCTTAATTCCAATTTTTAAAGTTTTAATTTATTAGCAAAACTAATAAATCAAATATCTAAATAACAGTATTTTAAAGTTTAATTATACTTTAATTTGCTTTAAAAAGATTGATTCTGCTTTGCAGGCTAAGTAATTTTGCATCGTCGTAATTCAAAGACGGCACGAAACTTAATAACTAACAGAATCAACATGAAAACCGGATTGCAAATTAAGGTATTTTTCATGCTTCTTCTATTCACCCTCGCCAACAGTATCCCGGCCAGGGCACAGAGCATGGAAGTCAAAGGCGTGGTAATAGACGCCTCAACCGAGGAACCGCTAATCGGTGCTACGGTAAGAGTAAAAGACACTACTATTGCAGACGCTACCAACATTGATGGTGAGTTTACTCTGAAAGGAGTTAACGAGAAGGCTACTCTCATCGCCAGTTATGTAGGCTACAAGACCCAGGAAGTAAAACTCGGTGGCCGCAGCGTAGTAGAAATACGTATGACCGAAGATGCCAGTCTTCTTGACGAAGTGGTTGTAGTAGGTTACGGTACAATGGACAAAAAAGAGGTTACTTCGACAGTAGCTCATATAGGGTCTGAAGATTTTCTTGCTTCGAGTTCGCTTGACCCTACCATGATGATTCAGGGCAAGGTGCCAGGCGTATCAATCACCAATACTGGTGTCGGCGACCCTAATAATCAGGCTTCGATTCAGATTCGCGGTGTCTCATCACGTTCAGCCGGTCTTGGTCCTCTGGTGGTAATAGATGGTGTTCCCGGTGGTAACCTCACAAACCTTAACCCTAACGATATTGCCAGTTTCGATATCCTTAAAGACGGTGCTGCAGCAGCAATCTACGGTACCAGAGGTTCGAACGGTGTTATAGTAGTCACTACTAAGAAAGGTTCGCGTGACGGCGCAGTGCATACTTCATATATCGGTTCTGTCACTGCTAATGTAGCCAACCATGAACTGAAAATGCTTGATGCCGAGTCTTACCGCGCACTCCGTGCAGATGCTGTAAATGGTGTGGACTTGGGAGGAAACGATGACTGGTTGGACGCTGTAACCCGTACAGGCTGGGGTACATCTCACACTGTAAGCATCAGTGGTGGTAACGAAAAGACCAATTATCGCGCTACAGTAGACTATCGTAATCAGAACGGTGTAGACCGTTACTCAAATCGTGAAGAATTCGGAGGACGTGCCTCAGTAAACCACACTACAAAAGGCGGTCTGCTTACCTTCAACCTCAACGTTGCTCCGCGTATCATAGAACGTAAAGTAGCTTCATGGGATGTATTCCGCAACGCTTTGGAAGCCAATCCTACAACTCCTATCTGGGACACAGAAAGAGCTCAATACACTAACTTCACAGGTCAGACCGCAGGTTATAACCCGGTCGAGATGATGGCACTCGAAAACAACTCAGCCACTACAAAACTTCTTGAAACAGATGCCACACTCAAATTGAACTTGCTCCCCTTGTTTGCCAAAGAAAGTTGGCCTTCACAGACACTCAACACACAGGTGACTGTAGCCGACCACGAAGATTCCAACTTCAACTATTGGTTCCGTCCTTCTACCTCTACCCTCGCCCAGAACAACGGTTACGACGGTGAAGGTTCACGTAGCTACTCAAAAGGTTTCCAGCGTAGCTTGGAATGGTTAGGCAATTACACCGGTTCATTCGGTAACAACAATGTAAAGGCCATGGTAGGTTATTCATATCAGTACAGCCAATATTCTGGTGTGAATGCTGACAATAAGGATTTCCCCAATGACGGTCTTGGCGCCAATAACCTCGGTTCAGGACAATGGGCAGTTGAAGAAGGTCACGTAGGCATGGGTTCCTATAAGAATGACTGTAAACTCATTGCTTTCTTCGGACGCGTAAGCTACGACTGGCAGGGACGCTACATAGCTACTGCTTCACTGAGACACGAAGGCTCTTCAAAATTCGGAGCCAATCATAAATGGGGTAACTTCCCCGCCTTCTCTTTAGGTTGGAGACTCTCAGAAGAACCTTTCATGCGTAATCTTGAATGGCTGAATGAGTTGAAAGTACGTGGTGACTACGGTGAAACAGGTAATCAGGACTTCGGTAATTATATGTCGCTGAACACAATGAGCGGTTTCGGCTATTACTATTACCAAGGCAAATATTATCAGGTATGGGGTCCTGGTAAGAATGTCAACCCCGATTTGCGTTGGGAGAAAGCCAAGAACTGGAACGTAGGTATTGACTTCGGTCTGTTTGGCAACAAAGTTTATGGTTCACTTAACTACTATACACGTAATCAGCAGGACCTTCTCGGTGACTATGATGTGTCAGTACCACCCTATCTGTTCAGCTCAACCTTTGTAAACGTAGGTACAATGCGTAACTCTGGTTTCGAGTTTGATATACGCTGGAACGCTGTGACCACACCCGATTTCAACTATACCATTGATTTCGTAGGTGCCACAATGGATAACAAGTTTGTCAACTTCAGCAACTCTGAATATGTAGGTCAGGATTACTATGATATGGTAGGCACTGAAGACCCCTATCCTTTCCACAATCTCCAGCGCATCGAACAGGGCAAACGTCTCGGTAACTTCTACATGTACCGTTATGCAGGCATCGATGAAAATGGTAACTGGGCAATCTATGACAAAGATGGTAACATCAAGCTTGCTTCAGAAGGCACAGAAGAAGACAGAACAATAGTAGGTAATGGTCTACCCAAGTTCACAGCTTCTATGACTCACACATTCCGTTACAAGAACTTCGACCTCTCTTTGTTCTTCCGTGGTGCTTTTGGCTATGACATTTTCAATATCCATGATTTCTATTACGGCCATCAGTCGTTCATGGGCAATGTTATGGAGAAAGCCTACACCAAGTACGATGTACTGAAAGGAAGCCAGGAAGTCACAGACTACTATCTGGAAAAAGGTGACTACGTGAAACTCGATGCCCTGACACTCGGTTACACTTTCAATTTCAACAAGCGATTCCTCGACAGTCTGCGTCTTACCTTTACCGCCAAGAATGTATTTACAATCACTTCTTACAGCGGTGTTGATCCTTCATCATTCCAGACCAACGGTCTTACACCCGGTGCTACAGGTTCACGCACATACTATCCTTCATGCTGTCAGTTCATATTCGGCGTACAACTTGATTTCTGATACCTGACCAATAACGACTACAATGAAACTACGTTCATATATAGCAGCTCTCGCCCTCGGCACTCTCTCGCTGACAAGCTGCACAAATCTTGATGAAACCGTATACGACCAGGTTTCTTCGGGCAACTACTATAACACACGCAACGACGTAATACGTGCAGTGTTCCGTCCATTCGAGCATGGCTTCTGGAGCATTCAGAGCCGCCACGTGCTCAACGAACTTACCGCTGACCAACTTATAACTCCATCACGTGACGGTTGGTGGGACGACGGTGGCTTATGGCGCCGCTACCACTATCACACATGGACTATTGAGGAAGGCACAATCGAGACCGAATGGAACGGCTGTTTTCAGGGTATCATGCAGGCCAACTATGTCATCGACGACCTTCAGACTCTCTCGGCTGATAGCTTTGGTTTCACTGAAGACGAGTTCAACAACCTCAAAGCTCAGTGTCGCGCACTTCGTGCATGGTTCTATATCCGTCTTCTCGACAGCTTCCGTAATGTACCGTTGGCTATAAGCAAAGATGTCAGTCTTAACTCCAAGGGACAAGTATCACCACAGGAACTTTTCGATTTTATCGAAACCGAACTAATCGATTGCGTCAGCCTCCTGTCAGTTAAAATAGGTAACGGCGGTAACGAGATATACGAGGCACAGTGGAACAAAGCTGGTGCAGCCGCTCTTCTTGTACGCCTCTATCTTAACTCGGAAGCATGGACCGGCACAGCACGCTATGACAAATGTGCCGAGTGGGCAGAGAGAATACTCAACGGCGAATTCGGTTCATATTCTTTAGCTGACCGCTGGGATGCTCCATTTGACTGGAACAATGAGTACTGCCCTGAGGTTATATTCGCTTTCCCCGCTTCACAAGGTTACACATTCTGGCATTACCAAGGCGATACATACTGGTGGAGCACACCTTCTCAGTTCCGCTATTATATCGGCGATACCAAAGCAGAAGCCGGCGACCATAACTGTAAATATGCCTGCACACCGAGTTATGACCTCAGCGGCAAACTCTATTCCTACACCTTAGGTAACACGGTACAGAAATTCCGCAACTATCCTGAAGACGTCCGTTTGAAATTATACCGTAATCTCGGCAACAGCACTCGTGAAGGTCTGTTTATATTCGGTAAACTTCCTTCGCTTAAAGAGGGTGAAGAATATGTTACAGACCCATACGGAAACTATGAGTTGAATATACGCGATGCCGTCGGACATTTCAGCGACCTTGCCGAAGATGAATGGCCACAGGATAAGACCAGCAATCTTCAGAGTGGTGACCATAATTCAGGGTATCACTTCGCTAAGTATCCTTTCTACAGCGATGAAGATGGAGGTCAGATAGAATCAGACTTCGTAGAGATACGTCTTGCCGAAGTAATATATTCTTTGGCTGAGTGCAGATTCCGTAGCGGCCGTACAGATGAAGCTGCCAAGCTCCTCAATAGCGTCCGTAAACGCAACTACCCCTCAGACTCATGGCAATCCAATCTTTATGCTCCCGAAGGTAATGCCAACCTTAACGAACAGGAGCTACTTGACGAATGGGGACGTGAATTCTTTGCAGAAAGCCGCCGCCGTACTGACCTTGTACGCTTCGGTAAATTCAATTCAGGCGTATGGTGGGATAAACAAGCCGATACCGATGCCCACACCGCTATCTTCCCCGTGCCAAGAAAGGCTATCGACACAAACCATAATCTGACTCAGAACCCCGGTTATTAATAACATCAGCAACCATGAAACTATATCATATAGCCCCCGTCATGCTTCTGTCACTTCTCTCTCTGACAGGTTGCGACTCAGATAAAGACCTTAACGTGGTAGAAATACCCGTCAAACCTTACGAGATAGAAAATCTCTGGATGGTAGGTAATGCTACAGCTGCCGATTGGAATATAGATACTCCTGTCCAGATGCAGAAGACCGAGGATAACGTATTCCGTTATGAAGGTACACTGAATGAAGGTGAATTCAAATGCCCGATGGAACCGGGTAACTGGGGAGGACCATTTATAATGCCTGCTGTCAACGGTGTCACTATAAGCCACGCCGGTGTAGCATCAGATGAAATATCACTCATGCCTAACGGCAGCCCTGATAATAAATGGGTAGTGACAGAAAGCGGCAAGTATCAGGTGACCATAGACGGTAACAAGCACAAAATCTATGTAATCTCTCTTAACTGAAATGAAAAACCTTAAAAAATACATTATATCATTCACTGTCCTGGCTTGCGGTACACTTAGTTGTACCGCCAAGCCACTGGCGGTGAGCTCACCCGACGGCTCAATCAATCTTGAGTTCGACACAAAGAAGGGTGTACCATGCTATTCCGTTACACGTAACGGTCGGCCCATACTTAATGAGTCGCGCCTGGGTCTGAAGCTAAAAGAACAGCCAGATTTCACCGAAGACATTTCAGTAAAATCAACTGATCGAGATTCCCATTCAGAAACATGGCAACCTATATGGGGTGAAGAGTCATCAATAGACAATAATTACAACGAGCTACGTGTCAATCTTCAGCAAAAGAAAGTTGCTCCGGGTCGTGATATAGCTATAGTGTTCCGTGTCTTTAACGATGGTATAGGTTTCCGTTACGAGTTTCCACGTCAGCAGGCACTTCAAGACTTCGTGATAATGGATGAGTTGACTGAATTCGCCTTCAATGAATGTCCAGTGACATGGAGTATTCCGGCTGAGGGTTACCGTTTCTACGAAGCACTGTTTCGTGAACTGCCTCTCGACAGTATGGGTAAGGTCTCAACACCTGTCACTATGCGTTGTGCCGACGGTACACACATGGCTCTGCACGAAGCCAATCTTACCGACTACGCAGCCATGAATCTTCAGGCTAATCCAGGTTCAAATGTTCTGAAAGCAGAATTAACTCCATGGCAATCAGGCGAAAAGGTATTTGTAACTAATGTACGTGTATCCCCATGGCGTACGCTTATAATAACTGATAGCGCCGGTGATATGGCTCTAAGTCGTATCATGTTGAATCTCAATGAGCCTTGTGCAGTTGAGAACGCTGAGGAGTTCTGTGTACCTCAACGCTATCTCGGAGTGTGGTGGTGTTATCACATGAAGACCGCCACATGGGAAGCCGGTGAAAAACACGGTGCAACTACCGAAAACGTTAAACGTTACATGGACTTTGCAGCTCGCCATAATTTCGGTGGTGTACTTGTAGAAGGCTGGAATCATGACTGGGCTACATGGGATTTCTCTTTTACTCGTCCATACGAAGATTTCGATATCGCAGAAATCAACCGTTACGGACGTGAGAAAGGTGTAGCTCTCATTGGTCACCACGAGACAGGCGGCAGAATAGCTAATTACGAAAGTCAGATGGAGGACGGTATGAAACTCTATGCTGATAATGGTATGAATTATGTAAAGACCGGTTATGTCGGTGACATGCTTGACGACAAGGAATTGCACAGTAGTCAATTTGGTGTACGTCATTACCGTAAAGTCATCGAAACTGCTGCACGTCATCGTCTCGCAATCGACAATCACGAACCTGTGATGCCAACAGGACTGCAGCGCACTTATCCCAATCTAATGACACAGGAAGGTGTACGTGGTCAAGAGTGGGACGCATGGTGTCCTGAAGGGGGAAATCCCCCCTCGCATACCGTAACACTCCCCTTTACACGCGGTCTAGCCGGTCCCATGGACTTTACTCCTGTTACTTTCAGATTTGAAAATCCTGTAATGCCACAGACCCATGTCAATACGACCCTGGCCAAACAACTTGCTCTGTTCGTAATTCTTTACTCACCGTTGCAGATGGCATCTGACGAAATAGAAAATTACGAAGCCAACCCCGGTCCTTTCCAATTCGTCTGCGATTGTCCTACCGATTGGGATAAGACAGTATTCCCAGAAGCCGAAATAGGAAAATATATTACTACTGCACGTAAAGAAAAAGGTGGCGATAGCTGGTTTGTAGGTAGTGCTACAGGCGACGATGCTCGTATCGCTAATATCAACCTGTCTTTCCTTGACCCAGGCTGTACATATCGTGCGACTATCTATCGTGATGGAGAGAATGCTAATTACGATACAGACCCATATCCTGTGGTAATAGAACAAAAAGACGTTACTTCTGATATGGCACTTTCAATTCCTCAGGGTCGCAGCGGTGGCTGTGCTATCAAACTTACAAAACTTGCAGCTAAATAAAGAAAGATACAGGTAAAGAAAAGGTGAAAAAGATGGGCAGTTATAAACAGCAATCCGGTATAACTGCAAATCCCAAAGAAGACAGACACTGCTTCCGTGTGTCTGTCTTCTTCTTTTGTTTTTATAAGTCTTATAAGTCTTATAAGTTCTATAAGTCTTATAAATTTTATAAGATTTATAAGATTTATAAGATTTATAAGATTTATAAGATTTATAAGA
>CAYNUE010000054.1:0-22296 GCA_964400325.1 uncultured Sangeribacter sp. | reverse complement strand
CGTCTCTTCAGAAAGGTGAAGGCCGCACTTACAGCAAAGTCATCAAGATGGAGAAGTCTCCTAAGACTGGAGCTTATGTCTTCAAAGAGGAGATGGTACCCAACGACGCAGTACAAGCTGCACTTAAGTAAGTATTAATTTTTGAGTTCCTATTTCTCATACTTCAATAAATAGGGAGTTAAGGACTCACAATATAAAGCATCACGGCGATTACATTTTTTATGTAATCGCCGTGATGCTTTATATTGTGAGTGTGCTATATTAATTCAGAACACATAACCGATACCCAGATTGATAAATGCGCCACTGGTATCGTTCATCATCGAATATTTTATCTGAAGATTCAGTTTCAGATTCGAAGTAAGATAAGCTTCAGCGCCACCGCCAAGATCAAGTCCTGCACGTGAAGCATGACCTGCCTCATGATAACTCCAGTTATTATAGGTAATGCCTGCCAAAGGATAGAGATTGAAACCACGTGCTACACGGAATGGAAACTGAGCATCTACACTAAGCTCAAACAGAGATTTGCCTTCGTTACGAAAGCCATATCCTATTTCAGGTGCTATACGCACATGAGAAGCTAAAGTATAATGGAAATAGATGTCAGCATAGCCACCATTATTGTAAGATGAGAAGCCGGCTGCAATACCAAGAGTTTTTTCACCTGTCTCGGCCGACGCCTCTAAAGCTCCTGCCGTAAACATAAAAACGGCTGCCACAGCTGCAATACGAGTAAAAGACTTTTTCATACAGTTTAATTTTAGTGGTATAAAGTGGAGTGTGTTTTTAATCTAAAAACACTACTTGTATAAAATAGTTTTTTTAATTTTGCATTATTAAGTAGCTCTTAAAAATTAAACGATATAATTTCTTAAGCATACCTGAGTATCTTGAACCATAAAACTTGTTATTTTTGGCCGCTTCGGACTTGTCACTCAGTCGAATACTAAAGTATTCTCCTTCGTTCCGCGTCCGAATCGCCTCAAAAATAACTTCGTTTTATATGTTCATTAATTTTTAAGAGCTACTTACTGTTTTTCTCTCCTCTATACTCTACTTTTATACTCGACAAATGAACACCACAGACACACTCATACCATTCTCCGTAATGCAGCTGTTGCGAGTTGCCGCCGCTGTACCGGAAGTTGCACTGGCAAATCCTAAAGCAAATATGGCCGCTATAGCTGATATGTGCCGTCAACTTGACCGCCGCAGTGTACGTCTGACTGTCTTTCCCGAACTCTCACTTACAGGTTACACCTGTGCAGACCTTTTCGGACAGTCGCTTCTACTTGATAAAGTTGAAGATATTCTTAGTTATTATCTTGAAGCGACCAATCCGGACTCACCACTTTCTTTGCCACACGACATGGTGACAGTTATAGGCGCTCCTCTACGTCGTGGTCCGCACCTATATAACTGTGCTGTGGTCATTGCAGGCAACCGCATACTCGGAGTAGTACCTAAATCACACATACCGAATTATTCTGAGTTTTATGAATTACGCTGGTTTACTCCAGCTAATGATATAAGCAATACGACTATATCTATAAAAGGTTATGAAGTACCTTTCGGTACTGACTTACTCTTTGATATAGGTGGTGCCACACTTGGTGTTGAGATATGCGAAGACCTTTGGGTGCCACAGCCCCCGAGCAGCAAACTCTGTCGCCAAGGTGCCGACATTATAGCTAATCTTTCAGCTTCTGATGAAAATATAGGCAAACATGACTATCTGCTTCAACTCATACGTCAGCAAAGCGCACGATGTTCATGTGGATATATCTATGCTTCAGCAGGTATAGGCGAATCATCGACTGACCTTGTATTTTCAGGTAACGCTATAATAGCAGCTGATGGTACACTCCTTGAAGCATCGCCACGTTTCGTGCCCTCTTCTTTCACCTCAATAGCCGACATAGATATTGAGCGTCTGCGCAACGACCGTCGTCACCGTAATACATTTGCTATCACTCACGAAGCAGAAGCAAGAATTATCAGGCCGACACATTATCCTATTGAACGTAAAGAATATTTCAAGCCTCTGATACCTGTTGACCCTACTCCATTTGTACCTTCTGATGCTAATTCACGCTCAGAACGTTGCCAAGAGATTATATCCATACAAGCATGGGGACTGATGCAACGTCTCAGAGCTACAGGCATGAAAAAGGTAGTTATCGGCATTTCAGGTGGTCTTGACTCAACACTGGCTTTACTGGTAGCTGTCAAAGCATTTGAAATGCTCGGTATAGAACGTACGAATATAGTCGGCATAACCATGCCAGGATTCGGTACTACTGACCGTACACACTCAAACGCTTGGCAACTTATGGAGCAATTGGGTGTGACACCTATCGAGATACCTATCGGTGAGGCAGTAAAACAACATTTCTCTGCTATAGGTCACGACGGTGTTACTCTTGACGCAACTTACGAAAACAGTCAAGCTCGTGAACGCACCCAAATCTTGATGGATTATGCTAATCGTATCGGTGGTTTAGTAGTAGGCACCGGCGACCTTTCCGAACTTGCGCTCGGCTGGTGTACGTATAATGCTGACCAAATGTCGATGTATGGTGTCAACGCTTCTGTGCCAAAGACTCTTGTAAGGCACTTAATAGAATGGTATGCTGACTGCGAGGCCACACCTGAAGTAGCTCGTCTGCTACGCGATATAGCTGATACCCCCATAAGTCCGGAACTGTTACCGGCCAATGACAAAGGTGAGATAGACCAAAAAACCGAAGACCTTGTAGGGCCTTATCTCCTACATGACTTTTTCCTTTACCACGTATTACGTAACGGATTCAGACCTGTTAAAATTTATCTACTGGCACGTAACGCTTTTGAAGGCACCTTTGACGATGCTACGATACGTCATTGGATGCACAATTTCTATCGTCGTTTCTTCTCGCAGCAGTTCAAGCGTTCCGTAATGCCTGATGGCCCGAAAGTAGGTAGCGTATGCCTCTCTCCACGTGGTGATTGGCGAATGCCATCTGACGCTTCTGCACGTCTGTGGCTTGATGAAGTAGATAATCTTGAAAAAATTTTAAAAGAAGATTCTATCTGATTCTATGGATCAAAACAACACACAACATACTCCTCTGCGCTACGAAGCCGACGACCTACAACAGGCTGTCGCTGTCATGCAGCGTGGAGGCATTATACTCTATCCTACAGACACAGTATGGGGAATAGGTTGTGATGCTACCAACCCAGAAGCTGTAGAAAAGATTTTCCGTCTTAAACAGCGGGCTGAAGCCAAATCAATGCTCGTACTTGTCGAGTCGGAAGCAGCTCTTGAACGAACGGTGGCCAACGTACCAGAAGTAGCATGGCAACTTATCGAAGCAGCGGTTCATCCTGTTACTATCATTTATGACAAAGGCATCGGCGTAGCTCCTGCTCTGTTGGCAGAAGACGGTTCATTAGGAGTACGTATTACCCGTGAAGCCTTCTCAGCTGCTCTATGTCGAAAGTTACGCAAGCCTGTGGTTTCGACTTCGGCAAATGTCAGTGGTAAACCGGCTCCAACCCTTTTTCGCCAGATATCACCTGAGATAATTGAAGGTGTTGATTATGTGGTTCGATTCCGTCGTAATGATAACTCTTCACCCGCGCCGAGCAACATAATAAAACTTTCCGACTCTGGTGTTGTCAAAGTGATAAGATGAAAGGCAAAGGTGTATCGACTCAGAAGCAACGCCTACGTTACGTAGTCTGCGATTGGATTACTTCAGCCGTTGCCTTTCTGCTGTTCAACATTTACCGCTATTATGCGGTAGCTTTGCATACGGGCAATTCGCTTGGCGGTTTTCTCTGTAGTCAGAAACTTATACTGGAACAGATACTCGTACCTATCGGTATGTTGGGTATCTATTGGCTGTCAGGTTACTATAACCGTCCTTTCGATAAGTCACGTCTTCAGGAGCTCGTCACCACTTTCTTCTCAGCTGCCCTAAACTCACTGCTGATTTTCCTCATCTTTCTCATTGATGATCAGACGCTGCACCGAACCGTCAGCTATGAGATGCTTGCTGTGCTTTTTATGCTGCTGTTAGGGTGTACATATATAGGACGTGTCGCCATAACTCATTCAGCAATCGCACGGTTAAAAGATAGACGCTGGGCCTTCAATACTATAATTGTTGGTAATTCTCGTATGGCACGCCAAACAGCTTTCAATCTTTCGAAGACCAACAGTCGTCTTGGGTATAATATCATAGGATTTGTCGATATTCCCGGTGAAAAACCAATCACTGACGAGGCATCGGTATTTCCTCTCGATGAGCTTGCTGATGTATGCCGTTCACTGAAAATCGACCAACTTATCATATCACCCGAAGTCTATGATGAAGAGCGTGTGCTACAACTACTGTTCAGACTCTTCAAACTCGATATACCCATTAAGATAGCTCCCGATACAATGTCATACGTGACATCGGGTATCCACTTACAGGATATTTACGGAGAGCCTTTTGTCGACTTGACTTCACCACGGTGTTCAGAGTCGGCTAACAATGTGAAACGCCTGTTTGATGTGGTACTGTCTGCTTCAGCTCTTATAGTGCTGTCACCGCTTTTGGCCACACTGGCTGTGCTTGTCAAACGTTCATCACCAGGACCTATAATTTATTCGCAAGAACGTATCGGATACCGTCAGCGTCCATTCGATATTTACAAGTTCCGCTCTATGCGACAAGATGCCGAATCGGAAGGACCAAGACTATCATCGGAAACTGACCATCGTGTCACACCTCTCGGACGTGTCATGCGTAAATACCGCCTTGATGAGCTGCCACAATTCTGGAATGTACTCAAGGGCGACATGAGTCTCGTAGGACCTCGGCCGGAACGTGAGTTCTTCATCCGCCAGATAGTACGTAAGGCACCCTATTATACTTTAGTACACCAAGTACGACCAGGTATAACATCATGGGGTATGGTAAAATACGGCTATGCCTCGACTATAGAACAAATGGTAGAACGTACACGCTTTGACCTCATCTATCTGTCTAACATGTCGACCCTTGTCGATTTTAAAATCATGATATACACAGTCAAAACCATTGTTACAGGACGTGGGGTTTAAGCTGCCGTCAGCCACCGGAACGAACGTCTACTAACAAACAATATTTTCAATTCTAACCTCCCTTTATGGCTTATAGTGAGAACCATAACACCCTGACACGCCAATGGATGCGTCTTGTAATGTGGCGCGAAAGGAATTTCAGCGAAAATAATTTCGTGATGTTCCTTGCCCTTGTCGTGGGTATTCTGTGCGGCTTCGCAGCACAGTTGCTCAAGTTTCTCATTCACCTCATCTCACATTTTCTTACATCACACATACAGACTACGACCGCCAACTACGTGTACCTTATCTATCCCATGGTAGGTATACTTTTGGTAACTCTCTTCGTACATTATGTGGCGCGTGACACTGTCTCACATGGTGTCACACGTGTGCTATACGCTATATCACGACGTAAATCACGCCTAAAAAAGCGTAGTATGTATTCATCACTCATAGCCTCTTCGGTCACTATTGGTTTCGGTGGCTCGGTGGGTGCTGAGGGTCCAATAGTTTTTACTGGGGCTGCCATAGGCTCAAATATTGGTCAGGCCTTCCGTATGTCGCCTAAGGTGCTCATGCTACTGGTAGGTTGCGGAGCTGCTGCTGGTATAGCAGGTATATTCCGTGCTCCTATAGCTGGTATGCTTTTCACTCTCGAAGTACTCATGATTGACCTTACCGGCACTACAGTTATGCCTCTTCTAATATCTTCCATAACAGGAGCAACTGTAGCATACGTGTTAGAAGGTTATGATGCTGAATTCTTTTTCTCACAAAGTGAACCTTTCCTAACACGCAAGATTCCATGGGTTATACTACTTGGTGTGGTATGCGGCTTCATCTCTCTCTATTTCACCAAGATGATGATGCTTATGGAAGGCATGTTCAGCCGCATAAAGAACAAGGTCATAAAAATCACTGTCGGTGGGTTAATTATGGCCGGCCTTATATTCCTTTTTCCTCCACTCTATGGTGAGGGTTACGGCACAATTAACAACCTTCTCGAAGGCAATGCGTCATCGGTGCTTGACGGTACTTTCCTTTATTTTGATCGTGATTCTGTATGGGTAATAGGCGGCTTCATTGCAGCTGTTGTACTTACTAAAGTATTTGCTACTTCTGCTACTAATGGTGCTGGCGGTGTAGGCGGTACTTTCGCTCCGTCATTGTTCGTAGGCGCTTTGCTCGGATTCCTATTTGCCTTTATCGCCAATCAGTTCGGCATAGAGATTTCGACCAAAAATTTTGCTCTTCTCGGTATGGCAGGCCTTATGAGTGGTGTCATGCATGCCCCTCTTATGGCTATATTCTTAACAGCTGAGATGACTGGTGGCTATAATCTATTTTTACCACTGCTTATAGTCTCAACTCTATCCTACATGACTATACGTACCTTTCTCCCCTATAGTATCTATACCATGCGTCTGGCCATGCAGGGTGACCTTCTTACTCATCATAAGGATAAGACTGTTCTCACTCTGCTCAAAACCGATAGTGTAATTGAACGTGATTTTAAGACTGTTCGTCCCGAAATGAATCTTAAAGAGGTAGTCGATATTATTGCTACTTCCAATCGTAATTTATTTCCTGTCATTGACGATAAGGGTATGCTTCAAGGTGTAGTGCTACTCGACGATATACGCAACATCATGTTCCGTCCCGACCTATACAAGAAAATGCATGTATCACGCTTCATGTCCATGCCACCGGCACGTATTGAAATAAGTGATCCTATGGAAAAGGTCATGGAAACTTTTGACCGTACAAACGCATGGAATCTACCGGTCGTAGATCACGGACGCTATATCGGATTCGTATCAAAATCAAAGATTTTTAACAGCTACCGTCGTGTACTTAAACACTATTGCGATGAGTAACAACGGAAAACTGTATAATCTCTCTTCATATAAATGTAAGTAAACTTATATGCAGAATAAGAAAAATCCTAAGATAGTATTCTTCGGCACCCCGGAGTTTGCCGTTGCAAGTCTTGAACGTCTTATAAGTGAAGGCTACGACATAGCTGCTGTAGTTACAATGCCTGACAAAGTCGCTGGACGTGGACATAAACTGCTGCAAAGCGATGTTAAGAAATGCGCCTTGGCTCATGGACTACCAGTACTACAACCTGAAAAACTGAAAGACCCTGCTTTTAATGCACAACTAAAAGAGATAGGCGCAGATCTGTTTATAGTCATAGCTTTCCGTATGTTGCCTGAATCTGTATGGGCTATGCCACCATTAGGCACTTTTAACCTGCATGCCTCTCTGCTTCCACGCTATCGTGGGGCTGCTCCGATAAATAGAGCTATCATGAACGGTGAAACCGAGACGGGTATCACCACTTTCTTCCTGCGTCATGAGATTGACACAGGCGACATCATACAACAATGTCGAGTAGATATTCTGCCTGATGATAATGCCAGCACAGTGCATGACCGCTTGATGAAACTTGGTGCCGACATGGTGTCCGAAACAGTTAAGGCAATCAGTGACGGCACTGTAACTACCTTACCCCAACCACAAGGAGAATTTATCCCGGCACCAAAGATTTTCAAGGAGGATTGTCATATAGATTGGACACACCCTGCTCGTGATATCCATAATCAGATACGCGGCCTCTCTCCTTATCCTGCTGCATGGACTGACATGCGTAATAAAGACGGAGAATTGCTTACTGTTAAAATATTTGAATCAAAACCTCTCGAAGATAGTGAGCTGCGTCCCGGAGACGTACAGATAAGTGGCAAAAGTCTGATAGTAGGTTGTGGTGATAATTCAGCTCTTGAGATACTCTCTCTGCAACCAGCTGGCAAACGTCGTATGGAAGCAGCAGCTTTCCTTCTTGGCTATCACCCCGAAGCGTTTGTATAATAAGTCGTAATCTACGAATAATTAGGATTAACGTTATACTATGGGTTCTATTGATACCGATAATATATTCTGTCGCATATTAGCTGATATACTTGCGGCTCACGGTGTAAAGACTGTAGTATGCTCTCCTGGCTCACGCAATGTACCTATGCTCGCGGCAGTTGATGCCCATAGCGAACTGCGTACAGAAGTTGTAATAGATGAACGTGCCGCAGCTTTCATGGCACTTGGAATGGCCTTGGTAGGACGTAGCCCGGTAGCACTGGTATGTACTTCCGGCACAGCATTACTCAATTATGCTCCTGCGGTAGCTGAAGCTTATTATCAGGGTGTACCCCTGATAATTATTTCCACTGACCGACCTGTACAATGGATAGATCAAGACGACTCACAGACTCTAAACCAGTTTGAAGCTTTACGACGTTTTGTCAAGGCAAGTTATGATATACCATCGGTATCGAAACCCGACGCTGAAATGCAATGGTATGTCAATCGTCTGGCAAATGATGCTATGATTGAAGCCTGTGCAAGGCGTCCCGGACCGGTACATATAAATCTGCGGCTTGCACCACCATTAGGCGGAACGACAGAGCGACCACTGCCCCACCAACGTGTCATCAACATGCTGACTACACCTACTGAACTGTCACGTGAGCAAATAGATGCGCTTGCTGATGAGGCAGCCGATTGTAGAATATTACTCATTGCCGGTTTTACCCAACCAGACGCACGTCTTAATAAGGCTGTCACAAAATTCTGTGCTCTGCCTAACGTGGCTCTGATGTGCGAGACAGTCAGTAATCTACATGTCGGTCATCTTGATCACCTTATAGATGCTGTGCTTACTACCCTTACCACTGAACAACTTGACAATCTACGTCCTGATCTTGTAATTACAATAGGAGGCGCATTGATTTCACGTCAAGTCAAAGAATGGATGAGACGTGTGCAGCCACCACAGCACTGGGCTATCGGATTTACACATACTACCGTAGACGCTTTACAATCACTGACATGTCGCATCGAAGCCTCACCTGCTTCAGTACTCTCCATGCTGACTGGTGCCCTACGTCGCCGACGTTCCCGACTGCCGCTCGGTTATGCTGACGAATGGCTGCGTTTACGCCGCAAAGCTTACGAATCTGCTCGCGATTATATCGACTCAGCACCATGGTCAGAACTCACCGCACTGGCTAAAGTATTTCGCACTATACCCACAGACTACAATCTTTTTCTCTCAAACGGAACTGTAGTACGCTACGCCCAACTACTATCCACACGACTTCCACACGCCTCATATTGTAATCGTGGTGTATCAGGAATAGAGGGCTCTACATCGACAGCTGTAGGTGGCGCTCTTGTTGCTTCAGCTCCGACCCTGCTTATCAGCGGTGACATGTCGCTGAGTTATGACCTTTCGGGACTTGCTCTCAGCCAAATACCCGATACCATGCGTATTATTGTACTCAACAACACTGGAGGTGGCATATTCCGATTCATAAATGCAGGTGTTTCCGAAGAGATGCGCGAACGTATGCTATGCGCTCCGCCCACTCTCAACCTCAGCCGTCTTGCACCAGCTCTCGGGTGGCACTATCTCTGCGCCGACACCTTCGAAACCCTCACTACAGCTCTCCACCGGCTCTTTGATTCCACCTACTCAAAGACTCTCCTTGAAATCAAAGTCCCCGGCTCCCTCAGTGCCACCCTCCTCAAAGCCTACATGCACCGCACCTCCTAACCTACTCCCCTCCTCCCCGCCACAGCGCTACCTCTCTCCCCCTCCAACCCTCCCTTCTGGTTCCGTGTGCGAGCTTTAGCTCGCCTAAACCTCGCGAAGCTTGTTTCCGCCCGGGGCTCTGCCCCGAAATTAATCCCCATCACCATGCAAAAATTTAACTGGACCCCAATCAAACAATACACAGACATCCTCTTCGAGCAATTCGAAGGCATAGCAAAAATCACAATCAACCGCCCACAGGTTTACAATGCTTTCCGTCCCCTCACCAATCAGGAAATGCTTGACGCCATGAACATCTGTCGCGAACGCCAAGACATCCGCGTGGTAGTCCTAACCGGCACCGGTGACAAAGCATTCTGTAGCGGTGGTGACCAACACGCCAAGGGCCGTGGTGGTTACATAGGCGACGACGGAGTGCCACGTCTCAACGTACTCGACCTGCACAAAGCCATACGTTCACTCCCCAAACCAGTTATCGCCATGGTCAACGGTTACTCAATAGGCGGTGGTAACGTGCTCCAGACCGTATGTGACCTTTCAATAGCCTCTGATAACGCTCGCTTTGGCCAGACAGGTCCAAAGGTAGGAAGTTTCGACGCCGGTTTCGGTTCTTCTTATCTTGCAAGCTGCGTAGGTCAGAAAAAAGCTCGTGAAATTTGGTTTCTCTGTCGTCAGTATACCGCTATGGAAGCTCTCAATATGGGACTTGTAAACGAAGTCGTACCTTTCGATCAACTTGAAGAGACTGTTGTGGAATGGTGTCGTGTCATAATGAAACGTTCACCTTTAGCAATACGTATGATTAAACGCGGCCTCAATGCTGAACTTGATGGACAGCACGGAATTATGGAACTCGCCGGTGACGCCACTCTTATGTATTATCTCATGGATGAAGCGCAAGAAGGTAAGAACGCCTTCCTTGAGAAACGTGACCCAGACTTCGACCAATTCCCAATGTTCCCATAACATTAATAATACAAACCACTTAAAATCTACTAAATCTATGCGTCTCGCCTATGCCCCCTACAAACTTTGCTTCAAAGAACCTGCTGGCACATCACGCGGTATTATGCGACTGAAGCAGACATGTTTCATCAAAGTCTTCGACGAAGCTGATCCATCTCGATTCGGCATAGGCGAGGCTGCTGTATTCGAAGGTCTATCAGCTGAAGCTGGTAGAGGCTATGAGTTAAAACTCATTGAACTACTTGCTAACATGGCTATCGGTAAACCTACCGATTTATCTCGTCATTCCTCAATACAGTATGGTCTCGAACAGGCTTTACTCAATTTCTCCTCTGGTTGCAGTGGTCTTTACTTCCCTTCATCTTTTACCGAAGGTAAAACCGATATAATAATCAATGGATTGGTATGGATGGGCGACTTTGACACCATGATGCAACGTATTGATAAAAAAGTATCTGAAGGATTTTCATGTATCAAACTTAAAGTCGGTGCTATAGATTGGCAAAGTGAACTTGAGATGGTAAAAAGTATTCGCTCACAGTTCTCCGAAAGCCAGCTTCAGATACGTGTAGATGCTAACGGTGGGTTTAACATGGATAATGCTCTGCCACGTCTCAAAGCCTTAGCAGATTTAGGAGTTCACTCTATAGAACAGCCTATACCTGCCGGCTATCCGGAACTGATGCGTTTTCTCTGCGAGGTTTCGCCGTTGCCTATAGCACTTGACGAAGAGTTAATTGGCCGATGCTCGACAGATGAAAAAATAGCCGTACTTGACACCATATCTCCTGCTTTCATAATACTTAAACCTGCTCTATGCGGTGGATTTTCCGGTGCCCAAGAATGGATAGAGTTAGCCTCCGAACGTAATATAGGTTGGTGGATTACTTCGGCACTTGAATCAAATGTAGGCCTCTCCGCTTTAGCACAGTGGACTGCTACACTTGGCAACCCCATGCCTCAGGGACTTGGTACTGGGCAATTATTTACAAATAATTTCGAGTCACCGGTTTTTCTCGAAGGTGAACACTTGCGTTGTCATGCCGGTGCTCCTCTTGACCATACACAATTTGATGCTCTTCAATGGCGGCAATAAACCCTATTTCTTCCGATTCCGAAATTACATTCGAAGACGTTAGAAAGCAGTGGCTTGACTCTTCAACTTGGATAGAAGCGCGTTCCTCAGGTTCAACCGGTACTCCTAAGATTATCAAGCTATCGAAAAAGCTTATTCGCACAAGTGCATTAGCCACGAACACCTTTTTCGGCATTACCTCCGACTCATTGTTGTACAGTTGTGTGGCCCCACGCTTCATAGGAGGGAAGATGATGCTCATACGCGCTATCGAGGCAGGAGCGCATTTTGCTTTCGAGGCACCTTCAAACACCCCTGTCGGACTTCTTGACATCAATTCTCCGATTGATTTGTTGGCAGTCGTCCCCTCTCAAATGTACTGGATTCTTGATAATGTCTCACGTCTTCCACCAATACGTAACATCATAGTCGGTGGCTCCGCTATCCCAGCACCGTTACGAAAAGCCATTGCAGACTCACAGTTTAATGTATTTGAAACTTATGGCATGACTGAGACAGCATCACATATTGCTTTACGTCCGGTATCACATACTCCTGTAGCTTTTACTCCATTTCCAGGGGTGGAGCTTTCGCTTGACAGTCGTGGGTGTCTGTGTATAAAACGTGAGAACTTCGAACCGGTACAGACCAACGACATTGCCACACTTGCTAATGACGGCACATTTGAGATTATTGGTCGCTTTGATAATGTTATTATCACAGGTGCCCGAAAAGTTATTCCCGATGATATTGAGACTCGCCTCACCGACTTGATAACCGGAGATTTTGCTGTCTCATGGGTTACCGATGACAAATGGGGAGCATTAATTACTCTATGTATCACCGATAGAATATGGGCCACCTCTAAACGTAGACAGAATCTGGCTGAAGAAATATACCGTCGTCTCGAACCTCATCAAAGACCGCGTATATTAGTCGGTATTGATACCCTGCCGTATACACCAATGGGTAAGCTCAATCGACAAGAGCTACATGCTATCTGTCAGAAAATGATTTCAGATAATGACTGTTTTAGTGAGAAAACATCTAACCCCACCAATCAAACAAACTTTATTGTGCAACTTTTTGGTTAGTGTCTGATTTTTTTCTAAATTTGTGTTTTAAAACAGCTTCTCCGATTTCATAACGGCGAAGCACCTTTGCAAATCGTTGAATGCCTATTTTTAAAACGCTATCTCTCCGCATGTTAACCAATGATTAAGAAGAGTACTCTCGAACATATCATTAGCCATGACATGTCACCGTTATGGCAGGTCCTAAGTCCGGAAGACAAACGTCTTATAAGCGACAACTTTGTCGTACATCAATATAAGAAAAATCAGATAATCTATGCCGAACATGAGGAGCCAGAATATCTCTGGATACTTCTTAAAGGCAAGGTCAAGATGTATAAGAGTGGAATAGGTGATCGTGTACAGATCCTACGTCTGTATCGTCCGGTGCAATACTTCGGCTATCGTGCCTACTTCGCTCGTGAACCATACGTGTCGTCGGCTTCGGCATTCGAGCCGTCGTCACTCGGTCTCATTCCCATGCGTATTGTCGAAGAAGTGATACGACGCAATAACGATCTGGCCATGTTCTTTATTCATGAGCTGTCGCGTAATCTTGGTGGCTCTGACACAAAAATTGTCAACCTCACCCAAAAGCATATTCGCGGACGTCTCGCTGAGGCTCTACTACTACTTGCCGATAATTACGGTCTTGAAGACGATGAAGCCACCCTTAAGATTTATATGAGTCGTGAGGATTTGGCAAATCTCTCCAATATGACGACGTCAAATGCTATACGTACTCTTACCTCTTTTGTATCTGAAAAACTCCTTCTTGTTGACGGACGGCGCATCAAAATCATCAACGAACCGATGCTACGCAAAATCTCAAAATTCGGTTGATACGTAGTTTTTATATTCTCATACTCCGGCCCTAATGCGGATTTTGCCGCCAAGAGCCGGAGTATGTTGCTTTAAGATACTTAGATAATTATCTAAGATTATCTCATATTGTCTAACACAAGATAAATGTTCCAGATTCCATGGCCGAACAAAATATTTCTGATACCTCAAGTCCAAAATTGAAGATACGTGTAGTTGGTACAGTCACCGACAATTTTACGGTTCCTGCTTATCAACGCGGTTATCGTTGGGAGCGTAAGCAAGTACGTCAATTATTAGATGATATTGAGCGTACGAATGAAAAAACTCCATATTATCTTCAGCCGATAGTTGTCGCTCCTAACAATGTAGGAGGATACGACCTAATTGACGGTCAACAACGGCTTACAACTGTACTACTGATTTATAAAGTATTAGAAAATTTAAAGAAAAAATTTTCTGTATTCGGTGATATAGACCTTTTTGAAGGTATCAACGTACAAGTACCATATCAACTGAATTACGAAACTCGCAATTCAGCTACAGGTACATTTATAGAACACCTTAAAGATACCTCTCTGGATAATTTATTTCAAGTAGCGCGTACTACACCTGATACTCTATACATGTGGCACGCTTGCTCCGAAATCACAAAATGGTTTGGTAGCAACTTGAGCAAAATCCAAAAGATTGCCAAAGCCCTGAACGAAAGAGTCAAGATTATATGGTATGAGCTTGAGCAAAGTATCGATTGTTGGGAAAAATTCGCAGATTTAAATGTCGGAAAAATACCTCTGACTAATTCTGAACTTATCAAAGCTCTATTTATGCGTGACGATGGCGACAATACAATCAGCGAACACGATAAGGCTGTTATCGTAGATCAATGGGATAGTATTGAGCGTGAACTTAGTGATGAAATGTTCTGGAACTTCCTCACCAATCGTTCGATGAACAGTTACGATACAAAAATAGACCTTCTCTTCGACATCATAGCTCATAAGAATCCGACTGAACGTGATAAATTCTACACTTTCTTCAAATTTGAAGAAATGTATGGCGATAAGTTGGGCAAGAAGACATGGAATGACATTTACTTACAATATTTACGTCTACGCGATTGGTACGAAGACCCGACAAACGAATTATATCATAAAATCGGATTTCTTGTATCTGTTGATGAGCATGACAAGGTATTGGGCGAATTATTTGAACTATCAAAAGGTAAAAATCAAAACGAGTTCAAACGTGAACTCGATGACCATATCAGAAAGAGCATAACCCTACCGCTAATCAATAAAGATGACGATAGAGAAGAAGCCGACGCCCGTTTGCGATTGAAGGAATTACGTTACAATGCCCATAATAATCTTATACAAAATATCTTGACTCTGTTTAATGTTCTGACCATGCAGCAAATGGCCGACAAAACTCAGCGTTACTCCTTCTATCATCACAAAAACGTAGAGGGTGGTTGGACCCTTGAACATATCCATGCACAGAAGTCAGACCTTTTGAACAAAGACTATCAATGGACCCTCTGGATAACGCTACATCGAGAGTCTCTGCATCGTTTTCGCGACATGAGAGTATTAGACGGTTCTGACGCTGCGGAATTGGAAAGAATTGACCAACTTGACAAAGAAATGGAGGCTTTTCTCGCAGCTTCACAACGCGACAGAACACAGATTGCTTTCGACCGTATTTCCAAAAAATTTGCCGATATTGCTGTATCACCGGACAAACGCACTTCAACAGAATACAAAGATGAAATGGCCAATATGGCATTACTAAGCCGAGGTATAAACTCAATGCTTAGCAATTCTGTATTCGATGTTAAAAGAGGTCTGATAATTGATGCCCTCTCCAAAAGTTTTATTCCCGTCTGTACTCAACGTGTATTTCTTAAAGCTTATACTCCTCAACATGAAAATCAGCTTTTCTTTTGGGGAAATAATGACCGTAATGCTTATATCGACAAGATGGAGGAAGTATTAAAGCCTTATTTACCCAAAGGCTATGAAACAGAAGCTGAACTACGTAAGAAACAACCTGAACAAAAACAACCCGAAGCTTAAATCATGGAGACCAATAATATGGAATACGTAGGTAGGATAACCACTTTTCTCGACATGCTTACCGACGAAAATAGTCGCAAGCGTATCGAGGAGATTATTATTCCTAAGATACAACGCGATTATGCTCAAGGCCGGGCAGGACGTAAGGTGACACGTGAAAAATTCTTGAAACGTCTGTGGACAGCTATCGATTCTGACAACAGCAAAGCCATAGAATTGGATTTTATCTACGGTCAGAAGACAAACAATACCTTCCTGCCTATTGACGGTCAGCAACGTCTGACCACGTTGTTTCTCTTATACTTATATTTAGGTAAAAGAACAGATAATGATGTAGCGTTTCTTAAAGCGTTTACTTACGACACGCGTGACAGTAGTAAGGAATTTTGCCGTAAACTTCTCGAAATTCCAGGTAATGACTTCAGAGGTATAAAAGCATATATAGCCAATCAATGGTGGTTTACACGTCGTTGGAGCATCGACCCTACAATAGCCTCTATGATGGTGATGTTGGACGATATAGACAGGCATTATAGTAATCAAAGTAAAGAAGACCTTATAGCGATATGGGATAGACTTACTAAAGGCAGAAAAATTAAATTCTGGCAACTCAATCTCGACGACTTAAAGACTTCAGATGACCTCTACATCAAAATGAACTCGCGTGGCAAGCCATTGACCGATTTTGAACATTTCAAAGCAGAGATAGAGAGTTACATACACACAGAACACAACTCCCTGGCTGAGGATACACGGTCCGGGCAGTTTTCATTAAAGATAGATACCGTCTGGACTGATTTACTTTGGCAATATCGCGACCAAGAGGCTGATGACCAATATCGTGATGAAAAAAATAATGATACCAAACATTACGCGGACAATGGTCTTGACCAAATGTTCATAAATCTTTTCCGACGTTTTATGGTAATTGAGGGCACCAAAACCAACAAAGGAAACTATAATACTCTGGAAAACACTGACATTCTGAGTCTTGCGGAATTGATTTTGAAAGACCAGGCACATTTATTGGGCAGGTTTGAGAAAATCATGGATTTCTTCGCTTCGTTAGAAAATGTAAACGATTTCTTCTCGAACATTCTCACGCATCAATGTGATGAATATAGAATAAAAGATGGTATAGAAAGTAATGCCGCTAATTACCGTGTCTATATACGAGGTCCTCTCAACGGTGAGCTTAATTTCTTTCTGCAAGCTGCTAAATGGGACAAACTGAATAATGCCAGTGTGTTGATGCTGGAAGCATTTTTCCAATATGCGGCGACAACAACATCTATTGATTATACTGTGCTGAGAGAGAAAATCCGTATTATACGTAACCTCATCTTAAATTCTCCAGACGAATTACGTGCTGAGAAAATGGGTGCGTTGCTCCGGCGTGTCAATGCCATAATGAGAGATGAGCCTCTGAATCCCGAGATGTCAGGTGAATTCCGACAGGCTCAAATCAGACAGGAGATAGCAAAAGTAAACTATATCAATAGCCATACTGACTCCGAATGGACAATAAAGTTTTCTGAAAACAATGCTGTGTTATGTGGCAATCTAAGTTGCTATATGGAAAACGAGATAGTGCTTGTAGACTTTCTGCCGCTACATGCAAAACTATTCCATGCCGATGCCGATTACGACCAAATTGAGAGATTCCTGTTGACCATAGGTGACTATGCACCCACCACTGCAAATGGCCGACGCTTGTATGCTGGACGAAATTGGGAAAATTGGAGAAACGACATATTCAATCATGGTAATAAAGTCACCCCTCCTATACTTCACAAAGCCTTACAATCTTTGCCCAACTTTGACAAGGAGACAATCGACTCCCACATTACCACTTGGCTGACACAACAAGAAAACACCGGTCTCTACACATGGCCTTACTATATGGTGCGTCATGCTGGAATGAGACACGGTCAGGATGCACGCTACACCAAAGCAGGAGATTTTGAGACATACGACTATATTATGATGAACAAGAACAACTTCAATGGCAAACACTGGTCTCCTTACCTCTTTTGTCTGTCAAAACGTATGTCAACCTACAATGTCAAATTAGCCGACTATAACGCACCTCTGATTTTCGAGAATGAAGAAGTAGCCGTACAAGCAAACGAAAAATCCTTCAAGGTAATTTTTGCTGATGGTAACAGACGATTGTTAAACGTACCCCAAACCACCACTGACGAAGGCATAGCAATAGATTGCGTTGACCGTATAGACTGGGCTCAGAAAGAACTTGAGGGTATATTGGGCGAAATCAAAAATAGCTAAATTCTTCCTTCATCTACTCATGGAAAATTATAAAACAGTATCATCAGACCAATAAAAGTAGATAGGTCAAAACAAGAGATATACCATATTAAAAGACAGGCATGTTACATGCCTGTCTTTTAATATGGTATATCTCTTGTTTTCTTAGTTTATACAGCCGAACGGATTATACCGCGTTTAGAGTTGACCACGAAGTCTATTATGATGTCACGCAGATGTGAAGCCGGAACAGTATTTTTTATCAGTTCAACAGCATTGGTCACATTGAGTTCTGATTGATAAAGCACACGGTAGACCTCAGCGATAGTTTCAATATCTTCACGTGAATAACCATTACGATGCAAACCCACAGTATTGAGACCAACGTAAGAGATAGGTTCACGGGCAGCCTTGATGAATGGAGGAATATCCTTATTGACCAAAGCTCCACCCTGCAGCATTATATTACGGCCAAGATGACAGAACTGATGTACAAGACTTCCACCGCCTATCACAGCACAATCATCAATTTGGACTTCACCACCAAACTGGCAAGAGTTAGACACTATCACACGATTGCCTAAACGACAGTCATGAGCCACATGGGTATAAGCCATAAGCAGACATTCCGAGCCTACACGTGTGTCACCCTTAGCGGCTGTACCACGATTGACAGTTACGCACTCACGCAGTGTGGTACCATCACCTATATAGGCATAAGTCTCTTCACCACGGAATTTAAGATCTTGAGGTATAGCTGATATAACTGCACCAGGGAATATGCGTACTCCCGAACCTATGCGGGCACCTGGATATATTGTAACATTGCCGGCAATCTCGCAATTATCTCCTATCTCTACGTTTTCGTAGATATTAGTGAAATTACCTATTTTAACATTATTGCCGATTTTAGCCTCCGGATGAACGCTGAATAGAGTGTTCATGATGTTTGGTATCTTTTTTTACTTGTTCTTGATGATCTGAGCCATAAACTCAGCCTCACATACTATTTTCTCGCCTACGAAGGCATAACCCTTCACAACGGCGCACCCGCGGCGTATCTCAGTCATCAGCGACACACTGAGCAAAAGCGTATTGCCCGGCACCACTTTCTGACGGAACTTCACATTGTCTATCTTCAAGAAATAAGTGCTGTATTTCTCAGGTTCCTCAAGGAAGTTGAGCACCAGCACACCTGCAGCCTGTGCCATTGCCTCAACTTGCAACACACCTGGCATAACAGGTTCCTGCGGGAAATGTCCTTGGAAGAATGGCTCGTTGACTGTGACGTTCTTGACAGCAACACAATGCTTCTTATCGATTTCTATTATCTTATCTATAAGTAAGAAAGGATAACGGTGTGGCAACAGTTTCTTAATGCCGTTTATGTCAATTATTGGCTCTAAATTAGGGTTATAGAGAGGTGCCTGAGCATCCATGTGTTTTACAGCCTTACGCACCATACGTGTGAACTTACTGTTTATGGTATGGCCCGGACGAACTGCAACTACACGTCCCTTAAGCGGACGTCCTATAAGGGCAAGATCACCGATAACGTCCATAAGTTTGTGACGCGCCGGCTCATTATCCCACTTCAAAGGCACCGGATTTATATAGCCCAACGAATTCAGGTGCATACGTTCTACACCTACAAGATCGCATATCTGGTCTATCTTATCTTGTTCTACTGGCTCATCGTAAATAACGATAGCGTTATTCAAATCGCCACCTTTTATAAGACCGTTCTCTATCAGTTTCTCTATCTCACGCACAAACACGAAAGTGCGGGCGCTCGCCACTTCTTGCTTAAATTCAGCAAGGTCATCAAGGACAGCAAACTGATTTGGCAGTATCTGTGAATTGTACTCCACCATAACCTCAACGCTGAAACCATCATCAGGATATATGGTCAGTGTCGAACCCGTAGCCTCGTCCTTTATTTGAGTTTTCTCCTTTATTATATAAAAATCCTTATCAGCTGTCTGTTCTTTGAGACCGACTTCCTCAATCTTAGCCACATATTCCGATGCACTTCCATCAAGTATGGGGAGTTCAGGACCATCAAGTTCTATGAGACAGTTATCAATACCAGCCGCATATAACGCCGCCAATGCGTGCTCTACGGTACTGACGCGCACATCGCCCTTGCCAAGTACTGTACCTCGTGTGGTGTCAACCACATTTTCGGCAACAGCATCGATGACAGGTGCATCCTTCAGATCGATACGCTTAAATTTATAGCCATGATTGTCAGGCGCGGGCTTAAATGTTGCTTTGATATACTCGCCCGAGTGCAGACCCTTGCCTGACACCTCGAAAGACGCATTGAGTGTAAGTTGATTCATAGATATTCGAGAGTTATTAGAGCGCGTTTGCGTATTATTATTTCTTACCATTGAAAAAGGCGTCGAGACGTTTCATATACACCTGGTTCTTGGCAAATTGACGTGCGTCGATAGCTGGATATCCCATCAGACGCTTATGGTCACCAACATTGTTAGGGATACCGCTCTGCGCACCTATCTGATTGTATGACCCTATCTTTATGTGGCCTGCTATACCCACCTGGCCTCCTATCTGATTGAAGTCGCCTATATGTGCAGAGCCAGCCACTCCAACTTGGGCTGCCATAACATTATGACGGCCTACATTGACATTGTGAGCCACTTGTATAAGATTATCAAGTTTGGTACCGTGACCTATTACAGTAGAACCAAAAGTAGCCCTATCTATAGTAGTATTGGCCCCTATCTCTACATCGTCTTCTATAACTACGTTGCCGAGCTGAGGTATTTTCTCATAGCCACTCTCTGTGGGCGCAAAGCCGAAGCCATCAGCTCCTATCACCACACCAGAGTGCAGCACACACCTCTCACCTATCCTACATCCTTCATACACTCTGACACCGGCACGAAGCACCGTGTCGGCTCCTATCTCTACATTGTCACCTACATATACCTGCGGATATATTTTGACATTACGCCCCAACTTCACACCGTAACCTATATAACTGAAGGCCCCTATATACGCACCATCAGGTATCTTGACATCTTCAGCTATTGACACCTGACTATCAACGCCAACAGGCGCTGGACGCATAGCTGCCACCATACGCATGAGTTGGGCAAGGGTAGCATAAGGGTCAGCGACACGCAATAGACTGACACGCACTGCACCCGAAAGTACAAGGTCGTTTCCAACTATCACTGCCGTAGCTCGGGTAGTGTAGAGATAATGCTCATATTTCTGATTAGCCAGAAAGGTCAAATCGCCCTCTCTGGCATCTTCAATCGGTGCAAACGAAGTCACGCAGACCTCGCTGTTGCCTTCGATTGTGCCGCCGGTGAGCTCAGCCAAACGACTCAGAGTGATTTCCATATTTTAAGAGTATAGTTTTGTTTATTAAATTTCAGCCGCCCCTTAAAGCGACGTGTGCTGCTGCCGACAGACGACAGAAGGCTAATTTTTTTGCAAATATCGGAATTTATTTTGGTATTTTATATGTCTGGGCTCATATTCCGTACCTCAGTGCTATATTTTTTATGTTGCTCGGCCTATTTCTTGATTGAATTATTAAATTTTGCTACATTTGCACCGGATTTCCCCTTTCTCCTCCGGGGCTGTCCGCACGCGCCGTGATACTTTACGGCATGGCCTGCATCCCTATTGTTTACTATATCATTTAAACCATAACATCACTTAAACCTAAACGCGATGAAGATTTCACACATCGAGCACATCGGTATTGCTGTCCCCAATCTGGAGGAAGCCATCAAGTATTACGAGAACGTACTCGGTCTGAAGTGCTACAAACAGGAAGTTGTAGCTGACCAGAAAGTAACTACTGCATTCTTTAAAGTTGGTGACACTAAGATTGAGCTTCTCGAAGCTACTTCACCTGACAGCACAATCGCTAAGTTCATTGAGAAAAACGGCGGTCGTGGTGGTATGCACCACATGGCTTTCGCCGTTGAAGACGGTGTGGCCGAGGCTCTCGCCGAAGTTCAGGAGAAGGGTGTGAAGGTCATTGACAAGGCTCCCCGTAAGGGCGCTGACGGCCTCAACATCGCCTTCCTGCATCCAAAATCGACTGAAGCTGTGCTCACAGAGCTTTGCGAAGATCCTAACAAATAATACCATAATACAAAACACAAAAAGTCAAATCAGACTATGACCAATCAACAGGCAAAAATACAGGAACTCATCGAAAAGCGTGTTCAGGCACGTCTTGGCGGTGGTGAAAAAGCCATTGAAAAGCAGCACCAGCGCGGTAAATATACCGCTCGTGAGCGTATCGCACAGCTCCTTGACGAAGG